>JADIMW010000008.1 GCA_017694415.1 Candidatus Caccoplasma merdipullorum
GTTCGTTCTTCGCGCTGCAAAGAAGAATGGACAAAAACATGCTTCACTGCATTGCAAAAGCCGTCCTTTAATCAAAAGCAAAAAACATATTGCGAAGCAAACCGCATTTATCGGGCAGCGAGGGCGACAGCCGAAGAGAAAAACGCTATATCGACCGAATAACCTTTGCCGGCACGCCACCCACAATGACATTGGCCGGCACATTGCGGGTAACGACAGCACCCGCGGCTATGACACTGTTATCGCCAATCGCAACCCCCTGCAATATGGTAGCGTTGGAGCCGACCCATACGTTTTTGCCGAGCGTAATGGGGGCAGGACGTGTAAACGGACGCTCTTCGGGAGTCAGACCGTGGTTGAGAGTGGCGAATACGACGGCATGACCTATCTGGCAACCGTCGCCGATTGTTACCCCGCCGTGGTCCTGAAAATGGCAACAGGCATTTATAAAGACATTTTTGCCGACCGTTATATTCTTGCCGAAATCGGTATAAAACGGAGGGAACAGGCGGAACGAAGCATCCACCTCCCTGCCGAACAGACGCGATACAAGTGCGCGAACCTCGTCGGGAGAATGATATGCCGAGTTGAGTTCAAACGTAATCCGCCGCGCCTCCTCGCTCATTTCGTGCATAAAGGCGCAAACATCGGGAGCATCCAACATCTCCCCCCTTTTGACAAAATCGAGAAATTCCAAAAGTTCCATATATGCAACATTTATATTATTAACAAGGCACTGTATAAACATCCGCTTTCAATGCCGACACATACACAACTCAAAAATAAAGCAAATAAAACTATTTACGGCAAACACATCGGGAAAGAATCTTTCAATAGGAGTGTTACGACACCGCCGAAAGAGACATAACAAACGTAATTATTAGTATTATTCCTTTGCCCTGATTTCATTATATAATGCTAATCCCTTTGTCGTCAACAAATATTTCTGTCGAGGATGGTTTGGCTTAGCCGGATACAGCATTTTGAGAATACCTGCTTCCAAAGCGGGAGTTATGTAATTTTCCATAAATGTAGGGCGATGCTTTAAGCCGAACTTCTCCATTAAACCTTTCAAAGGTAATTGTTCATTTGACAAGGTTAGCAATAAAGCACGAACTTGTTCGGATACTTGTACGGCAGGTTGTTCGGTACTTGTACGGTTTACATGCTGCACCTGTGCCGTTATCGCTACTTCGGGGGTATTGACCAACATATAGCGATTCCGTAATTCATTGTTTTCGCCCAATAACAGATTACGGAAGAAAAGTTCCAGATATTCCGAATTACGCATGATGCCCTTTTGCAGGTTTTGGTAGTTGGCACGAACCAGAGCATTACGGAAATACCACGAATGATTAGCGAACAAGTCGTTTGTTACATCAAAGCCCATAGAACGCAAATAGAGAATCGTGAACACGGCAGTCGTTCGGGTATTGCCCTCGCCGAACGGATGAATTTGCCATAGTCCGGATACAAATTTGGCGATATGGCTCACAAGGCCGTATCTGTCCACTTTGGAATAGTCAAATTGCCGCTCCTGTTCCAAATCGTATTCAACAGCCTTACAGATATCAGGTGCGGAAACATAAAGCGCAGTATCACCCCGAAGAACCCACTCCTTTTTTGTAATGTTGTAATCGCGGATTTGACCGGCAAATTCGAATACACCATCGAATATGCGACGATGAATCGATGTCAGCCCGACAAGCGTAAAAGCAAAGGTCTTTTCAGTAAGAAGCCGGCGGATGTTGGTTGAAACCATATCCGCCTCATGCGTTTCCGCATCTTCGGGCGTACGTATTTCTTTTGACCTGTAATAGCTCTTTATGAGTTGTTCTACTTCATCAATAGTAATTTCTCCCTCAATATCTTTGCGTGCTGTTTCAATCAAATAGGCTGAAGGTTTAAGCCCGTCAACAGCCTGCAACCCGATTGCAGTCTGCCATGCGTACCCCTTTTCCCGTTTATGCGGTTCGCTTTGGTGTATATATTCGTCGAAATTCATCATACATGTATATTATTTTACGGCTCAATGGTAGCAAATATTCCTGCCGACCGTTATATTCTTGCCGAAATCGGTATAAAACGGAGGGAACAGGCGGAACGAAGTATCCACCTCCCTGCCGAACAGACGCGATACAAGTGCGCGAACCTCGTCGGGAGAACGATATGCCGAGTTGAGTTCAAACGTAATCCGCCGCGCCTCCTCGCTCATTTCGTGCATAAAGGCGCAAACATCGGGAGCATCCGGCATCTCTCCCCTTTTGACAAAATCGAGAAATTCCAAAAGTTCCATATAACCGACCAAATACTTTTAAAATCACACAAAAATCAGCCGGCCGCACAACCAGTCCGTTCACGCACCGGCACACATGTCCACTCCAAAAATAACACAAATAACCGCATCTGCGGCAGATTCACGGGAAAAATAACAGACGAAGGGGGAGGCGACGGAAATCGCCGCCGCCTCCTTTCATATCATTGCTTCGCCTAACCGACACCTTCCGCAAACGGAAGGGCGGCAACCTGTCCTATTTTTTCTGATAGTGGATTGTTACGGTACTGCCGTTATATTTCCAAGGGTTGGTCGTAAAACTTCCGGAAGGAACCGTCGTGTCGTCGAACCAAGCCTTTACCTCGAAAACACCCCCGCTCCCCGGATTACCGTAGCACTGCAACAGCGTCAACGCAATATTGTTGCTGACATCAAGCTCCGTCAGGTTATTATTGTAGCACCACAACTTCGTCAACGCCGTATTGTTGCTGACATCGAGCTCCGTCAGGTTATTATAGTGACACCACAACTGCGTCAACGCAGTATTGTTGCTGACATCAAGCTCCGTCAGTTTATTATAGTCGCAGGACAACACCGTCAACGCCGTATTGTTGCTGACATCAAGCGTGGTCAATGCATTATTGTAGCAGTACAAGTACACCAACTTCGTATTACGGCTGACATCAAGCTCCGTCAGTTTATTAAAGGTGCAGGTCAAGTACTCCAACTCCGTATTACTGCTGACATCGAGCTCCGTCAGGTTATTATAGGAGCAGGTCAAGGACTGCAACTTCGTATTACTGCTGACATCAAGCCCGGTAAGGTTATTACTGTTGCACTGCAACACCGTCAACGCAGTACAGCCGCTGACATCAAGCCCCGTCAGGTTATTATAGTAGCAGGTCAAGTACTCCAACTCCGTATTACTGCTGACATCGAGCTCCGTCAGGTTATTATTGTTGCAGTCCAAGTAGTCCAAAGCTGTATTGCAGCTGACATCGAGAGCGGTCAACTTATTCCCGGAGCATACCAGTCTCTGCAACGAACTGAAATATTCGATTCCTTTCAATGAGGTCAATTCACCGTTACTCAGCTTATCCGAGACATCGAGTTCCGTAATGCCGGCAACCTCTTCCTTAATCTTGGCAATATCCTGCGGGTCGGTAATGTATCCGCGGTTAAACAACTCACGGGCAAACGCCTCATCGAATTCTTCCGTAACAACAGCAGGGACATTGCCTTCGATACCGTTGTCATCGTCCTTGCACGCTGCAACGGCAAATGCGAGCAGGGCAACCAAAACGTAAATCTTTTTCATCTTGTTTCCGCTTGTCATAATTTATATTTTTAAACAAAGATAGAAAAAAACAATTTTGCAATTATATATAAAATAATATTTCCGCTATTATTCACGGACTTACGGGTTTGGTGAGGGTACGCCCGACGCGTTGTCCGTCTTGACAAAATCGAAAAACTCCGAAGATGCCGCACCCGCAGAGCAAGCCAAGTAGCCGCACCAACCGGCATGACACTTCGCACGGCCTTTACATGCGGCGATACACCGACGGGGTAAATCCCGTGTGCTGGCGGAAAAAACGGACGAACGAGGAGGGTGTCTGGAAATGCAACAGCTCAGAAATCTGCTGAACAGAAAAATCCGACACACATCTGATAACTGCAACGACATAAAACAGTCAGCCCAATCGCCAACCGTAAAAAGAGCCGTATCGCTAACACGATACGGCTCTTTTTTATAATTATCGGCAATATCCAGACTCCTACGTCCGAAAGCCGAACCGACCGACAAAATGCCGCCGATAAACCAAACGCATATGTTACACGCTGGCTTTAATTGCCTTTATAACGGCAGCCGAGAACCCTTCGGCATCGAGGGTATTCACCCCTTTTATCGTCAGGCCGCCGGGGGTGGTTACCTTGTCAATCTCCACGGCAGGATGCGTGTCGCCCGAGAGCAACAGCTCCGCAGCCCCTTTTGCCGACTGCGCAACCATCATCATCGCCTCGTGCGGATAAAGCCCCATTTCCACGCCTGCCTCTGTTGCTGCATATATGTATTTAAGCACATATGCTATTCCGCACGACGATACTGCCGTTCCGGCCTCCATCTTCGATTCGGGTATCATCATTGCAAACCCGAGGCGGTCGAAAATATCGAGCATCATCTTCTCCTGCTCTTCCGTCGCCCCCATCGAAGCGATAAGGCTCATGCTCGCCCTTTTGCGTATCGCCGTGTTGGGTATTATGCGGAACATGGCAAGCGACTTGCCTGTATATGTCGCCAGCTTTTCGAACGTTACCCCTGCGGCTACCGATGCGAGAATCTGGTTCTCTTCCAGTTCCAGCGACGACAACAGCGGCTCTACAAGCCACGGTTTAACGGCAATAACAACTATGTCCGCTCCCTTCACCGCCTCGCGGTTATCGCTTGTCCCTTTCAGTCCGGGATAATCCTCTGCAAGTTTCTTTACCTTTACCTCTTCGGGGTCGGAAACCACAATATCGGCCTGAGCGGAATATCCGCTCTCCATAAGACCCGAAGCTATCGCCCCGCCTATGTTGCCGGCACCTATTATCGCAATCTTCATAATCAAAGCAATTTTTTAAACCTGTCGATAAACTCGGCAGCCTCATCCATACTCAACACGAGAGGCGGAAGCAGCCTTATTACATTTGTTCCCGATACGCCCGTAAAGACGTGTTGTTCGAACAAAAGGCGTTTTCTCAACTCCTTTATGTCGTAATCGAACTCCATACCTATCATCAAGCCCCGTCCGCGCACATCCTTTATCCCCGGAATTTCACCGAGTTTCTCCATAAGGAACGCACCCACCTTTGCGGCATTCTCAATCAGATTCTCGTTCTTTATGACATCAAGAACTGCCAAAGCCGCAACGCAGCCGAGCTGGTTTCCGCCGAACGTAGTTCCGAGCATACCATAAACAGGCTTGAACACGGGGCTTATCAGCACGCCGCTCATCGGGTAACCGTTTGCTATACCCTTGGCCACGGTTATAAGGTCGGGACGTATCCCTGCAAACTGGTGCGCGAAGAATTTACCGCTGCGGCCGTACCCCGACTGTATCTCGTCGAGGATAAGCATCGTGCCGGTCTCTTCGGTAAGGGTTCTTACAGTACGCATAAACTCATCGTCGGGAATTCTGATTCCGCCTACACCCTGTATCCCTTCCATAATTACCGCACACACGTCATTTGCCGCGAGTTCCCTTTTCAACCCCTCGACATCGCCGAATTCAATAAACGTAACATCCATTCCGTCATTGACAGGCGATACTATTTTCGGGTTGTCGGTAACCTTGACGGCAGCCGAAGTACGTCCGTGAAAAGCCTTCTTGAACGACACCACACGCTTCCGTCCCGTATGGAACGAAGCGAGTTTCAGTGCGTTTTCGTTAGCCTCTGCTCCGGAATTCACGAGGAAAAGCGAATAATCTTCATATCCCGACACTTCCCCCAATTTGGCGGCAAGTTCCCTCTGCAAAGAGTTTATAACCGAATTGGAATAGAATATCAATTTATCGGCCTGTTCCTTGAACTTGGCGAGATAATACGGATGCGAGTGCCCGATTGCTATTACGGCATGTCCGCCGTAAAGGTCGAGATACTCCGTTCCGTTCGTATCATATACTTTACACCCTTTTCCCGAAACGATTTCGAGATCGAAGAGCGGATAAACATCGAACAGTTTCATCTTGACAAATTATTAAAAGGCCGAAGATTTCAGACGGAGACCGACATCCTCTTTCAGCCCGAACAACAGATTCATATTATGGACAGCCGTACCGGATGCGCCTTTCAGCAAGTTGTCTATTGCCGATGTAACGAGGAGTTTGTTCCCCTCCTTCTGCAGGTGCAACAGACATTTGTTGGTATTCACCACCTGTTTCAAATCGATAGGCTTGTCGCAGACATGAGTAAACGAATGGTCGTCGTAATACTCCTTGTAGAGGGAGACTATTTCATCCAGTGCGACCGGACACTCGGTATAGGCCATCGCAAAGATACCGCGAGTGAACGCGCCGCGTACCGGGATGAAGTTAATCTCGTCGGTAACACTTTGCTGGAGCGAAGCGAGGCTCTCCTTTATCTCGGCGAGGTGCTGATGGGTAAACGCCTTGTATATCGACAGGTTGTTATCCCTCCAGCTGAAATGCGACGTGGGAGAGAGTTTCTGCCCCGCGCCCGTCGAACCCGTTATTGCCGTAACATGTACCGGCTTGTTGAGCAACAGGTTCTTGGCAAGCGGCAGCAAAGCCAGCTGTATTGCCGTTGCAAAACACCCGGGGTTGGCGATATGGGTGGCGCGTATAATCTTTTTGCGGTTCAGTTCGGGGAGACCGTAAACGAAGTCGTGCGACTCGTCGGCAAGACGGTAATCCATCGACAAATCGACAATCTTCAACCCTTCCGGCAAAACATGCTGCTGCATGAACTTTTTGGTATCGCCGTGAGCGGTACAGAAAAAGAGGACGTCTATCTCGTCCACCGGCAACTTGTCGGTAAACCTCAACGACGTTTCGCCGTAAAGACCCGAATGAACATCGGTTATGGCATTTCCCGCATTGCTGCTGCTGTTTACGAAAGCCACCTCCACGTCCGGATGATTAATCAGCAAACGCAACAGTTCGCCTGCGGTATAACCGGCACCGCCTATTATTCCAGCTTTTATCATAGGTTATTCGTTTTTGCCGTTTTTCTTCTGTACGGAGTGGTATATCTTCATCTGGTTGCCCAATATCTTCGTGAAACCTTTCACATCGTCGGCGTTCCATGCCTTGTTTACTTCGCCGTACTCTCCGAAATCGGACTTCATAAGGTCGAAATCGCTCTCAACGCCCACCAGAACATAACGGTAAGGTTTCAAATCAACCAGTACGCGACCCGTTACGTTACGCTGCGAACTCTGCAGGAACGCCTCCATGTCGCGCATTACGGGTTCGAGATACTGTGCTTCGTGCAGGAACATCCCGTACCATGTGCCTATCTGGTCTTTCCAGTACTGCTGCCACTTGGTAAGAGTATGTTTCTCCAGCATCTTGTGAGCGGCTATTATCACCATCGGTGCGGCAGCCTCGAAACCTACACGACCCTTGATGCCGATTATCGTATCGCCTATGTGCATGTCGCGGCCTATCGCATACTTCGACGCTATCGCTTCAATCTCCTGTATTGCAGCAACCTTGTCGGCATAAGGCTTGCCGTTTACGGCAGCTATCTCGCCCTCTACGAAGTCGATGCTCAGACGCTCCTCTCCGTCGGCTGTCATCTGCGACGGGTATGCCTCTTCGGGAAGAGTTTCGTTACTCTTCAATGTCTCCTTTCCGCCTATGCTGGTTCCCCAAAGCCCTTTGTTGATTGAATACTCCATCTTCTTGAAGTCGGCCTCGAAACCGTGTTTCTTCAGATAGTCTATTTCATATTCGCGGGTAAGGGTCATGTCGCGGGTAGGAGTAAGAATCTTTATCTCCGGAGCGAGAATCTGGAATGTAAGGTCGAAACGTACCTGGTCGTTACCTGCACCGGTGCTTCCGTGTGCCACATACTGTGCACCTACTTCCTTGGCATAGTTTATTATTGCGATAGCCTGAAATATCCTTTCGGAACTTACCGATATGGGGTAAGTACCGTTACGCAGGACGTTCCCGAATATCATGTATTTTATACTCTTGTCGTAGTATTCGCCCGTAATGTCGAGAGAAGCATGTTTAACTGCGCCCAACTTGTAGGCTTTTTCCTCTATCAGTTTGAGGTCGTCGGCGTTGAATCCGCCGGTATTGGCTATTGCAGTATATAACTCGTATCCGCACTCTTCGGTAAGATACTTTGCACAAAACGAGGTATCAAGACCTCCGCTGAAAGCCAAAACAACTTTTTCTTTTCCCATTTTATTTATTGTTCAAATTATTTATTCTGTTCTTTATCACTCTCTTTATTTTCACTCTCCCTTGCCTTCTCGGCAGCCTCCTGCTCGGCCAGAGCCTTTTCGGCAGCGGCTTTCATTATCGCATCGTTCTTATGCTCGGCAGGGTCGTACAGCATACCGGTACAGAGACACATCTTGCGTCCTGTACGTTGCAGAATATCGTAGTTCACGCACGTCTGACACCCTTTCCAAAAAGCATCGTCGTCGGTCAGTTCGGAGAACGGCACGGGACGGTAACCGAGTTCGGTATTTATCTTCATCACCGCCAATCCTGTCGTAAGCCCGAAAAGTTTGGCTTCGGGGAATCTTTCGCGCGATACTTCGAACGATTTCTTTTTTATCCTTTTTGCCAACCCGTGGCCGCGGTATTTGTCCACCACTATCAAACCTGAGTTCGCCACGAACTGCTTGTTACTCCAGCTCTCGATATAACAGAACCCTGCGAACTTGTCGCCGTCCATTGCTATTATCACCTTCCCCTCGAGCATTTTCTGCCTTACGTAATCGGGCGAACGGCGGGCTATACCCGTACCGCGAATCTTCGCCGCCTTCTCGATTGTATCGAGAATAGTCTCCACAAGCGGCAGATGCCTTTCATCGGCAATCATTATCTGAATATTGTCTTCCATATTCTCTTTATTCAGTTTTTTCTTCCAACGTCGGTATTATATTTTTAAGTATTGACATTACCTGTCGTCTCGATTCGTTCTCGCGCAAGATAACAAGTATCGTATCGTCGCCGGCGATAGTTCCCATCACCGCATGCGAATCGAGAGCGTCTATTTCGAGAGCTATTCCGCCGGCATATCCCGGACGGGTCTTGATTACGCAGAACTGTCCCGAGAAGTCTATCGAGACGAACCCTGCGGACGGAGCGGCATGATGTACGCCTGATACGTGTCCTGCAACCGTATGGCGCGCCGAGTCGGGCAATATGTATATGTACCCCCCGTTCCCGTCGCCCACCTTTGCTATCCGCATCCTTTTCAAGTCGCGCGACAGGGTGGCCTGCGTCAAGTCGAATCCGCTCTCGCGCAGCAACTCCAGCAAACGGCTCTGCGAGTCGATTGTACCGCCCGAAACGAGTTCCTTTATCTTCTGGATTCTTGCCGCCTTGTTTTTCACTCCGTCATTTAATTTAATCGCCGTGCATCAGCAAACAGCATATATGCAGTTTTTATACATTATTACATGCAGATTTTCTGAAACCGCATAAAAAAACGCTCTCGCAATACACGGAGAGCGCAAAGATAGAGATTATTCTGAATATATATACCGTATAAACGGAAGTTTTTTCATTGTATAGACAACATATTTGCATAAATACTGCATAAAACGCAAATTTATGCACAAATATTACCCGTATGCCGCAAACGGTATGGAAACAGGAGAGTTTCTATAATGAAAAGAGGCGTTTCACCGCAGGAAACGCATCCACTGCCGTTCTGTCGCACGAAGTCGGGACAACAGCGACGTATCCGTTTGCAACCGCCCACGAATCGGTATCATCGGCATCAGGCTCGGTATTGACGAAACGCCCCGTAACCCAATAATAACTCTGGCCGCGCGGGTCGATACGCTTTTCATACTCCTCTGTCCAGTAACCGAGAGCCTGACGGCAGATACGCACCCCCTTGATATCACATTCGTACGGGATATTTATATTGAGGCAGACAGAATACGGGAGAGGTTTCTCGAGAAGCGCATTTGTCGTCCGTCGCACCATTTCGCGACAGCAGCCGAAATCGGGAGAGACATCGTGCGTGCAAAGAGAAAAACCCGCCGACGGTACGCCTATCACGCTCCCTTCGTACGCCGCACCCATAGTACCGGAATATATCGTACTGATGGCCGTGTTGGAGCCGTGGTTTATTCCCGACAGGATTAAATCGGGGTGTCCCCCGAGAATTTCGTTGATAGCCAGTTTCACGCAATCGACAGGAGTCCCGTCGGTCTTGTAGTACGCCACATGCCCGTCGTCCGCAACCGGCGTAAGGCGCAACGGCCTGCTTACGGTAAGGGCACACGACTGACCCGAACGAGGCCCGTCGGGGGCAACTACGACAATACGCCCCATATCCGAAATCATTTCGACAAGAGCATGAATACCGCCGGCATCAATGCCGTCATCGTTGGTAACAAGAATCAAAGGTTGCTTATCTTTCATCTCAACAATATAAATATGGTACGAAGGTAGTAAAATAGCGGAGAAAACAGACCTTGCGGATGAAAGTTTTACATGATAAATGCGGCAGGCAGACCGAATCCGTATCGGCCGTATTACTCCCCACCGCCCACCGGCGGAGTATCCTGCGGCACCACAATCTGGTACGCGCCGACATCGGGATTGGTGCCGTACGGACGCTCCACGCCGTACATGTCGCGGCGGAGCGGTTCGGTAAGCAGCGACTCGTCGCCGGTATGGTATGCCGACGAAGCCGACGAACTTATTCTGTAATCGTAGTAATAAATATCCCCGCCGACGCAGTTGAACATGGGCGTTCCGCCCCATATGCAGTTTATGAAATTGTCGTCATCGCTCCCCGCCACCGAAAAGAGGGTGTTGCGGAACGACACGGCAAGAGTCGTAACATCCGACGGAGAGACGACACCGGCATTGCCGGTTACAATGCAGTTGCCGAACGAGACATGCGCCGGAGACACAAGTTCGGGGTCGTCGAAGCGCGTCAGATAAATCATCGGCAATTTAATGCTTTCGAAAAGAGCATAGTAGTTTGCCAGCGTACATTGCAGGAAATCGGCCGTCCCTCCCTCCATGTAAACAAGCGCGCCGACGGCATTCGACAGCTCGCTGTTCTGCACCGAGGCGCTGCACTGTTTTACCGTAAGGATATTGTTGCTCGAATTGTGCAGCACACTGTTGGTTATCGTAATCTTGTTGCGCGACACATCGGCCGAATCGAGAACAAGTCCGTTCACCGTTCCGCGCATTACAACATGGTCGAATACGTTGTCATAACTCTTCTCCTTTATATACACGCCGTCCCACTGACCTGCAAGACGGTCGTAAGGCAGATACGAAAACATGTTGTCGAGGCGGTCGCCGCGCAGCACAACAGGATTGTCAATCTCCCCCTTTGCCGTAATCTTCCCCTCCACCACCAGTTTGGAGCCCGCATGGAAACAGAGCTGCGCACCCGGCGACAAAACAAGCTCGGCATTCTCCCCTACGGAAAGAGTATCATAAACTATATACGGCTTGTCGGCATTAAGAGTATGCACCCCGTCGGCATATTCAACTTTCCGCAGCGGAACGGCATCCTGACCGAAAGCCTCCAGTTTGACATCCTGCCTTACCCCGTTCACGATAAACACTATCGAGTCCTTTATAAGCAACGGGGCGTTCTGTCCCGAAACGGGAGCGGTTATCTCCACCAGCACATAAAGGCTGTCGCCCGCCGAAATCTCCATATTGTATATATCAGGGCCTTTCATGCCGTCCACATTGATATAGAACCCGCTTTTACCGGCATCGGCCAGATTTATAGAGCTAATCATCAACGCCTTGCTGTTGCGGTTATAGACCTTGAAGTTTTGCGTTGCAGTACCCATTGTGGTAAAGACGGTATCGAAACGGAGCGAATCGACCGAAAACGACAGCACGTCCGACGGAGAAGAAGAAAACTCCTCGTCGAAACACCCCGGCAGCAACGCAAGCGATGCCACCAGAGCCACAACTGCCGATATGTATCCGACACCTTTCATCAGAGATATAACGCCGAAAGAGGTTAAAAATTGTGCCGCCCCGCACGTTCCACGACAAGAGCGGCTGCACGGCGGGCTGCACCCGTCCCCCCGAGACGCCGCATCACTTCGGCATACCCTTCGGACATTTCCGCCCTGACGTCAGGACGAAGAATCCTCTCCAATTCCCTGCGCGTATCGCGCGGGTTGAAATGATGAGCAAGAAGTTCCTTTACCACTGGACGGTCGGCAATCAGATTCACCAGCGACACATAACTGATGTTCCTCAACACATATTCGAAAATCTTGTGCGTAACCCTGCCGCCGAAAACATGATAGCAAACCACCTGCGGCACTCCTATTACGGCAGCCTCGAGCGTGGCCGTACCCGACGTAACGAGAGCAGCCGTCGCCTGTTTCATAAGGCGGTGCGTCTTGCCGTACAGCACGACTACGGGGAGGTCGCCGATAATGGAAGCATACAGCAACGGCGATATGCCGGGGGCGCCTGCCACCACAAGCTGGTAATCGGTCAGGTGCCGCGCACTCTCTATCATACGCGGCAGCGAACCCTTTATCTCTCCCACCCTACTTCCGGATACAAGCGCTATTATCGGTTTGGACGGCAGCGAATTGTCGCGCACGAAGTCGTCGAACGTCTCGTCGGCGTAAGGACGCACAAGAAGTTCGTCCACCGTGGGGTTGCCCACATAATCGACCTTATAGCCGAGACGGGCGAAATAATCCGGTTCGAACGGCAGAATGGAATACATGAAATCGACATACCGTTTTATGCTCTTTATGCGGTACTCTTTCCACGCCCATATTTTCGGAGCGATATAATAATGCACCTTTATCCCCAGAGTCTCCTTTACATAACGGGCAATCTTCAGGTTAAACCCGGGATAATCGACCAGAATGACAGCATCGGGGGCATACAGGCGAATATCCCTGCGGCACTCCTCCATCAGGTTCATTATCGTGCCGAGATTCCGCGCCACATCGATAAACCCCATAAAAGCCATGTCGCGATAATGACGAACAAGTACGCCCCCCTCAGCCTGCATCAAGTCGCCGCCGAAAAAACGGAAATCGGCCTCCTTGTCCAACTGTTTAATCTCGTGCATCAGCCGCGAAGCATGCAAATCGCCCGATGCCTCGCCTGCAACCAAATAATATTTCATATCTCGAAAAACATTAAAATTCCAAAAGCCGCCAAATCAATCCGCACCGCCGTTACCGCAGGCACGCACCCTCCCGTCATCCAGTGAAAAGCGCATTGCCGCCTTGTCGTAATGCAGGCCGCAACCGTCGAATATCGCTTCCAAAGCCCCGCTCTCCGCGGCATCGCGCACGGTACGGCAGCAAAGCCCCGACGGAGAGAATAACAGCAGCCTGTCGGCATACGGCAACGACTGCTCTATATCGTGAGTGGAAAACAGCACCGTCTTGCGCCGCTCCACAACCAGCCTCCGCATAAGCGCTAGCATCTCCAGACGACTCGGCAAGTCGAGAAAAGCCGTCGGCTCGTCGAGTATTATCACATCCGACTCCTGAGCCAGAGCCTTGGCCACCATCACCTTTTGCCGTTCACCGTCGGAGAGGCGCGAAAAATAGTCCCGCTCCTTATGCAACATCCCGACAGCCGACAACGCCTCACGCACCACCCTGCGGTCGGTCTCCGACAAGCGACCCATAAACCCGGTAAAGGGATAACGCCCCAGCGATACCACCTCGTCCGTCCTCAAGCCGCCGGCAAAAGTCTTGTCGGTAAGCACCACCGACACCGATGCCGACAAGCGTTGCAGCGACACGCGCGCAATATCCCGGCCGCATATCGAGACACGCCCCGCAAGCGGAGGCTGCATGGCCGACAACGTACGCAACAGCGTAGATTTGCCCACACCGTTGCGACCGAGCAACAGAACCAGTTCCCCCTCGTACAGCGAGAAGCCGATACCTTCCGCCACACACCTTGCAGAGTTTCCCTTTCCATATCCGATAGAAAGAGCCTCAGCCTCCACCGTTACGCGTTTTGTCGTCATCATCAGTTAAAATACTCTATCTTCGAACGGTTTACAATAACATAAATAATAACGGGAGCACCGAATATCGGAGTAACCGCATTCAGAGGTATCACCCCGCCCTGCCACGGCAGGGAACAGAGCAGATTGCAGAGCAGTGCGGTAGCCGCCCCCATCAATACCGTAACGGGAAGCAGCACGTTATGATTCGACGACCCTATCGCCAGACGCGCCATATGCGGCACGGCAAGTCCCAGAAACGACACAGGCCCGCAATACGACGTAACTATTGCCGTAAGCAATCCCGTACACAGCAGCAGCATGACGCGCGTACGGCGGACATTCACGCCCAGATTTGCCGCATACCGTTCGCCGAGCAGCAAAGCGTTGAGCGGTTTCACCAGCAAAAACGAGAAGAAGAGACCGGCCGCCGATACCGACACGAAAAGGGGAAGCTCGCCGAGCGTAACGCTCGAAAAATCGCCCATGCCCCAAAGCGTATAAGCAAAAACGTTCTGCGCCGATGCAAAAAAGTTGAGCAGCGTAATGGCGGAATTAGCCACATACCCCACCATAATCCCGACAATCAGCAGCATGACGCTGCTGCGGAGTACGGAGGAAAAGAGTATTATAATGCCGAGAGTAACTATCGACCCTGCAAAAGCACCTGCCACGGCCGACAACGAACCAGCCACCGTACCCCCAATGACGGAACCTGCCGACAGCATCACCACAGCCACGCCCAAAGACGCTCCCGAAGTAATACCGAGGATTGAAGGCCCTGCAAGCGGGTTGCCGAAAGCCGTCTGCAGCATAAGACCCGCCACGGCAAGCGATGCGCCTGCCAGCATGGCCGTAACGCCTTGCGGAATACGCGACTGCGTTACTATAAAGTTCCATGTCGGATTTACCGCATCGCCGTTACCCGAAAGAATATCCACGACGCTGCCGAACGGGACCGACACCGACCCCCAGAAAAGATTGGCGGCAAAAAGCCCCAGCAGCAACAACGACAATATCAGCCACCCGACAGGTTTCATTTTTCCAAACGTTTAAAATAAAAAGCAGTATCATCCGCCGAAAAGAGTTCGGGGTGAGCCATAAGCATAAAATCGTGCAGGACGCGGTCGGGCGAAACAGCCAAATCCTCGAAAAACGGAGACTTCACGCTGTTGCACCCCCACACCCCGCCGTTTTTAAAAGCATCGAACCCGGAATACGGGGCGAACTCGCGCGCCAAGTCCGACAGGCGGCGGTCGCGCGTCTCGTCGGCATATTTGAACACCCACAAGTCGGCATGGACGGCACGCGACAGCACCTCCTCGAACGACAACGAAAGCGAACCCGTTCCCGGAGTATCGCTCCACAAATAGTCTATTCCCGCATCGCGGTAAAGCGCGGCCATATAACTTTCGCCGCAGGGCTGATACCACACGCCTCCCGTCTTCAGTTCGCAAAACAGCGTCGGACGCTCCACCGCCACGGCTGCCATTGCGGCAAGAGAATCATAGCGGCTGCACGTAACGGAAAAGGCAGAATCGGCAAGCGCACCGCAATCGAACAATGCGCCGAACACCTTTATCCACTCGGCACGCGCCAAAGGGGAATTTTCCATATAATCGGCAATCTCCACCAACGGAATCCCCAGCTCACCCGCCTTCCCGTACGAACCATCCTTGTAGGGAGAAAGGATAATCGCCTCGGCCGACAGGGAGACAAGTCGCTCCATATCGGGGAGGAACGACGACCCCAAATCAACTATTTCACCCTGTTTCAAACGCTTCTTGACAACTGTATCGGCCACGTAATAAGCATCGCAGATACCCGCCACGTTTCCCTCCACACCGAGGCGGCTCATAACCGCGCAATGCTGCGAGGCATATACGGCAACCCGGCCGAGAGGGGTGCGCAGCAACGTTCCCTGAGGCATTGAATCGGGAATCGCTGCACCCTTCGGCACCAACAGATAACGGTGCAAGAGCCGCAACGTATCCCACGGATTGCGAATATCCAGAATTTTATACCCGTCGCAATCGGAAAGGGAAAACCCTCGGGCATACAGATTATTCCCCGCAGTTACCGTATCCTGTGTGGCATGACCGCACGACACCGCGACAGAAAGGAGAAATGCCGAAAACAATATGATTATAAAATTACGCATACAAAAAAAACGAAACATTACAACGACACGGAAGGGGACTGCTCTCCCGAATACTTCGCTCCCTGACATGTGGAGCGGCGTTTCATCTCCGCCGTCAGCAAAGCGGTAAATTCATGGTTCTTCACGCCCCAGCGGGGAGCGACGAGCAGTTCGGACGGAGACTGCGAAACGAACCTGTCCATAACAATATCGGGACGCACCCGCTCTATAAAATCGGCCACCAGCCCGACGTACTCCTGCAATCCGTAAACATGCACCGCGTTGCCGTCCTCGCCGAACATGCGGGCAAGAGCCGTACCGCGAATAACCTGCAACTGGTGCAGTTTCAGTGTGGTAACAGGCAACTGCGACACTACGTCCGCACTTCGCAAAATCGCCTCCCGCCCCTCACCCGGCAAGCCGAGTATCAGATGCAGACCGCAAAGGATTCCTCTCTCCGCGGTACGCGACACGGCATCCACCGTATCGTTCCACGTATGGCAGCGGTTTATGCGCACCAGAGTATCGTCGTTACAACTCTCCGCACCGTACTCCACAAGCACGAACCTGCGCTGCGACACGCCGTGCAGGTAGTCAAGCAGTTCGTCCGGCATACAGTCGGGGCGCGTAGCTATTATCAACCCCTCCACACCGTCGCACGACAGCGCCTCGTCGTAGAGCGATTTAACCCGTTCCACCGCCGCATAAGTCCCGGTGTACGACTGGAAATAGACAAGATACCGCATATCGGGATACTTGCGGGCAAAAAACTCGCGACCGCGGGCAATCTGTTCGGAGACACCTGCGCCGTTGCCGCAATACGACGGGGTAAATGCCGCATTGTTGCAATATATGCACCCGCCGAGTCCTTTGCTGCCGTCGCGGTTGGGGCAGGAAAACCCGGCATCGACCGAAATCTTCTGCACCTTGAAGCGGGGAAACCGCTTGCGGAAGAACAACCCCATATCGTTGAACGGAAGCAGAGTCATAAAAACGGAGAGTGTCAGATTCTTGAACAGCGCGACATCAGATAATTGTCGAAAACCACCATGGCTGCCATGGCCTCCACAACAGGCACGGCACGGGGCAACACGCACGGGTCGTGCCGCCCCCGCGTCATCACTTCGGCAGGGGCGCCGTCCACATCGAGCGTCTCAATCCGCTGCAACAACGTGGCAACAGGTTTGAACGCAACTCGGAAGTATATATCCTCGCCGTTGGAGATACCCCCCTGGATACCTCCGGAATTATTGGTAACCGTTCCTATCTTCCCGTTTTTCACTACAAAACGGTCGTTCATCTCTGAGCCGCGATGCGCAACCCCTTCGAATCCCATACCGTACTCAAACCCCTTCACGGCATTTATACCGAGCATCGCACACCCGAGGGCAGCATGCAGTTTGCCGAAAACAGGCTCGCCTATCCCGGCGGGGAGACCGCTTATAACACAAGTAACGACACCCCCTATCGTATCGCCGTCCTCCTTCACCCGCAGAATCAAATCGGCCATTCTTGCAGCAGCATCCATGTCGGGACACCGGACGGGATTGCTCTCGATAAGCGAAAAATCGTATTTCGTATAGTCGTTATCCAACTTTATATCCCCCACCTGCGACGTATAGGCATTAATCTTTACGCCGAGGGAACGCAGAGCCAACTTGGCGAAAGCCCCTCCCACGCAACGCGATACCGTTTCGCGCGCCGACGAACGCCCTCCGCCGCGGTGGTCTCTCCTGCCGTACTTCTCGAAATAAGTGAAATCGGCATGGGACGGACGGAATATATTGCGCAGATTGTCGTAATCGCCGCTTCGCATATTGCTGTTGTAAACGACGAAACCTATCGGTGTTCCCGTGGTAACCCCCTCGAAGACACCCGAAAGAATCTCCACGCAATCCTCCTCGCGACGCTGTGTTACCAGAGCCGACTGTCCCGGCTTGCGACGGTCGAGTTCGCGTTGCACGAACTCCATATCCACAGGTACGCCCGCAGGCATACCGTCTATCACACCGCCCACACCTTTGCCATGCGACTCGCCGAAAGTAGTCAATCTGAAAATATTTCCGAACGTATTCATTTACGGTAATGTTATATAACTGTGCGAAGATAATGAAATTTTGACTATCTTTACATAGGATATGGACGGGACGGCTATGCGGCAAGATAATTTTCAGCATTGCCGCCCCACCGCATAACCGCCATGCGATTATTACAAAGCAGGGACATATCCGCGACAAAGCATTTCACAAACCGCAAAAATATCGACAATATGAAAAAGAGTTTTGTATTTATGGCCGAAGGATTCGAAGAGATAGAGGCCTTGACCGTAGTAGATATGCTAAGGAGAGCAGCCATGCCGGTAAGCATGGTTTCCATAACCGACGAATACGATGTACAGGGAGCGCACGGAGTAACCATACTTGCAGACGAAACGATAAGCGAGGCCGACTTCTCGGATGCCGAATGGCTTATACTTCCGGGTGGGATGCCCGGCTCGTCCAATCTCGGAGCATGTGCTCCGCTTGCCGAGATTCTGAAAGCGCAAAACGAAGCGGGAGGCTACATAGCCGCAATTTGTGCCGCGCCGTTCGTTCTCGGGCAGAACGGCATACTCAAAGGGAAACGCGCCACATGCTATCCCGGTTTCGAAGACCGTCTTACAGGAGCCGAATACACCGCCGCACAAGTTGAACGCGACGGCAATATAATAACCGGCAACGGCCCGGCGCAAGCCATATCGTTTGCAGCGGCGATAATAGAGAAGAGTCTCGGAGCCCCCACGGCACGCCGCATTCTCGAAGGGATGATGCGCATATAGGCATCTGTCCGCGCCACAACACGAAAACCGTTCCGGCATCGCACAGCAAACCGGAACGGTTTTTTCCTTATATGCACGGAGGGATTAACCACCCCGAGCCGTTTTTACAGACAAAACAGGTATTAAAGTTGCAGCAGCGCATCGGCGGCAATATCGGCATAACGCGTGCCGGGCTTGCCGTATGCGGCGCGCGGATGTATGGCTATGCCCCCGCGTGCGGTAAACTCGCCCGTTACCTCGATAAACTTCGGCGACATCAGTTTAACCAAATCATCCATGATAATATTCACGCACTCCTCGTGGAAAGCCCCGTGATTTCTGAAACTGAACAAATATATCTTCAAGCTCTTGCTCTCCACCAGATAGCGGTCGGGGATATAGCGAATAACTATACGGGCAAAATCGGGCTGTCCCGTAATCGGGCAGAGCGACGTAAACTCCGGGCAGTTGAGTTTAACCATATAGTCGCGGTCGGGCGTCTTGTTCTCGAACGCCTCCAGATACTGAGGCGCATACTCGGTAGGATAATCGGTCTTGCTTCCGAGCAGCGTAAGTTTATGTTCCATAACTACAAGTCTCTTACATTAAGAATATTATATGATATGCTATTATCGTAAATATCACTCTTTTCGTACTTCTTCATCAGTTTTACCACACGTATCGTAACGGGCAGGACGGCAATTTCGTAAAGCGTTTTTATCACAGCCTGCGCTATTATAAGGTTCAATATAGTCCTTTCGGGAAGAATTCCCCAGAAAGCAGCAGGGAAGAAAATCAGAGAATCGATACCTTCGCCGGCCAGCGTCGAAACGATAGCGCGGAGCGAAAACCGCCTGCCTTTGCTCGCCACTTTCATACGGCTCATTATATAAGCATTGACAAACGACCCTGCTATAAATGCGACAAGACTCGCCAGCGTAATACGCGGCGTAACGGTAAATATCGCCTCGAAAGCCGCCTGTCCGCCCCACACGGGGTCGGGTGGCAACACTACTGCAATCCATGTAAAAATGGCGGCAATCAAGTTGGTGGCGAAGCCGAGCCATATTACCAGACGCGATTTCCTGTACCCCCACACCTCGACAATACAGTCGTTTATAATATAAGTAACCGGGAAAAGCATCAACCCTGCGGTAACAGTAAAGAAACCCGACCTTATTATTTTTACCTCGAGGATATTTGCCAGAAGCAGGCAAGAACAGAAAATGACGCTCAACAACAAGAAGCGTACCGAGACATATCGATTCATAACACTTGTTTTTAACGTGGTTATCAACTACACGTGGCGCACCGCATACAAAAGCGGGCAACCGCAGCGGACAAGATAAAGGAAGCCCTTTGCCGTTCTATTTTGCAAAAGTACTAAAAGGAGAGGGTATAATCAAAACAAAAGTTTTGCTTCTGCCGAGCCGACATCTATTTTCGCTGCTTTGCGGCAAAGAGATTAAATCACTTCACCCGTTTACAACAATCCGGCAACAAAACAAAAGCAAGTACAAAAAAGGCAACAAAAAGAGAAGAGAGGCTGCGGCGCGACATCCGTACAGCCTCTCTTCCGAGCGGTATAATCGTATGGCAGTACTATTTACCGAGACGGTTGTACTCCTCGTCCGTTACAGGTTCCAGCCACTCGTTCGAAGTCGCTTCGCCCGGCACCTCGAATGCGAGGTGCGCAAACCAGCAGTCGGCCGCCGCACCGTGCCAATGCTTTACGTTGGCAGGTATATGTATGACCGTTCCGGGCAGAATCTCCACAGCGGGTTTTCCCTCTTCCTGATACCAGCCGCGCCCGGCAACGCCGACAAGCATCTGGCCTCCGCCGCTTGCGGCACGATGCACATGCCAGTTGTTGCGACAGCGGGGTTCGAACGTAACATTCGCAATAGCGACCTGCTCGGTCGAGACAGGCGCAAGATAGCTGTTGCCTGTAAAATAACGGGCATAGGCCGTATTAGGCTCGCCGATGGGGAAAATCATCTCGCGCTGGAAAGCCGCCTTTGCATCATCGCCGGCGACATCATCGTTCCACACCCCCTTTGCCAGACGAAAAGCCGCCCATGCCTTGGGCCAACCGGCATAAAACCCGATATGTGTCAGAATCTCGGCTATCTCCGTACGGGTTATCCCGTTTTGCTTAGCCGATTGAAGATGATAAGTCAGCGAGCTGTCGGTAATTCCCTGGCTTATCAACGAGGTTATAGTAACCAGACTGCGGTCGCGAAGGCCGAGTTTATCCGTACGGCTCCACACCTCGCCAAAAAGGACATCATCGTTAAGCTCCGCGAATTTGGGTGCAAAATCGCCCAACTGGTCGCGTCCTGCCGTTTGTACAATCTTTTCCTGTGCCATGATTTCAAATGTTAAGATAGAGAATAAAGCTACTAAAAAAGTCTTGTTCATATAGTTTTCATTTATATATAAAGTTACATATCTTGCTTGCAGGGTTAAGCGGTGTCTGGTCGGAAAGAATCAGACTCTTTACCATTTTCAGCGTACCGGTTTTGTAACGTCTGAAATGCTCCGATGCAATATGCTTATCGTAAGCCTCCCTGCTCGAATATATCTCCAGAATGGTTATCTTGCAGGGGTTCTCTTTTTCGGCCACGGCATACATGGCTATAACTCCGGGTTCGGTACGCAGCGATATTTCGCCCACTTCCGTCGCATAACGGACATATTCATCCATATACCCGGGATATACCTCTATTTTGGAAAGCCTCACAATTGCATCGGGCGAAAGCGGAAGTTTGGCACATCCGACGGTTTCCGATACAGAATCGGTACACGGTACTGTTCCGGCATTATTCTTTTCCATACTTGTTACATTTACACTTGCGGTTTGTGCCACCGCACCGTTTCCGGCCGGCATGAAAGCCAACAGGAGACAAACCGCACATGTAGCCAATCTTGTCATTTCGTAAGTTCTTTATCTGTCCGGAACAGTCTCCGGGCATTTTTCCACAATATATCATCCGCATAACGGGCAACGCGCCTGTCCCGACTCAACATACTGCGAAGCCGCTCCATATTCCCTACCAGAACTCCGACGGGCAGATACGGATAATCCGAGCCATACAACAGATGCAACGGAGTTGTAACCGAAAGCAGAGCATCCATTACATCGGGAGTCAAACCGCCGGCAAGGTCGTAATAAAAATTTTTCAGGTTGTTGTCCCAGTCTATTGCAGGGACACCGCCTGCCGCCTCCATTACCCCGTAAACAGACTTCATGCGGGGAAGAGCCAAAGGCAGAAACGAGCCGCAATGAGGTATCACGAACTTTATATTCCCGTAACGGGAAGGGACATTGCGTATAATCATGTTTACAACGGCACGTGTAGTCTCTGCGGGATATTCATATACAGCCAGCGGCGCAACGGATATAATCGTTTCATTTACCGGAACGGGGCGGTGCGGATGCAGCACTACTACAGCCCCGCGCCTGTCCAAAACTTCCATAAGGGTATCGAGAGCCGCATCGCCGACATAAAGCCCACGGGTGTTGGTTGCTATCTTTATCCCGTCCGCACCAAGCGTATCGAGTGCATAAACAGCCTCTTTTACGGCAGCCTTCACATCGGGCAAAGGCAACGAAGCGCAAAAAAGGAACTTCCCGGGATATTTCGATTTAAGTATAGCACATTCCGTATTATATCTGCGCACAATTCCGCAGCACTCGCCAATATCGCCGTAACAGGGGTGCGGAGCAGGCATTGACAACAAAGACGTCTGTATTCCGGCTTCATCCATAAACTTCAGGTGTTCGGACTCATTCCATTCGGGAAGAGGGAAAGTCTCCTCTTCAGAAGCTCCGTGCCGCAACAAGAACTCCCTCAAAAAAGGGAAAATGTTGTGAGAATGCACATCTACCGCATTTTGAGCCATAGCTGTCGTACTAATCACACATGCCAATATAAGGAGCGATATTCTTTTCATTTACGATATTTGTAAAAACCCGATAATTTCCACGACATGTATCGCGGGTTACCATATTTGCCCATAAAGACAAACACATGTCAAATCCCGCTTTTGCCTGCAAATGGCATACTCCGCATCAAGCCGCGCAACATCTCCATTTCATTCTCTTCCAAACGCAAAAGCCTGTTTTTTGAATCAGGGTCGTCAATCAGCCCGTCCTGTACAAGAAACCAATCGACAATATTGTCGGCAGACGTACGATAACGGTCGGCGAGAAACGTTACTATTTCATCTTCATACAACTCATGCGGAATATCAATCGGCATATTCATCGTTCAACACTTTTTCATAATGCAAAATTACACAGGCATCCCCTCTCCCGGCTTAACAGTAAAGCGGTTGTATCTACCTTTTTTACTGATTTTTCGCGACATATACACAATCGTACGTCAAAATACTATATCTTTGACTTCGGCGATGCGCGATACAAGACAAAACATATATACACACAAACGGCAAAAAGAAAACCGCACATGGCAAACAAGATACTGAAAGTAAAAAACGTAAGCGATTACAGCCGGTACATCGGGCACTCCGACAATCACCCTCTTGTAAGCGTAATAGAATATGCAAACGTGTCGCCCGTGCGCCACAGCCTTAACAACTACGGCGTTTACGGAATCTTTTTCCACGACGAGGCAGATATAGACCTGTCGTACGGATGCGGCAAATACGACTACAACAAAGGGACGGTAATCTGCGTCGCGCCCGGCCAGATAGGAGGAAAGGAAGACAACGGCGAAGAGGTTATGCTGACGGGATGGGCATTGCTTTTTCATCCCGACCTGCTGCGCGGCACGCATCTGGAAAAAAGCATAAGGAACTACACCTTTTTCGATTACCGTGTAAACGAAGCGTTGCACATGACCGACGAGGAACATGATATTTTCGTATCGCTTATGCGGCAGATACGCGACGAGACGGAAAAAAGGCACGACGAACAGCAGGATGCAATTATAAGAGGATACATCGAACTGGTGCTGAACTTCTGCCAGCGTTTCTACAACAGGCAGTTTATCACGCGCAAGCTGGAAAACTCCGATATACTGATGAAATTCAATTCGCTGTTGCGCGACTATTTCGAGAGCGGCCGGCAGACCGTACACGGCATCCCCACCGTACAATACTGTGCCGACAAACTCTGCATGTCGCCCAACTATTTCGGCGATACGATAAAAAAAGCCACCGGCGATACGGCAAGCAACCACATACGGCAATACGTCGTACAGTTGGCAAAAAATCTGCTCGCCACCGGCGATACCATAACACAAGTAGCCGACAGACTCGGTTTCGAATACCCCCAGCACCTCAGCCGCATGTTCAAGAACCATTGCGGATACACTCCGACAGAATACGTAAACCAATTGAGACGCAAATAAGTGAGTAGGTAAGCGAAAGCGCAATCTGCACAACACCCCGGCCGCACGCACGGGACACCGTCATTTCGCCCGACACGGCCAACGGCCTCGGGTCGTTTGCGCACGCATCATGCAACAAACTGAAAAAAAACAGAAAAGGATTCCCGACCATAAATATCGGAAACCCTTTTCCTTATCGTTTCAACCTCTGTCTCCCTGACGGGCAGCAAACGAAGCCTTAAACCCGCTTCTGCTGCCAGAAAGAGAAATACGGTTGCGTTTTTTTAAAACAAACTATTTAACCTCCCACGTCTCCTCGCTCAACAGCAAGTCGCGAAGGGTCTTTTTCGGATTCTTGCAACGAACGCTTTCAACCTGCTCCTTGACCTCTTCGTCATAAACCGGAGCTTCGGCGGCACGTATAACCCCAACAGCCAACGGCAGGGAGTGTCCGTCCATCATGGCCAGACGGTGGTGCAGGAAGTTGTCCTGCGTCGTGGCGTCGTGTACCAGAATATCATCCAGCGTTACGCCGTTCTCGCCAATCGTAACAGCCTTGAGTTGCAGGCCGTCGAGTACGAGCCCCTTGTTGTTGTCTTTGCCGAAGAGCATCTTCTCGCCCTGACGCAGGTGGATTGTACGTTCGGCGCGGAATTCGCGGTCGGCAACGTATTTGTGTATCTGGTCGTTGAATATGACGCAGTTCTGGAGCACCTCTACCACGGCAGCGCCCTTATGACGTCCGGCAGCAACCATAACCTCTTTCGATACCGCCAAATCGACATCGAGAGTACGGGCGAAGAAATGCCCTCTTGCGCCGAAAGTCAGTTCGGCGGGGACAAACGGGTCTTCAACAGTTCCGTAAGGAGACGACTTGGTTATCGCTCCGCGGTCGCTCGTAGGAGAGTACTGACCTTTGGTCAAACCATATATCTTATTGTTGAACAACAGGATGTTAAGGTTTACGTTACGACGCAATGCGTGTATAAAGTGGTTACCGCCGATAGCGAGGCAGTCTCCGTCGCCGGTAGCCAGCCATACGGTAAGGTCGGGGTTTGCCGTCTTCACACCTGTTGCTATTGCCGCTCCACGTCCGTGTATTGTATGGAAGCCGTATGTACCCATATAGTACGGAAGGCGGGAGGAACATCCGATACCCGATATTACCGCAATCTTGTGCGGGGGTATCCCCAACTCGGCCATTGCCTTCTGCAGCACGTTCACAATAGCGTGGTCGCCGCAACCGGGGCACCAACGGACATACTGGTCGCTCTTATAATCTTTTGCTGTATATTCCATAATTATTTCTCCTCCGATAATTTAGTGAAACAATCCACAAGTTCGCTAACCATGAACGGTTGTCCCTGAACTTTGTTGTAACGCTCTACGACAAGACCCGGCACCTTCGATACGAGGTGTGTGGCGAACTGTCCGCTGTTAAGTTCGCAAACGACAACCTTCTTGTATTTGCGCAGTACCTCGGCGGTATTTGCCGGCAGCGGGTTGATATAGCGGAAGTGTGCAAGAGCTGTTTTCATGCCTTTTGCATTCATCTCCTCCACGGCAGTAATAAGGTGTCCGTAAGTACCGCCCCATCCTACCACGAGCAGGTCGGCATCGGGTTCTCCCTCAACGCTGAGCGGCTCTATGCAGTTGGCTATATAATCGACTTTGGCCTGACGCAACGATACCATCTTCTGGTGGTTCTGAGGGTCGGTGGAGATTGCGCTCGTTTCGGAGTCTTTTTCAAGACCTCCCAACCGGTGCATGAACCCTTCCGTTCCGGGCAATGCCCAGTAACGCACTTTCGTCTCTTCGTCGCGCAGATAAGGACGCCATCCCTTTTCGAGCATCTCGGGTTTTACATAGTTGGGTTTTATCTCGGGGTATTCGTCCGCCTCGGGTATGCGCCATGCCGACGAACCGTTTGCAATAAACGCATCGGTAAGAAGTATTACCGGGGTCATGTGTTCGAGTGCTATTTTGGCGGCGTTGAATGCCATGTCGAAACAGTCGGTGGGGGTAGTTGCGGCAATCACTACGGCAGGCGATTCGCCGTTACGCCCGTAAAGAGCCTGCAGCAGGTCGGTCTGCTCCGTCTTGGTGGGCATACCTGTCGAAGGCCCGCCGCGCTGTACGTCTATAACAACGAGGGGAAGTTCGGCCATTACCGCAAGTCCTATCGCCTCGCTCTTCAATGCCAGACCGGGACCGGACGTGGAAGTGGCGGCGAGGTCGCCAGCAAAGGCTGCACCTATTGCGGTACAAACTCCCGCAATCTCGTCTTCGGCCTGCACCACCTTAACGCCCAAATCCTTGCGTTTTGCAAGTTCATGCAATATATCGCTGGCAGGGGTTATGGGATAACTGCCGAGGAAAAGGGGAAGTCCCGATTTCTCGGAAGCGGCTATAAGTCCGAGAGCCGTGGCGCGGTTTCCGCTTATATCGGTATAGACACCTTTCTTTACGCTCTTGGTTTCTATACGGTATGTGGAAACGGATGCATGTATGTTGTTCCCGTAATTGTAACCGTCGGTCATAACCTTTATGTTGGCTTCGAGAACGGTCGGTTTCTTTGAGAACTTGTTCTTGAGCAGGTGTGCAGCCTGATCGAGCGGACGGTCGAAGAGCCAGCATACAAGTCCGAGAGCGAACATGTTCTTGCATCGCATTATAGACTTGTTGTCCATGCCCGTATCGGCAAGCGAGGCCGCTACCATGGACGATATGGGGACGGGGACTTTTTGTATCGACGCCGCACCTATTTCGGCAAACGGGTCGTCGGTTTTAAAAGCAGCCTTGTCCAAATCGCTCTTCGAGAACGAATCGGTATCGAATATTACTACGCCGTCGCTCTTTACGAATTTAATGTTGGTTTTCAACGCGGCAGGATTCATGGCGACCAGAACATCGGCCTTGTCGCCGGGCGTATGTACGCCGCTGCCTATATGTACCTGAAATCCCGATACACCGCCGAGTGTCCCTTGCGGGGCGCGAATCTCCGCGGGATAGTCCGGGAATGTCGAAATCTCGTTACCTATGGCAGCCGATATATTGGAGAATATATTTCCGGCAAGTTGCATTCCGTCGCCGGAATCGCCCGAAAACCGGATTACCACTTTCTCCACCTCTTTTACTTTTGTTTGTGCTGACATTTCCTGATTCAGATTTATGTGTAGAAAATAATATTGTGTTTTTTATATATATCGTTTCGACAAAAAGACAGAGAATGCAACAATACGATGCACCTCCTTAAGCGTCGTCGCGCACCCTTTTGCTTACATATTGCAATATGATGCAATTTTTATGCAACTATTTTAATCTATTCGGGGGCTAATGCGGTGCAAAGGAACAAAAAAATACGCATATACGCAACTATTTTATAAAATTATGTACACACAGGACAAATTTATGCATAAACTTGCACAGTAATTAAAATTTATGCATTATCGACATGTATAATGCACAGCTATATGCACAATAGGCGGCACAAACGGTCGATAGCCTCCTGTACATCATCCTTGCTCATCAACGTTCCCACGTCGAAGCGGACTGAAGCCTTGTTGTAAAAAGCTTCTCTTTGCGACATTGCCGACGAAACATATTCGCTCAGTTCCTCCCTGTTCTTTCCTTTCAGCAACGGACGGGATGCGCTGTACCGTTCCAAACGGTTGAGAAGCGCCTCGCGCGAGCTGTACAGGTAAACCGACTTCCCGCAGGAATTTATATATTCCATGTTGTCGAAAAAACAGGGTGTTCCGCCCCCTGCGGCAATTATTGCACTCTCTTCGCTCTCCGCAACTTCATGCAACGCGTCGCGCTCTATTTGACGGAATCCGTCTTCGCCGCTCTCGTCGAAAATGGCATTCACGCTCTTGCCCTGCTGTTTAATTATGTATTCGTCGAGATCGATAAAACGGCAGCCGGTTCTTTCAGCCAACAGCCGCCCCAGCGTGGTTTTGCCGGAGCACATAAATCCTATTAGAAAAATCCTCTCCATATCAAGCCGTTGCAAAGGGGGATATACTTACCCTAAAGCGGAGACAAAGATAATACTCCCCAGCCAAGATTCAAAAAAGCGCGGTTTCCGATAGATTCTGCTTATTGCCCCCTATTTCCGGCCTCCGCGTATTTCCCGCTTTTTTTTTCAGACAAAAATATTGCTTCGCTTATAGCTGCGAAAGTTTTGCTTATGCCCGTATTTGACGTATCTTTGCTATAAGCGAAAATTTGCTGCACTCGGCATAACCGAATCAAAAACTTCGTTTTCGTTCGGTTCTGCTCTCGTTTGGTGTATCTTTGCCGCATAGCAAAAAGAAAAGGAATCATGGCATCTAAAAACAAATACTATGTGGTATGGAACGGTGTAAATCCCGGCATATACGAAACATGGAACGAATGCCAGTTGCAGATAAAAGGGTTTAAGGGGGCTGCATACAAAGGGTTCGAAACTCGCGAGGAGGCGGAACGGGCGTATTCCGAAGGTTATGCAACAGGGAGAAATGCATCGCTTAAAGGGACGGCTCCGCGCCAAATACCGCAAGAGTTGTCCGATGCCGTGGCCGTCGATGCTTCGTGCCTCGGCAATCCCGGGAAAATGGAGTACCGCGGCGTATGGGTTGCCGACGGGTCGCCAATATTTAAAGCAGGGCCTTTCGAGGACGGGACGAACAACATCGGGGAGTTTTTGGCTATTGTCCACGCGCTCGCATGGATGGAGCAGCAGGGGGTACGCTTTACGATATGCAGCGACAGCCGCAACGCAATATTGTGGATAAAGCAGAAAAAATGCAAGACGAAACTCGAACGGACAGGTCGCAACGATAAGGTTTTCGAACTCATAGCCCGTGCCGAACGCTGGCTCGCGACACATGCAATAACCGTTCCGATAGTAAAATGGGAAACGAAATTGTGGGGCGAGATTCCTGCTGATTTCGGACGCAAGTGAGAAACAGCAACGTAAAAATAAAGTCGGCACGGCATACAGGCAAACCGAATTAACTAATGGATTATGATAATAGGATTCGACGGGAAAAGGGCGGTTCTGAACTTTACGGGTCTGGGCAATTACAGCCGCTTTATAATTTCGGCTCTTAACCGAACCTATCCCGACAACACATACAAGGTATTTACGCCGAAAGCGAAAGAGAGCGGCGAACTGGAGAGCATGTTGCATGGTAACACGGCAATAAACCTGCCGCAGCGTTTTATCGACAAAAAACTGCCGTCGCTATGGCGCACCAAACGGATTGTCTCCGACCTAAAAAGGGAAGGGGTCGAACTCTATCACGGTCTCAGCAACGAGATTCCCGTCGGGATTGAGGAGAGCGGTATAAAAAGCATCGTAACGATTCACGACCTGATTTTTCTGCGTTACCCCGAATACTACAAACCGATAGACAGGAAAATCTACGACCGCAAGTTTCGGAGTGCGTCGGAGAGGAGCGACCGCATAATTGCCGTAAGCGAATGTACCAAGCGCGACATAATATCGTTCTACGGCATCCCGTCCGAAAAAATCGACGTTGTGTATCAGGGATTTCATCCGATATTCGCCGTCGCTCCCGGCGAAAGCGAAAAACGCGAAATTGCCGGAATGCATGCTTTGCCGAAGCGTTTTATCCTTTGTGTCGGCACCGTCGAGGAGCGGAAGAACCTTATGCTGCTGGCCGAAGCCCTGCGAATCCTTCCGGATGATATTCACCTCGTCGCGGCCGGACGACGCACGCCGTACGCCGAAAAGGTTGAAAAATACTGTTCGGAAAAAGGTGTATCGAAGAGGCTTCACATTATAGAAGGAGTTCCGTTCCGACTGTTGCCTGCGCTCTACTCGCTGGCATCGGTATTCGCATACCCGTCGCGATTCGAAGGATTCGGCATACCGATAATAGAGGCGTTACAAACGGGAATACCCGTACTTGCCGCCACGGGGTCGTGTCTGGAGGAGGCCGGAGGGGACGGAGCTTTATACGTAAACCCGGACGATACGGAGGCTGCAGCCGATGCGCTTAAACGGCTGCTGTACGATACCGACCTTACGGCAAAACTTAAAACAGCAGGGAAAGAACAGATACGGAAATTTTCTCCCGAGAACATTGCAAACGGGGTAAACGAGGTTTACAGAAAAGTTACGGGCAAATCGCTTTAATCTCCGAGCATGTCCAAATAGAGCCTCACATAGTCGGAGGCACACTTCTCCCATGAAAAGCGGCAGCTCCAGCGACGCACCTCGTCGGGCGACCCCGAAACTCTCCACTCGTCCAGTCCTTTTTTTACGACGGCAGCCATGGCTTCAGGCTCGAGTTCGTCCCAATAAAAGGCATATTTCCCTCCAACTTCGGGCAGCGATGTAAGACGCGACAGAAAAACCGGCTTGCCGAACCGCATCGCTTCGAGCGGAGGCAGTCCGAACCCTTCGCACAGCGACGGAAACAAAAACGCCTTGCAACGGGCATACAGCAGGCTTTTTACCGTATTATCGACGTTTGTCAGAGGAATAACGTTACCGATTTTTTTCTTGGCTATCAAGTCTTTCAGATATTCGCCGTACGACGTATTCCAGTTCCCCGCAAGCAGCAGCTTTTCATCGGGCAGGCAGCGCATCATTTCTATAAGCAGTTCGGGGTTCTTCTTCGGCTGGAGGCTCGAAATGTGGAACAGAAACCCTTCGCCCGTTTCGGGATAGAGCGATGCTGCGGCGGCAGCCTCGGCCGTCAAGTCCGACACGCCGTTATAGATAACCGATACCGGTTTGCTCAGTTCGGGATAAAGTCGGCGGACATCTTCTTCCACGAAACGCGAGATAACCACCACACGGTCGGCCTCCGACATGCGCCGCGCTATTTTCCGCCTGTACTTTTCTATTTTCCGACCTTTCTTCTCATATATGAAATTTATGTCGTGCAGCGTCAAGAGCGACTTTTTGGACGAGCGCATGAATTTTACCAGACAGAACTGGTGTACGGCATGGAAAAGGTCGCACCGGTACGGGAAATAACGGTAAAGCGAGCGGGTAAACTTGTTCCCGACAAGATATTCCACGTCATCGCCGAAATGCCCCTTAAGTTCGCGCGGCACTATATAACAGAGTGCAACGCCACGCTCCTTTAAGGCTGAGGCTTTTGCATACAACGCCTCGGCCAGTTTGTACGAATACTCTCCCACCCCGACATTGCGGTTGCCGGCCGAATAAAAGTCTATGATTATCTTGCGCCTCTGCATACTCTAACTATTGATTAAACTGTCAAGCGCACTCTTCCACTGCGCAACGGTAATATCTATCGAGAAGCGCGACAGATTTTCAGCGGCATTTTTCCTTATCCGCTCACGCAACGCATCGTCCGACATCAACTCCGACAAACGCGCCGCATATTCATCTTCATCGAACGGCTTTACCAGTATGCCGTTCACGCCGTCGGGCGACAATATCTCCCCTACTCCCGCACTGCAATCGAAAGCTATCGGCACGCATCCGTAATTCTGCGCTTCGACCAGCACCAGCCCCCATGCCTCTATCGTGGAGGTCAAACAGAAAATTTCCGAACTTTTATAATACGGCGCCACATCCTTTGAATATCCGCAAAATTCCACTCTTTTCAGCCCCATGTTGCAGGAAAGGGTTTTAAGGAGAGTGCTCTCGGGTCCCTCCCCCACTATCTTTACGCACCATTCGGGGAAAAGCGGTTCCAACTTCGCCCAAATGCGCAGCAGCCTGTCCACCCTTTTGTCGGCGTAAGTCAATCGGCCCACATATAAAAGTCTCTTTTCACGGCGGCACTGCATCTCTACGGCTGGCAACAAAGGATTGGTAAAGACTCGGAACTTTGAACCGTCATACTCCACTCCTATACCTTCGGCTATAACCCTACCGTAATTGTCGCACAGCACTCCGAACATATCTACGCTGTCGTACAACGCCCTGTATCTCTTCCTGAGCGAACGGTCGAACAATCCGGATGAAAATTTCCATGCCCGCAACAAATACCATTCCAGCCACTTGCCGAACGATTCCGAAGCCTTGTGGCGTCCGTTTTCCCTTTTGAAATCGGTTTCCCAAAACGGTGGATTATGACTTACGAACAGGGTTTTGCACCCTGTCGCTTCCTTGAGCTGCCGGAAGTACGGCAATATGAATCCTGCCGACACAAACACCGAAACGGAATCGGACCTGACAGCCTCGCAGATAAAGGACAAATTCCGACCGTCGTTCGCGCCGTAAGGGAGAATACGATATTTTACACGATTTACCGATAACGGGAGTTTTTCCTTATCGACACGATGGGCGAATACGAAGATTTCGTATCCCGAGTTTTCGAGATAAGGGACGAGGTTTATCGTAACCTGTTCGCCCCCGCCCTTGGGAAACTCATCGTGCAAAAAAGCTATTTTCGTATTCATATCGTGCAAATCCCGTACAGAACATCATATATGTAAACGCCGTTTATCCGAAATATTCCTCGACGGTATCGCAAATATAATCCACCTGTTCGTCGGTCAATTCATAAAACAGCGGCAGACGCAGCAACGAATCGGCAAAACGGTCGCAGTTGGGCAACTCGCCTCCCTTATATTTATCTTTATAATATTCGCTTTTGTGCAGCGACAGATAATGCGATACGGCCAAAATGCCGTATTCTTTCAAATGGCGCATCAATGCGCTGCGCTCTTCCAGTCCGTTGCATACGATATAGAACATGTGAGCGTTGTTTTCGGCGTAGTCGGGAATGACAGGCATATTGAAACACCCTTTGGCCGAAACGGGAGCAAGTCGTTGATAGTATCTCTCCCATATCGCCTTGCGACGCGACTGTATATTATCGACCGATTCGCACTGTGCCATAAGGAATGCGGCAATGACTTCCGACGGCAGGAACGAACTTCCCGTATCGACCCAACCGTATTTATTTACTTCGCCTCTGAAAAATTCCGCGCGGTTTGTCCCTTTTTCCCATATTATCTCCGACCGGCGGATAAACCTGTCGTTGTTTATGGCCAACATCCCTCCTTCGCCCGAAATTATGTTTTTGGTTTCGTGGAACGAAAATGCAGCCAAATCGCCGATGCTTCCCAGCGGTGAACGTTTCCCGGTCAGGGGCGACGTATAATGCGAATCTATTCCCTGAGCAGCATCCTCTATCAGCAACAGCGAATATTTGTCGGCCAAAGAGCGGAGCTTGTCCATGTCGCACGACACTCCGGCATAATGAACCGGCACTATCGCTTTAGTCCTTTCGGTTATCAACCCCTCCACCGCATCGGCATCGATATTGGGATTGTCGGGATAACTGTCGGCAAAGACTATATCCGCACCTTCGCGGACAAAGGCCAATGCCGTGGACACGAACGTATATGAGGGGACTATAACTTCGTCGCCCGGTTTTACTTCCGACAATATGGCGCACATCTCCAACGCATCGGTACACGATGTTGCAAGCAACGTCTTCAAAAAACCGTATCTGTCGCAGAACCACTTCTGACACTCTTGGGTAAAATATCCGTTTCCCGAAATCTTTCCGGTACGCACGGCTTTTTCTATATACTCTGTCTCTTTCCCCGTCAGGAAAGGTTTGTTAAACGGAATGCTGACACTCATGATTATTCTGATTTTATCTCTTTATCCCTAATATTTTTTTCAGCCAAAACAGCACTTTTATACATTTCCGCGTATAATGTTGCATCCACGACGAATCGAGGAACTCCTGCGTACGGGCTTTCGTTATGTAATCGAACACGCTCTCTCTTTCGCGCGCACTGTCGTAAAGGCATACAAAACAACGGTCGAAATTCTCCGTCAGGAATTTACGGTGCTCGTTCTCGGTAAGGGTCGCCATTTCGGGCTTGAGACTTATTCCGTAATCGTTGAAAAACGCTATATTCAAACCGATGCGTTTTACCGAACAACCGTTTTTGATTATCTGGGTAACGAAAAAAGCCCAATCGGAAACTATGCGGAACTCTTCATTGTACAGGCCTCCATCGAAAAGCGTGCGTTTTATGAACGATGACGGGTGTCCGATAGAATATATCAGCAAATCGGTATATGTAAGAGGACGTTTGTACTCTACCGGCAATAGTGTTCCGTCTCTCTTCACATATGTAAAATTGCCGTAAACTATATCGTCGGTAACGGGCTCGGCAAAGACTTTGGCCAACACGTCGTCGGCAAGCCAGTCGCCGCTGTTTATAAACAACAGGTATTCCCCTCTGGCTCTGACTATTCCTTTGTTCATTGCGCTGTAAATCCCCTTGTCGGGTTCACTTACCCAATATGCAAGTTTATCGGCATATTTTTTTATCACCTCCACGCTTCCGTCGGTCGAAGCCCCGTCGATGACTATATGTTCGAAATCGGTGAATGACTGCCGCTCCCAGACAGACGAGAGGGTTTTCTGCAATCCGTCCGCGTCATTAAGGTTTATCGTTATAACCGAAAGTTTCATAATCAACCGTTTAAAATTCTCTCAACCTGATTCAACATGGAGAGTTCCACGCTCTTCTTCCCGAACAGTTCCACACAATCCCGGCTGATCTGCTCCGGGTCGCCGTTCAAAAGCAGTTCGCCCATGCGGCCCGCCATATATTCATAATCGTACAACGGTGCAAGCACGCCGGTTTTGCCGTCTATCACCAAATCGTTGGCTACACCTACGTTAAAGGCGGCCACGGGTGTTCCTGCGGCTATCGACTGGTTCACCATCAGGGGGCCCGAGTCCTCTACCGATGAGCTGACAAACAAATCGGCAGCCTTGTAAACCTCCATTAGTTTTTTCATCGGCAGGAAACCGAAGCGTTTGACCCTGTAACCCATTCTGTCCAACACGCCGGGCTCGTTATCCCCTACGAGAAGGAGTTCGATATTCTTGTTGAGTTCGGGGAACTGTTTTCCCATGGACAGCAGCGAAAGGATAAGATATTCAAACCCTTTGCGGTTGTCGCCGGCATTGAATGTAGTGCATCCCACCACTATGGCCTTGGTTTCGGGTTCTATGCCGAGCATCCTGCGCAAATCGCATTTCGACTCAACCGGAAGCGCCGCCTCGTTTATCGGGAAAATGACAGGCGCCACCGTGCGGTTGCGCCCCAGGGCGGAAGCTCTTGCCCGCCTGCAGTCGGAAGTCGTACCCCAAAACTCCAAATCGGCAGGGAGGTATTTCAACTTGCGTCCCAAATTTTCAACCGGAAAATCGGTAGGTATGGCAAACAGGGGGCACGACGAACAGTCCGTTTCATACCCCTTGCACGAAAAAGGATAGTGGCAACCGCCCGTTATCCCTGCATCGTCCATCATCACCACAGCGATTTTAGCTCCCGTCAGCCGTTTCAAATCGGCTATAATTTCGGGGGTAACGAAATTATGCACCCAGTGAACAAGTATCAGGTCGGGAATAAAGCCGGCCTGGCGCAGTATGCTTCGCGCGGAAGCCAAAGAATTGAGATTGTCGAAAACGACATTGTTCTTGAACTTGTTGTCGCGGCACAGGTGGCGCCACCTCCTTGCACAGGCCGAATATTTATGTTTCCTTACCTTGTACTGTATATACGGGAAGGTCTTTTTCCTGTAATGTATTACTCCGGGCTTCTTCCCGTCGGTATCTCTCACCATAAGGGCGGAAGAGTATCCGGCGGCATTGAGAAAATCGTTTATTATAACCGCGGCTATTCCTGCTCCTCCATAGTCGTAAGAAGAGATATTCAATATTCTCCCTTTTCCTGCACTGTTCATATCCACAAATGGTATATATAAGTGGTTTTACTGACAACAAATCCGTTTTTCTCATAAAAGGCGCACGCCTCCGAATTAGCCTGTTGCGTGGCCACATCCAGACGCGGCAGACCTGCATCGAAAAGCGTCCGCTTGCAACACTCCACAAGAGCAGTTCCTATCCCTTTGCGTCCAAAATTTTCACCGACGGCTATCAGTCCTATACTTCCGGAATTGCCGTGCAACGCAAGAGTAACGAATCCTGCAATTTCGCTGCCTACCCTCTTTACGAAAACCTTATCGCCCATATCGCCCGAAAAGGAATTATCGACCCATATGCCGTACATCTCCCTGAACTTTTCAGTACCAATCCCGGGGTCGGTAAAAAACCGGGAATGACGCCCGCTCCTGTATGCCAACTCATACACTGCGGGTTCGGGACATTCCAGAACTTCGCATTCGGGCAACACTGCCGCCGAAGAATCTATTCCGGTAGAATATACCAGCTTTACATCGGCAGGTTTTACGGGAAAATTTTCCAGCGGTGCATCGGAGAAGAGATATAAAAGACGCACGCCGGCTTCTTCCGCCTCAGTCATAATGGCGTCATAATCGGCACTCTCACCTTCGGCTATATGCTTGCGCCCGACGGTATAGCCGAAAAATTCCGAATCCCACAGACAAGGTTCAATCATAGTTTAGATAATATCAAAATTTCTGCATGTCAACGAGGCGTTTATAGTACCCGTTGAGAGCGATAAGTTCCTCATGTGTGCCGCGTTCGACAATCTCCCCTTCGTGCATTACGCATATCAAATCCGCTCCCTTTATCGTTGAAAGGCGATGCGCTATGACAAGCGTGGTGCGGTTACGCATAAGATTCTCCAATGCCTCCTGAACGAGACGCTCGCTTTCGGTATCGAGAGCCGACGTCGCTTCATCCAGAATAAGGATAGGCGGATTCTTCATGATTGCGCGGGCAATGCTTATACGCTGCCTCTGTCCGCCCGACAAACGGCAGCCGCGGTCGCCGATAGGAGTATCATACCCGTTCTCGGTTGCCATTATAAAGTCGTGCGCATTGGCAATCTTGGCCGCCGCAACAACTTGTTCCATGGTAACATTCTCCACGCCGAAAGTTATATTGTTGTAGAACGTGTCGTTGAAAAGTATGGCTTCCTGATTTACATTACCCATAAGGGCGCGCAAATCGACGGGCGACATATCGCGGACATCCACCCCGTCGATAAAGATACCGCCCTTGTTTACATCATAAAAGCGCGGCAGCAGGTCGGCCATGGTCGATTTTCCCGAACCCGACTGTCCGACAATGGCAACAGTCTGCCCTTTTTTAATTTCGAGATTCACCCCTTTGACCACATACTCATCGCTGTACTTGAACCAAACGTCGCGATATTCGATACGCTCTTTCAGTTCGCCCACCTTTACAGGGTTGGCCGGAGCCTTAATCGGATTCTCCGCTCTCAATATCTTATCGACACGCTCCATCGAGGCAAGTCCGCGCTGTACTGAATACGCGCCGTTTGCAAAATCCTTGGCCGGATTTATTATGCTGTAGAATATAACCAGATAATAAACAAACTCGGGTGCAGTTATCATATTGTCGCCGCCGAGGATAAGAGACCCTCCGTACCACAATACGACCGCTATCGTGGCCGTACCCAAAAATTCGCTCATCGGGTGAGCGAGAGTCTGGCGGCGCGCAATCCGGTTCGACATTTTATAAAGCAGGTGGTTTGAATTGTGGAAACGCGCCTTGATTTTCTCCTCGGCATTAAAAGCCTTTATAATGCGAAGGCCGCCGAGAGTCTCGTCTATTTCCGACAGAAGTACGCCGCCCTGCTGCTGCGCCTCCATCGACGAACGTTTCAGTTTTTTCCCGACATTACCCATAATCGAACCCGCCAACGGCAACAATATCAACACGAATACGGTAAGCTGCCAGCTTATGGCGAACATCATCGACAGATATACGATAATCATTATCGGGTTTTTAAATATCATGTCGAGCGATGCCATTATGGAGTTTTCAATCATACCCACATCACCCGTCATTCTGGCCATTATATCCCCTTTCCTTTCGGTGGTGAAAAACCCAATCGGGAGAGTAGTAACCTTGTCATACACGTAGTTCCTTATGTCGCGGACAATACCCGAACGCATCGGTATAATGAAAAACGAACTGAGATACGCCGACATGGTTTTCAAGAACGTCATTACCACCAGCATCATACCCAACAGCATAAGCGCCCACGAGTGGCCGAACTTGTCAATCTGCTCCGTAATAAACCAGTAGAAATTGTTTATCGCCACATCCTTAATATCGCCGAACGAATGACTGTCAAGCGACATGTACTCGTACGATGCCTCGTTAATGCCGAACAGCACCTGCAAAATAGGGATAATGACGGCAAACGAGAAGAGGCTCAATATCGTAGAGAGGATATTGAAAAAGATATTTAGAAAAAGGTTCTTTTTGTATGGAGAGACAAAACGAACCAACATTTTGACAAGATCTCTGAACATAATACAAGAAATTAAATATGCAATGCGGAAAAACAAGTCGAATACCAAAAGACAAGTCCTAACCTGACTGCAACTTTCCAAAATGCAAATATAATGTAAACCGTCAGCATTATCAAATTTATTTAACAATAGAAAATAGCGCAAAAAACGGTGTCGCGCCATTATCGGGACATCGGTACGGGCACGCTCTTAAAGGACGATTTGCACAGTCGGGCAAATAAGGCTACCTTTGTTTCAACACGGCAACGAAAAGAAAAACAAGACAAATGACAAAACTATCCATAATAACCGTAAACCTCAACGATGCCGAAGGATTGCAGAAGACCCTCGATTCGGTATGGAGCAGACAGACATATTCCGATATGGAACAAATAGTTATAGACGGGGCATCCTCCGACGGGAGCGTTGAAGTAATAAAAAAATATTCCGACAAGCTCGCATACTGGACGAGCGAGCCCGACAGCGGAATCTACAACGCCATGAACAAAGGAATAGCCAAAGCCAAAGGCGACTACCTTCTGTTTCTGAACTCGGGCGACTGGCTGGAAGACGACATACTTGCAAAAATCTTCCCGTGCAGGACACACGAGGACATCATATATGCCGACTACAACAACATTAGCGACGGAGGAAAAAAGGAACGCGTAAAAATGCCCGACGAAATAACCCTGCCGTGGTTGTTGCTGCATTCGCTCGGACACCCGTCCACATTTATAAAGCGCGAAATAATATCGGGCAAAGGATACCGCGAAGAATACCGCATAATATCCGACTGGGCATTCTGGATAGAAGAGCTGATAAAGAACGGGCGCAGCAGCCGCCATATCGACATGGCCGCAACCAACTACAACCTGCAAGGAATATCGGCGCAAAAAGAGAACCAAAAGAAGATAACGGCCGAAAAAGAAAGATTCCTCTCCGAAACATTCGGCGCCCGCTACGACATGGCAAGAGTATGGCGCAGCATAAACGCAATAGACATAATAAGCAAACACCGTCCGGAACTTCTTCTCTCCTCCGAAAAGCTACAAAGGAAACTCCGGCAGTATTTCAAACTGCTGATAAAATTCACTGCGGCACGACAACCACAGCGATAACCTGTACAAAACCGCCCGACATCCGCACAAAAGAGGTGTCGTTATCAACAATAGGGCTGACTTATCAACAATTAGCAAAGTTTATGCCTGCGAAACGAGGCGGAAGTTGGCAAAAATTACTTATTTTGCAGTCAATACGCATAAAAAGATATGGGGAAAATAATAGCCATAGCAAACCAGAAAGGCGGGGTAGGCAAAACGACCACATCGATAAACCTCGCCACATCGCTTGCGGCACTCGACAAAAAAGTGTTGATGATAGACGCCGACCCGCAGGCAAACGCCACGTCGGGCGTAGGGCTCGACCACAAGAACGCCGAGATAACCACATACGAATGCCTGATAGGAGAGAAAAAAGCGAGCGAAGGAATAGTTGAATCGTGCGTACGCAACATGTACGTACTCCCTTCGAGAATAGACCTCGTGGGAGCGGAACTCGAACTGCTCAACATGCCCGACCGCGAAAGGATGCTCGAAAAGCAGCTGGCAGAGATAAAAGACGATTACGATTACATACTGATAGACTGCTCGCCGTCATTAGGGCTGATAACGGTAAACTCACTCACGGCCGCCGACAGCGTGATAATACCCGTACAGGCCGAATATTTCGCGCTGGAAGGAATAAGCAAACTGCTGAACACGATAAAGATAATAAAGTCGAAACTGAACCCGTCGCTCGAAATAGAAGGATTCCTGCTGACCATGTACGACTCACGCCTGCGGTTGGCAAACCAGATATACGAAGAACTCAAACGCCACTTCGCAGACATGGTGTTCCGCACCCTGATACAACGCAACATAAAACTCAGCGAAGCGCCGAGCCACGGGCTTCCCGTACTGCTGTACGACCCCGATTCGAGAGGGTGTCTCAACTACATGCAGTTGGCAAAAGAGATAATAGACAAAGAAGAAAACGACAAATAAGACCCGTAATGAACAAACGCAACGCACTCGGCAGAGGGTTGGACGCCCTAATCGCAATGGATGAAATAACAACATCAGGCACCACGTCTATAAACGAAATAGACATAGAACTGATACACCCCAATCCCGACCAGCCGAGGCGCGAATTCGACCCCGAAGCATTAGAAGAACTCTCCAGTTCCATCCGCGAACTGGGGATAATACAACCTATATCGCTAAGGCAGATACCAGACGGCACATACCAGATAATAGCCGGCGAACGACGGTACAGAGCCGCCCGCATGGCCGGGCTGAAAGAGATACCCGCCTACATCCGCACGGCCGAAGACGAAACGATGATGGAAATGGCGCTGATAGAAAACATACAGCGCGAAGACCTCAACGCCGTAGAAATAGCCCTTACATTCCAGAAGCTGATAGAGCAATACGGACTGACACAGGAAAAGCTCAGCGACAGGATAGGGAAAAAACGCGCCACCATAGCCAACTATCTGAGGCTGCTGAAACTCCCCGCCGAAATACAGATGGGGTTAAAGAACAAAATAATAGAAATGGGACATGCACGGGCGCTCATATCGATAAGCGACACCGCCACCCAGCTGAAAATATACGAAAAGATAAAAGAGAGCGGATGTTCGGTAAGGAAAGTCGAAGAAATGGTAAAGGAACTCAACGAATCGGCACACAAGAACGATGTTCCGGCACAAGCAGACGACGACCGCACCTCCGAAGAATGGAGTCGCGCATACGACGGATTGAAAAATCAACTAAACAGCTTTTTCGGGAGCAAAGTACAATTTACCTGCGACAAAAACCGAAAAGGAAAAATAACAATCCCGTTCAAAGGCGAAGAAGAACTGGGAAAAATAATGGAGATTTTCGGCAAACTGCAATAAACATAACGAGGGGAAAGAAAGAATTGGCATATAAAAAAGAAATAGAGATAAAAAAATTGCGCCGTGCAGCAGCATTGTTGCTGGGCGTGATATTTATTGCCAACCTGTCGGCACAAGAAGCCGGAGAAAAAAGAGGATTCTCGAGAAAACGTCCGATAGAGACCGACACAATCGTCTTTACCGACACGACAAAACTGTACGACATAACTCCAATACGTACAGACTCGATAGAACCAGCCTCACGCGCCGACTCAATATCCACATTCATACCCGACCCCACCAGAGCAGTCTGGTATTCGGCAATACTCCCCGGACTGGGACAGATATACAACCGCAAATACTGGAAACTCCCCATACTCATCGGCGGATTCATGGGGCTCGCCTACGGCATATCGTTCAACAGCAGGTACTACACCGACTACTCCAACGCCTACCGCGACAGTTACAGCAGCGACCCCAACGCAAACAGCTACATAAACTTCCTGCCCTACAACTACCGCAACGACAAAGAGTGGATAGAGCAAAACATGGAATGGATAAGAAGTTCGGTAAAACGCAAGAAAGATTTTTACAGGCGCAACCGCGACCTCTGCATAATAGGAATGTTCGGCGTTTACGCACTGGCGATGATAGACGCATACGTAGATGCCCAACTCTACACGTTCGACATCTCGCCCGACGTATCGATGAAAATCTCCCCGGCGGTACTCGAACCGACCCTCAACACACAAACCTCATTAGGGCTGCAATGCTCCATAACATTTTAAAAACATGAAAGGAAAAACCACCCTCGCAGCCATAACAATGGCAACAGCAATCTTCTCCGCAGGCACGCTAAAAGCGGCAGAGCCGCTGGAAGCAGCACGCGACACGCTTACCGACAACTCGATGGTAATGATAGAGAGCGTAGAAAACGAGGCCGACACGATACTCTCCAACTGGTTTCTTCAGGAATATACCGACATGGACAGCCTCTGCATAAGCCAGAGCCACAACATAGAATATCCCGACTCGGTATATATCGAGCGGCTCTCCACACTCCCCACAGTAATAGACATGCCCTACAACCAAGTAGTAAAAGAATACATCACCCTGTACACCGAACGAAGGCGCAAGCTGGTAGAGTCGCTGCTCGGATTCGGACTCTATTACTTCCCCATATTCGAACAGGCACTCGAAAAAGAGGGACTGCCGCTGGAACTCAAATACCTCCCCGTCATAGAATCGGCATTGCGACCCGACGCCGTATCGCGAGCCGGAGCAACCGGACTGTGGCAGTTCATGCTCGCCACCTCGAAAATACTCGGATTGGAAGTAAACTCGCTGATAGATGAAAGACGGTCGCCGATAGCCTCGTCCGAAGCCGCCGCCAAATACCTCAAGCAACTCTACAACATGTATAACGACTGGCATCTGGCCATAGCCGCCTACAACTGCGGGCCGGGCAACATAAACAAGGCAATACACCGTTCGGGAGGCAAAAAGGACTATTGGAGCATATATCACCTGCTGCCGCGCGAAACACGCGGGTACGTTCCGGCATTCATAGCGGCAAACTACATAATGAACTATTACGACAAACACAACATCTGTCCCGTACAGAAAACCGACATACCGCTTATAACCGACACGATAGAGATGAACGAACGCGTCCATCTCCAGCAGATAGCCGCCGTACTCAACACCCCGATAGAGATGCTGCGCGAACTCAACCCCCAATACCGGTACGACATAGTTCCCGGCGACATAAAACCATGCCATATAATAATGCCGCTGAACATGACATACGCATTTATCGACTCGAAAGACACGATACTCAACTATCAGGCCGAACAATACGCAAGACAAAAGACCGTACAACCCTCCTCTTACGAATCATCCGCCAACGGATACAAATACCACAAGATACGCCCCGGCGAAACACTCGGAAGCATAGCCCTGCGATATCACACCACAGTATCCGCACTAAAACGGATGAACGGACTACGCAGCAGCACCATACGCGCAGGGAAATACCTTAAGGTAGGGATAAAATACGCATCATCATCACAAACGGAAGACAAAACAATAACAAAAACCGACGCAAACGGCGAAACGGTAAAATACTACAAAGTAGCATCGGGCGACACCCTCGGCGGAATAGCCATGCGTTACGGAATAAAAACAGAAAACTTGAAACGGGCCAACAATCTCAGCTCCTCACTTATAAAAGTAGGACAAGTATTGAAAATACCCGTAACATAAAAAAACGGCAAAAATGAAAATCGGAACGGTATTCTCCCATATAGGGACAAAAGCCCTTCTCTGCGGCTCAGGAGAATTAGGAAAAGAAGTAGCAATAGAATTGCAATGGTACGGAGTGGAAGTAGTGGCAATCGACCGCTACCCCAATGCACCCGCCATGCAGGTAGCGCACAAGAGCCATGTACTCTCCATGCTCGACGGTGAAAAACTAAAAGAGGCCATTATCGCCGAACACCCCGATTACATAATCCCCGAAGTAGAAGCAATAGCAACCGACACGCTCGTTGCACTCGAAAAAGAAGGATACAAGGTAATACCCACGGCCAACGCCACGCGCCTCACGATGAACCGCGAAGGAATAAGGCGTCTCGCAGCCGAAGAATTGGGAGTGAAAACCTCAAAGTATCGGTTTGCCGAAACCGAAGAAGAATTCCGACAAGCCGTAAACGAAATAGGCATTCCATGCGTGGTAAAACCCGTAATGAGTTCATCGGGACACGGACAAAGCATGATAAAAACCGAAGCCGACATAAAAAACGCATGGAAAATCGCACAAGAAGAAGGGCGCAGCGGAGCCGGCCGTGTAATAGTGGAAGAATTCATCGATTTCGATTATGAAATAACGCTCCTTACCGTACGCCACATAAAAGGAACGACATTCCTCCGCCCGATAGGACACCGACAAGAAAACGGCGACTACCGCGAATCGTGGCAACCACACCCGATGAACACAAAAGCAATCGAAAAAGCGCAGGAAATAGCAGGCAAAATAACAGCAGCACTCGGCGGACACGGCATATTCGGAGTAGAACTCTTCGTAAAGGGAGACGACGTGATATTCAGCGAAGTCTCCCCGCGTCCCCACGATACCGGAATGGTAACGATGATTTCACAGGACATGTCGGAATTCGCGCTACACGCCCGCGCCATACTCGGTCTCCCCATACCCTCAATACGCTACTACGGAGCCGCAGCATCAAAAGCAATAGTAGTAGAAGGCGACAGCAACATGGTAGAAATAGGCAATCTGCAGGAAGTACTCGACGAACCCGACGTACAAATACGCATATTCGGCAAGCCCGAAGTAAAAGGGCATCGCCGCTACGGAGTAATCCTCGCGCTTGCCGGCACCGTGGAAGAAGCAAAAGCCAAAGCCGAAAGAGCATACGCGAAACTGGACATCCGCATTCTTCCGCGCGAATAACAGCAAACAGAACATTCGTACAAC
>JADIMW010000058.1 GCA_017694415.1 Candidatus Caccoplasma merdipullorum
TGACGGGGTACACGGAGAATATGACCGACCCCTCGTATGTAGGGCAGATAGTAGTATTCACTTATCCGTTGATAGGAAATTACGGAATACCCTCGGAAGAATTGTATGATAACGGACTTTCGAAATTCTTCGAGTCGGACAAGATACACGTCGAGGCAATCGTGGTCAGCGACTATTCCGAAGACTACTCCCACTGGAACGCCGTCGAGAGTCTGTCGAGCTGGATGATACGTCATCAGGTGTCCGGAATAACCAATATCGACACTCGCGCCCTTACCAAACTGTTGAGGGAGAAAGGAAGCATGAAAGGCAAGATTGTATTCGATAGCGATAACGAAATAGACTTCAAAGATCCCAACATCGAAAACCAGATAAAGAAAGTAAGTTGCAAAGAAATAAAATCGTACGGCGAAGGAAATAAAACCGTAGTCCTTGTCGATTGCGGAGCAAAACACAACATCGTACGGTGTCTCGTAAAACGTGGAGTGAAGGTGGTATGCGTACCATGGAACTACGATTTTACGACAATGGATTATGACGGCGTATGCATTTCGAACGGACCGGGAAACCCCGATACCTGCGACGAAGTGGTAGAAAACATCCGTAAGGCGATGCAGATTGGCAAACCCATATTCGGAATATGTATGGGCAACCAGCTCCTTGCCAAAGCAGGCGGAGCTAAAATCTACAAACTCAAATACGGTCATCGCAGCGCCAACCAGCCGGTACGTCAGGTCGGTTCCGACAGATGCTATGTTACCCCGCAGAATCACGGGTTTGCCGTAGATAACGATACCCTCGGAACAGAATGGGAACCGTTCTTTATAAATATGAACGACGGCTCGAACGAAGGAATCCGCCATAAAACCAAACCGTTCTTCTCGGTACAGTTCCATCCCGAAGCATCGGGAGGCCCGACAGAGACAGGATACCTATTCGATAAATTTGTAGAACTATTATAAAACCCCGAAATATAGCCATGGAGATAAAATTGAAAAAAGTTTTGTTGTTAGGGTCGGGCGCCCTAAAGATAGGAGAAGCAGGCGAATTCGACTATTCAGGCTCGCAAGCCTTGAAAGCGCTCAGGCAAGAAGGGTTGGAAACCATACTTATAAATCCGAATATTGCAACAGTGCAGACATCGGAAGGGGTTGCCGACAAAGTATATTTCCTGCCGGTAACTCCGTTCTTCGTAGAAAAAGTAATTAAAAAAGAGCGTCCCGACGGCATCCTGCTATCGTTCGGCGGACAGACCGCATTAAACTGCGGAGTAGCATTGTATAAAGAAGGAATCCTCGAGAAATACGGCGTACAGGTACTCGGAACTCCGGTACAGGCCATAATGGATACCGAAGACCGCGAACTCTTCGTTAAAAAACTCGACGAGATAAACGTAAAAACAATACAGAGCGAAGCAGTAGAGACAATAGAAGACGCACGCCGCGCAGCAAAAGAGCTGGGTTATCCCGTTATAATCCGTTCGGCATACGCACTCGGAGGATTAGGCAGCGGATTCTGCGACAACGAAGAAGAACTCAACAAGTTAGCCGAGAAAGCCTTCTCGTTCTCGCCGCAGATACTTGTAGAAAAATCGCTCAAAGGGTGGAAAGAGATAGAGTACGAAGTAGTCCGCGACCGTTACGACAACTGTATTACCGTCTGCAACATGGAAAACTTCGACCCGCTGGGAATTCACACCGGCGAAAGTATCGTCATAGCCCCCTCACAAACGTTAAACAACAGCGAATGGCAAAAACTGCGTGCATTATCGCTGAAGATAATACGCCATATCGGGATAGTGGGAGAGTGTAACGTACAATATGCCCTCGACCCGATGTCCGAAGACTACCGCGTGATAGAGGTAAACGCCCGCCTTAGCCGTTCGTCGGCATTGGCGTCGAAAGCCACCGGCTACCCGCTGGCATTCGTAGCCGCCAAATTAGGGTTGGGATACGGCCTGTTCGAACTCAAGAACTCCGTAACACAAACCACACCCGCATTCTTCGAACCCGCAATCGACTATGTAGTCTGCAAAATACCGCGTTGGGACCTCGGCAAATTCCACGGAGTAGATCGCGAAATAGGCAGCAGCATGAAATCCGTTGGAGAAGTGATGGCGATAGGCCGCACGTTCGAAGAATCCATACAAAAAGGTCTCCGCATGATAGGGCAGGGGATGCACGGTTTCGTGGAGAACAAAGAGATGAGCGTGGCCGATATAGACCGCGCGCTGCGTGAACCGACCGACAAACGAATATTCGTTATAAGTCAGGCATTGCGCAAAGGATACACTATCGACCAGATATACCAACTTACAAAAATCGACAAGTGGTTCCTCGATAAGTTGCAGAACATAATAAACACGGCCAAAGAACTCGAAAAATACAACTCGCTCGAAGAACTCTCGGCCGACACCCTGCGTCAGGCTAAACGCCGCGGCTTCTCCGACTTCCAGATATGCCGTGCCGTATTAAAAGACACCGATCCCGACGAAGGAGTATTGAAAGTCCGCCAATATCGTAAATCGCTCGGCATAGTACCCGTAGTAAAACAGATAGACACGTTGGCAGCCGAATATCCCGCACAGACAAACTATCTGTACCTTACATACAGCGGAATAGAAAACGACGTCAATTATCTCGGCGACCACCGTTCGATAGTGGTGCTCGGATCCGGAGCATATCGCATAGGAAGTTCCGTAGAGTTCGACTGGTGCGGCGTAAATGCCCTCAATACAATCCGCAAAGAAGGTTGGCGCAGTGTAATGATAAATTACAACCCCGAAACAGTATCGACCGACTATGACATGTGCGACCGTCTCTATTTCGACGAATTGACATTCGAACGCGTAATGGACATCCTCGAACTCGAACAGCCGCACGGAGTAATAGTCTCCACCGGAGGACAGATACCCAACAACCTCGCACTCAAACTTGATGCACAAGGAGTAAAACTGCTGGGAACATCGGCCAAGAGCATCGACAATGCCGAAGACCGCAACAAATTCTCGGCAATGTGCGACCGTTTGGGAATCGACCAGCCCCGCTGGCGCGAACTTACCTCGCTCGAAGATATAAACAAGTTTATCGACGAAGTAGGATTCCCCGTACTCGTACGCCCCTCATACGTCCTTTCAGGCGCAGCGATGAACGTCTGCTCCAACAAGAACGAACTGGAACGCTTCCTTCAGCTTGCAGCCGAGGTATCCAAAAAACACCCCGTGGTAGTAAGCCAGTTTATAGAAGAAGCCAAAGAAGTAGAGATGGATGCCGTTGCCGACAAAGGAGAGATAATAGCATACGCAATAAGCGAGCATATCGAATTTGCCGGAGTTCACTCGGGCGACGCAACAATACAGTTCCCGCCGCAAAAACTCTATGTAGAGACACTGCGTCAGGTAAAACGCATATCTCGTTTGATAGCAAAAGAGTTGCAAATCTCCGGACCGTTCAACATACAGTTCCTCGCAAAAGGAAACGCCATAAAAGTAATAGAGTGCAACCTTCGTGCATCCCGCAGTTTCCCGTTCATTTGCAAGGTGCTTAAGATAAACTTTATAGAACTTGCCACGAAGATAATGATGGGGCTTCCCGTAGAAAAACCGCACAAGAATCTGTTCGATATAGACTATGTGGGAATAAAAGCCTCGCAATTCTCGTTCTCGCGCTTGCAGAAAGCCGACCCCGTACTCGGAGTAGATATGGTAAGTACCGGCGAAGTAGGATGTTTGGGTAACGACACCGACGATGCCATACTCAAATCAATGCTCTCCGTAGGGTATCGCGTTCCGGAGAAGAGCATACTCCTCTCAACAGGTTCTGCACGCCAGAAGGTGGACATGCTCGATGCCGCCAAGATGTTACAGAAAAAAGGGTATAAACTCTATGCAACAGGCGGAACACACACCATGCTGAAAGAAAACGGCGTGGAGACGGAGCGAGTTGCATGGCCCGACGAGACAGGATTCCCCAGCGCATTGGAGATGCTTCACAACAAAGAGATAGACATGGTGGTAAACATACCGAAGAATCTCACCGCTGGCGAGTTGGATAACGGTTACAAAATCAGACGCGCGGCAATAGACCTTAACGTCCCGCTGCTGACGAACTCCCGTCTGGCATCGGCATTTATAACGGCATTCTGCCGCAAAGGAATAGACGACCTCGAAATAGAGTCGTGGGACGAATACAAGTAGAACAAAAGCGAATATTCGTATATAATATTTCCGGCGGGTAACACAAGGTTATCCGCCGGATTTTTTTTGTTATGCCAAGAATGATAAGATATATTTCAATGGCGTCCGTATAACCGTATTATAATAATGTATAGGGGAAAAAAACTGTTGTATCCATGCTCGTTAAATATAATATCGGAATCGGGGGGGGTAATATAAAAACAAAAAAGTGTCTGACATGTATTCATGTATTGTAAAGTCGGTAAATATTGTCTCCGGTAACTGATATATAAGAGCAGTACCGATAAAAGCAGAGAAACCCGTATTGCAGGAAGCAATACGGGTTTCTTATATGTAACGGAGAGCGAACGCCCCCTGCCTATACGAAAATCAGAATAAGCAACTGTGCCGTAAGGACTCGCATAAACATCGTCAGGGGGTAAACCGTAGAATATGCAACCGACGGAGCGTCGTTGTTTGCCGTTTTATTGGCGTAAGCCAGAGCTGGCGGGTCGGTTGTGCTTCCTGCAATCAGTCCCATAAGCGAACAGTAGTTTATTTTATAATAGCCGCGTGCGAAAATACCTGTAATAATAAGCGGAATTATGGTTATCAGGAATCCCCAGAATACCCACCACAATCCGTCGCCTCTGACTATCGTGTCCACAAAATTCTCTCCGGCAGATATTCCTACGCTTGCAAGGAAGAGGCATATGCCGATTTCCCTGAGCATTAAGCTTGCGCCGGTGGAAGTATATGTGATGAGTTTGAATTTGTAACCGAATCGGCCTATCAATATTGCAACGATTAGCGGACCGCCTGCCAGACCGAGTTTCATTGCCGAACTCATACCCGGGAAACTGAACGGTATGCTTCCGAAAATAATACCGAGCAAGATACCGACGAAGAGCGTAATCATATTCGGTTCGTTCAGACGTTTCATGGAGTTACCCATCTTATCGGCAAGGCGGTTTATGTCTTCCAGTTTCCCTACCACCGTAATACGGTCGCCTATCTGCAGGCTCAAGTTCGGTGCGGCAACCAAATCCACACCGGCGCGGTTTACGCGGGTGGCATTCAGGTCGTATCCCAGATGAAGTCTCAACGAACCTATCGTGCGGCCGTTATATTCAGGCTTCGTAATAAGTATCCTGCGCGAAACCACGGGTGCTTTAATAGCTTCAAGATCCATATCAACCTTACTCCCTATTATCGCTTCGAGAGCTTCTTCATCCTGTTGCGACAAGACTACAAGCAGGTAATCCCCCTCTTCAATAACCGTTGTGGAGTGCGGGATTATTATCTCGTCCTTCTTTTTCATTCGCGAGATAACGAAGTTCCTCCCGAGGAAATCGAGCAGTTGTTTGATAGTCTTTCCGTATATCATTTTGTTTTCGGCGTGGAAAGTAACCACGAGAGTCTTTGGAATGCTCACTTCGGTCTCTTCCTCTATCTTTTTACTCTCTTTGTCGATGTTTATCTTGAATAACATCTTTATCACATACATTGAAAGGATAATGCCTATTACACCCAACGGATAAGCGGCAGCATATCCCGAAGCAATATCGGAAACCTCTTTTTCCATACCGAGTTGTTCCAATGCCTGTTGAGCAGCACCGAGACCGGGAGTGTTGGTTACTGCTCCCGATAGGACGCCGACAAGATCGGACATGCTTGCACTCGTCGTGTAGTAAATAACCAGCAGAACTCCGATATTCAGCGCAATAATCATCATGGCCAACATGTTAAGGGTCATACCGCCCTTTTTGAACGATGAGAAGAAACCGGGCCCGACCTGTAAGCCTATCGAATAAACAAACAGAATCAAACCGAATTCTCTTGCAAATTGCAATATGTCGCTGTTTACGGTAAAGCCAAGATGCCCAATCAACAGTCCGACAAACAATACGAAAGTAACGCCGAGCGAAACCCCGAAAATCTTCCTTTTCCCCAACCAAACCCCCAAGGCTATAATAAACGAGTACAGCAAAACAGTGTTGGCTATACCGGGAGTGGTAATCAATTCTTGAAGCCAGTTCATATAAGTGTCAGTTAATTTTAATATAGTATATACATACCAAACAGACTGCGAAAATATTGTCCGCAGTTTATATTCAAATAAAACCGGAATAAACAATACCTTTATATACAGGCATATCTGTAATGTCAGGCATCAACTTCGCACAGTATGAAAACGTATTGTATAGCAATGTTTCCGATGGTGATTACAACACCTTCCACAATCAATGCAAAGATATGAATAAATTTATAAATTTATATCCGCATGAATAACAATATGAAGAAAGATGCAATGTACACGTATAAGAGCCTGATATTTGCCCATTAAATGCCGACTCGGGTAAAAATGAGTGCAGCATGTCGCAACTATAAGCAAAAATTACTATTTTTGAAAAACGCAATCAACCGACACGGAAAAAGGAGGAAGCGAAAAGTCGGATAAAAAAATTCCTTATAATAAAATCATATTTTATGCGAGTATCACTGATAGCTGTATTTCTGTTGCTTTTGCTAAATATAGCAGCCGACATATATATAGTAAAACGTTTGCCTGACAGATGCCGGCAAGGGTGGAGAAGAGCATTGATATGGACCATAAACACAATGGTCTATATTCTCTTTACAGTATTAATGCTGTTTGTTTACTATAAAAAGTTCGATTTGCTGATGTATTATCTCGAAATGATAATATTAGGCTTCTTCATGCTCTCCGTACCCAAAATACTCTTTCTTGCAATATCACCGTTGGATTATATTCCCAAACTGTTCCGCGCCAAACCGTTGAAACTGTTTACTCCTTTATCGGCGGTTATTGCGTGTGCGCTGCCTTTCCTTTTGCTTCATAGCACACTATATACGCGCAAGCATTTCCGTATAGCGGAAGTTAATATCTGTTCGAACAAAATACCGCAGGCATTCGACGGATATAAAATAGTCCAGATTTCCGACATGCATTTGAAAACACTGTACGGCGATACCGCATTTATAAACCGTATGGTAGATACGATAAACTCATACAATCCCGATATTGTCTGTTTTACAGGCGACTTAGTCTCTATCCGCTCCGACGAAATGTTCCCATATATAAAGAACCTCTCGCGTTTCAGGGCAAAAAACGGCGTATATTCAGTATTGGGCAACCATGATTACGGCGATTATTACAAGTGGCCCTCGCCCGAGGCAAAAGAGCAAAACATGCAGCAGATGAAAAACGCTCAGGAGCAAATGGGGTGGAACATGCTCAACAATTCCAGCGTGGAGATAGTAGCCGCTTCAGATACGATTGTTCTGATAGGTGTGGAAAACTGGGGAAAACCGCCGTTTAAAAGATATGGCGACCTTTCCGTATCATATCCCGCGCTGTATGACGATAAATACAAGATTCTTTTGACCCACGACCCGGCACATTGGGATACCGTACTTGCCACAAGCAATATCGACCTCACGTTATCGGGGCACGTCCATGCAATGCAGTTCAAGATAACCCTGTTCGGGCACAGCCTGTCGCCGGCATCCTATATACACGACAGGTGGAGCGGCCGATACGACAAGGACGGAGCAACGTTGTATGTAAACGACGGAATAGGGTGTACCCTCTTTCCCGCCAGAATAGGCGCATTCCCCGAGATAACGGTTTTAACGCTCCGGTCGGAACAGTAATATAATAAAAACAAATAACAAAATAACCTATTGCAGTGTTATATAAAAAAGTGTGCAGACAGTTCTGTTATATGAAAAAGAGCATATATATAATATTTATGATTCAGACAATATTGACGGGATGTGCGGCGACACCGCAAGATGTACGTGTAGGGGAGACCGAAAAACAGCGTGCAGACACTATATATCTGGCCGGCGGATGTTTCTGGGGAACACAGCGTCTGTTTTCCTTAGTTCCCGGAGTAATGGAAACGGAGGCAGGATATGCCAACAGTACGGTACCATATCCCACATACAAAGACGTATGCAGCGGCAAGACCGGAGCAGCCGAGTGCGTAAAAGTAGTATATAATCCGTACGAAGTAACACTGCCGTATCTCCTCCGGCTATATTTCAAGTCTGTCGATCCGACAACACTCAATCGTCAGGGAAATGATGTCGGGACCCAGTACCGTACAGGCATATATTACTCAAAAGAAGAAGACAAGCCTGTCATAGAACGTCAGTTGAGTATATTGCAAGACAAGAATAAAAACAAAATAGTAATAGAGAGCGGAGAGATAAGGAATTTTTATCCGGCCGAAGAATATCATCAGGAATACCTCGAGAAAAACCCCGGAGGATACTGCCACGTCTCACCGCAATTATTTGTCGAAGCCCGTCGGCCGCAATATTCCAAACCCGAAAAATCAGAACTTGAATCGCGTCTGACACCGTTACAGTACGGTGTTACACAACAGAACAAAACCGAGCTGCCATATTCCAATGAATATTGGAATGAAAAGCGGAGAGGCATATATGTCGATATAACGACCGGAGAGCCGTTGTTTATCTCCACAGACAAGTTCGATTCAGGGTGTGGATGGCCCTCCTTTACCAAACCCATATCCGAGTCTCTGATAAAAGAACTGCCCGATACGTCGCACGGAATGCAGCGCGTAGAGGTACGCAGTAAAAACGGCGATGCACATTTAGGTCATGTATTCGAAGACGGGCCGAAAGACAGAGGCGGGTTGAGATATTGCATAAACAGTGCCGCATTACGTTTCATACCCGAAAAAGATATGGCAAAAGAAGGGTATGCAGCATACCTCGAACTGCTCGGCAATGAGTAATAAGCCAATCGGCAGACAATTAAAAAAACGGAGTGCGAAAAATTCTTCACACCCGTTTTTTTATTTTCATTTACCGAGAATGATTATCTTTGCTCTTGGAAGAAGCAAACAACAATAAAAATATCCTGTAGCATGAATCGGGCAGTAATAGGAATAGGCTCCAACCTTCCGGACAGCGAAAAGATAGTTCTCGAATGTTGCAAAAAGATTCGTGAGATAGTAGAAGATTCAGAATTCTCAACATGTTACGAAACGGTGCCGGTAAGTACTATACCCCAGCCCAACTACCATAACTGCGTAGGGATAATAACCACACCTAAAGCGTTCGACGAAATAAGAGCAATATTCAAGTCCATGGAAGCCGAAGCCGGGCGCACGAAAAGCGACAAGCAGCGCGGGGTAGTAATACTCGACATCGATATAGTAAAATGGAACGACGAGGTCGTAAGTCCCCGAGATTTCCTGCAAGACTATGTTCAGATAGGATTGCGACAACTCTCCTCTCCCTTTTAGGCAAGGCGGAAACAATCGTATATAAAGAGCCTTTATCTCGGTATCAGTAATCGGAGGTATAAAAACAGCCTGAAAAGTTGTTATATAATAAATATTTGCTAACTTTGCAGCCGCAAATAAATATAAACCCTATTAATTCATTTAAAGAATGGCAACAAAAATCAGATTACAGCGCCACGGTCGCAAGGACGCAGCGTTTTATCACATTGTAATCGCCGATAGCAGGGCACCACGGGATGGTAAGTTTATTGAAAGGATAGGTTCATATAATCCGAACACTAATCCTGCTACAATAAATTTGAATTTCGAGAGGGCTTTATATTGGCTTCAGACAGGTGCACAACCTACCGATACAACACGTAACATTCTTTCGTCGCAAGGCGTACTGCTCAAGAAACACCTTCTCGGAGGTGTGGCAAAAGGCGCATTCTCAGCCGAAGAAGCAGAGAATCGTTTCAATGCATGGGTAGCAGCCAAGCAGAAAGGCGTAGAAGCAGAAAAATCCAAACTCAACGCCGCAAAGAATGAAACACTCAAACAGCGTTTAGAGGCAGAAAAGGCCGTTAACAAGGCAAAAGCAGAGAGCGTAGCTCAGAAACGTGCCGAGAAAGCCGCCGAAGCAGCAAAAGCAGCTGCCGAAGCAGCAGCAGAGGCCGCAGCCGCTGAAGGAGCCGAAGCAGCACCCGAAGCTCCCGCAGCAGAGTAAGCATCTGTTTGTAAATCTTCAAAAAGAATTTACGGATACCGGTTTCTTAAAAGGAGCCGGTATTTTTTTTGCTTATTGAATACGTTGTTATGTAAGGAGCAGGCAATAAACGAACGGCCGTAAAAACAATAATATTCTATAAAAAAGTCGCGGAACAGACACTGCCGTTCCGCGACTATAATAAATATCGATTGTCAGTCGATAGAAGAAGCTATCATATTTTCAAATCGGCAACATCCTCAAGATTCCGTTCAATCTCGTTGTCTGTAACCTCGCCGTTAGTAAGGTCTCCCGCCAGATAGCTGTCGTAAGCGGTCATATCAATAAGGCCGTGTCCCGACAAGTTGAACAGAAGCACTCTCTTCTCTCCGGCCTCCTTAGCCTTAAGAGCCTCACGTATCGTAACCGCTATGGCATGCGACGATTCAGGCGCAGGTATGATACCCTCGCAGCGGGCAAAAAGAGTGGCAGCGTCAAATGCCTCCAACTGTTTAACATCGGCAGCCTCCATAAGGCCGTCTTTCATAAGCTGGCTTACAATAGAACCTGCACCGTGATAACGCAAACCGCCGGCATGAATATTCGACGGCATAAAATTATGACCGAGGGTGAACATCGGGATAAGCGGAGTATATCCGGCCTCATCGCCGAAGTCGTACTGGAATCGGCCTTTGGTAAGTTTCGGGCACGACGACGGTTCGGCGGCTATCGTCCTGATCTCTTTACCCTCGAGAATCTTGTGGCGCAAGAACGGGAATGCTATACCGGAGAAATTCGAGCCGCCACCGAAACAAGCAATGATAGTATCGGGGTATTCGCCGGCCATTTCCATCTGTTTTTCAGCCTCAAGGCCGATAACCGTCTGGTGCAGGCTTACCTGGTTCAGCACGCTGCCGAGAACATATTTGCAGTTGGGAGTTTGCAGAGCAAGCTCAACAGCTTCAGATATAGCCGTTCCGAGGCTACCCTGATTATTCGGCGATTTAGTGATAATCTGTCGTCCGGCCTTAGTTGACATGCTCGGCGAAGCGACCACTTCCGCACCGAAAGTCTGCATTATGGAGCGTCTGTACGGCTTCTGATGATAGCTCACCTTAACCATATAAACGGCCAGCTCCAGTCCGAAAATCTTTGCGGCCATCGAAAGGGCTGCACCCCACTGTCCTGCACCCGTTTCAGTAGTTATGTTCGTACACCCCTCCTTTTTGCAATAGTATGCCTGAGCCAGAGCAGAGTTCAACTTGTGCGAACCGACGGGGCTTACACTCTCGTTTTTAAAATAAATATGAGCAGGAGTATCCAAAGCCTTCTCCAGTCCCGTAGCCCTTACCAACGGCGTCGGTCGCCAAATTTTATACAAGTCGCGAACCTCTTCCGGAATCTCAATCCATTCATCGGTGGTATTAAGTTCCTGTTCAGCAAGCGCGCGGGCAAACAGCGGCTCCATATCCTCAACCGTTATAGGTTTCTTGGTCGCCGGATTAAGCATCGGCATCGGTTTGTTTTTCATGTCCGCCACAATGTTGTACCATGCGTGCGGAATATCTTTCTCTTGAAGTATAAATTTTTTTGTACTCATAATTAATGTAGTAAAGTAATGTGTATGCGGCAAACGCCTCAATAAATCATACAAAGGAATATAATTTTTTATAAACTTACAATACCTGTATATATATGAGTTAAGCAAGAATTACAATAAACAGGAGTACAAGGCAGATAAAATGGATTTGTCCGTACACATTACAATAAAAAAAGGAGCACCCGCTCACGCGGCATGGCTCCTTCAAGAATTCATCACATTATGCTTATAAGTGCTATATTACAGAACGCATCACGCGTTATATTGATTGGAAAGTGCTTTCATCATTTATTCAAGGCATTGACGTATCGTTTCTCGATTACATCCCAGTCCACAATCTCCCACAGAGCATTAAGATGTTCCGCACGTCTGTTCTGATAATCCAGATAATAAGCGTGTTCCCAAACATCAAAAGCCAGAATAGGAGTCATGCCGTTAATCATCGGGTTATCGGCGTTGCCGCATTTTGCTATATGCAGTTTACCCGCTTTGTCCGCAGCCAGCCAAACCCATCCCGAGCCGAAAATAGCAGTCCCGGCCTGCGAAAACAGGTCTTTAAAAGCAATCACGCTGCCAAAACACTCTTCTATGCCCCTTTTCAGATTGCAGCAAATATCGCCCCTGCCTCCTTTACAGAACTGCTCAAAATAAAACATGTGATTCCACGCCTGCGAAGCGTTGTTGAATATCGCTCCGTCGGAAGAAGTTATAATCCCTTCAACAGGCATGTCGCTAAACTCCGTACCGGCAATAAGCCTGTTCATATTATCTATATACCCTTTAGTATGCTTGCCATAATGATAAGAAACGGTTTTTGCGCTTATTACAGGTTCGAGGGCATTCTCCGCATACGGGAGCTCAGGCAATTTATATTCCATAATCAGTCAATTTTACTATATAACACGCAGCATTCCCAAAAGTTCGCCTCACACAAACAATTTTGACAATCGCCGTAAACAATCGGAGTCCCCCCTGAAAACGGCAGAGCATACGTGAAGCTTTACACAATACAAATTGTCGGGCGAGTTTCTCCGAATAATTATAAAATACTACCTTTGCCGAAATACAACAGGAACAATGCAACCCCAAATAAAAACAGATAAGGAAAACAAAATGGTCAATCTCGACGATCTGAACCAGACTCAGCGAGAAGCCGTAACATATTGCGACGGAGTATCATTGGTAATAGCCGGAGCAGGTTCGGGCAAGACAAGAGTATTGACCTACAAGATAGCCTATCTTTTACAAAACGGATACGCCCCTTACAACATACTCGCGCTGACGTTTACCAACAAGGCCGCCGATGAAATGAAGGGCAGGATAGCCGGCATGGTAGGCGAGAGTACGGCATCCCGACTGTGGATGGGGACATTCCATTCGGTTTTCCTTAAAATATTACGCTCCAATTCCGACAGGATAGGATTCCCGCGCGACTTTACCATATATAATAAAGACGATTCGAACAGCCTGATACGTTCCCTTATAAAAGAAATGGGGCTCGACGACAAGCAATACACACCCAAAACCGTCTCCGCGATAATCTCCATGGCCAAGAACTCCCTTATAACCCCCGGCACATACTCGTCAAACAGGGAGATTATCGAAAATGACATGCGCACAAGACGTCCGGCGCTAAAAGACATATATGCCCGCTATTGGGAACGATGCCGACGAGCCGGAGCCATGGATTTCGACGACATACTGTTATATGCCAACATTATCTTCCGCGACAATGCCGACATACGCGAACGCTACTCAGCACAATTCCGCTACATACTTGTCGATGAATACCAAGACGTAAACTTCGCACAACACCATATAGTAAAACAACTAACAGGCGATAACGGTCGTTTGTGCGTAGTCGGCGACGATGCACAAAGCATATACTCTTTTCGGGGAGCCAATATACAGAACATACTCAATCTCCGTTCGGTATATCCCGATTGCCGCATCTTCAAGCTCGAACAAAACTACCGTTCCACGCAGATGATAGTAAACACGGCCAACAGTCTGATAGCAAAAAATGCAGGACAGATACCCAAACACATCTATTCCGAAAACTCCAAAGGTGCGCCGGTAAAAATCCTCAGTGCATATTCCGATTTCGAAGAAGGCTACCTCGTTGCATCATACATAAGCGAGATGCGTTACCGAACAGGAGAGCCATACAACAACTTTGCAATACTCTACCGCACCAATGCACAATCGCGCATATTCGAAGAAGCCCTTCGCAAGCGCAACATACCCTATCGCATATACAAAGGAATGTCGTTTTACCAGCGCAAAGAGATAAAAGACGTAATAGCCTATATCCGATTGACGGTAAACCCGGCCGACGAAGAAGCATTGAAAAGAGTCATAAACTATCCTGCAAGAGGAATCGGCGCAACCACTCTTGCCAAAATAGGCGAAGCCGCAACGCTGCATAAAACCACATTGTGGAATATCGTATCAGAACCGTTGGCATACGGCTTGAAAGTAAACTCCGGCACAATAACCAAACTTGCAGGATTCAGAGATACAATAAACGACCTGCGGCAGGCGGCAGAGACTAAAAATGCGGTAGAATACATCGAAACCGTAATAAAGCGCAGTGGCATAAGCGAAGACATATATTCCGATGCAATGCCCGAAAACATAAGCCGTCAGGAAAACATCGAAGAACTGGTAAGCGGGATAGCAGAGTTCTGTGCCACACGCGAAGAAAGCGGCGAAGGAACCACGATAAGCGATTTCCTATCCGAAGTATCGTTAGCCTCCGATATGGACGAAGGCGACGAAGCCGAAGCCGACAAGGTAACCATGATGACCGTCCATTCCGCAAAAGGCCTCGAATACGCAAACGTATTCGTAGTAGGCTTAGAAGAAGACCTATTCCCGTCCGAACGCTGCCGGACGGCACAAGAAATAGAAGAAGAGAGGCGGCTGCTCTATGTAGCCATAACGCGAGCCGAAAAAAATTGCATACTCACATATGCAATGTCGCGCTTCAACAACGGGCAGACAAAACAAACAACCCCGAGCCGATTCCTCAACGATTTGGATACATCCTATATCGATGACAGTATGGGCGGATTAGCTACACGTCCGCGGATTTCGCAAAACGAACATACCCCTGTTGGCAGGCCGTCGGTACAGTACCGGAGCGAAACACCCTCCGACACGCCTCCGACACGACCCAAAACGCTGATAAAAGTAGAAGCCGCCATACAGAAGACAACACCGGCCTCAGCCGAAAAAAACATCACCGTACCCCAAGTAGGGAACAAGATACTGCACGACAGGTTCGGCGAAGGAGAAGTAACAGCCGTATCGGGAGAAGGAGGAAGCACAAAAATAGACGTATTATTTACCAACGTAGGCAAAAAAAGCCTGCTGCTTAAATTCGCAAAGTTCGAAATAATAAAATAAAACAAAAATGAAAAAAGAAGAGATTCCGTCGCCATGCTACATAGTAGAAGAAGAAAAGTTCCGTAAAAATCTGGAACTTATACGCTCCGTAAAAGAACGGAGCGGAGCCGAGATAATAATGGCATTCAAGGCATTCGCACAATGGAAACTCTTCCCCATAATACGCGAATACATACAACATACCACGGCAAGTTCGCTTTCCGAAGCACGTTTAGCCGTCGAAGAGATGGGCTCGCCCGCACATACCTACGCCCCCGCATACACCGATGCCGAGTTTCCGCAGATACTCGCATGCAGTTCCCATATAACATTCAATTCCATAACCCACTACGAGCACTTCAAGCCCGTACTGGAAAAGAGCGGGCGAGCCGTATCGTGCGGATTAAGAATAAACCCCGAATATTCACAAGTAGAAACCGCGCTGTACGACCCCTGCGCCGCAGGCTCGCGGTTGGGAGTAACCGCCGACAAACTCGACAGCGGCCTGCCCGACGGAATAGAAGGGTTGCACTGCCACACCCTGTGCGAGTCCGACTCATATATGCTCGAAAACGTACTCAACAAAATAGAAGAAAAATTCGGACGGCACTTGCCGAACATCAAGTGGCTGAATTTAGGCGGCGGACACCTTATGACCCGTGCCGGGTACAATGTAGAACACCTCATATCGCTGATAAGACGCTTCAAGGCACGCTATCCGCGATTGCAGATAATATTGGAACCCGGCAGCGCCTTCGCATGGCGTACAGGCTATCTTAAATCTACCATACTCGACATAGTAGAAAATGCAGGAATAAAAACACTGATGCTCGACGTTTCGTTCGCCTGCCACATGCCCGACTGTCTGGAAATGCCGTACCGTCCCGAAGTAACAGGTGCGCACAAGCCGCAGCCCGGCGAAACCATATACAGGCTGGGGGGAAATTCCTGTCTGAGCGGCGACTATGTAGGCGATTACGCATTTCCCCGGCCTCCGAAGCCGGGCGATGAAATACTCCTCGAAGACATGATACACTACACCATAGTAAAAACCACTATGTTCAATGGCGTAACACACCCGTCCATAGCACTGATTAAAAGCGACGGCGAAGCAGAAATGCTGCGACGGTTTACATACGACGACTACAAAAGCCGCATGGACTGATACGGCAAGAGAAAGAGAAAAAAATATCCGACAGTAAAAAATATCGCGGTATCCGAATATAAAGGCTACGTCGCAGGTTCAGCGAAAGGATAATAAACCGAATAACCGTTTATGGTTGAGCTATGCAAATGGCGGGACACTACAAGATAAAATCCCTTCCCCGTATAAACTATAAGCCTCGATATGAAAATATCGAGGCTTATAGTCGTATGTAAGTGCTACCGAAACGGATGCATGAAAAAATGAGAAAATTACTCCTCGTTACTTTCAGCCAGCGGGTTCCACCCTTGCGCTTTCAGTGTCAGTTCGTTCCCGTCGCGCGTAATCATGGCGCAACCGAGTTCGGGAGACGTTATGTGCCCGATAACATGAACCCCTTCAATCGCCGAAACGACATCATGTTTTTCGAGCGGTACAGTAAAGAGCAGTTCATAATCCTCCCCGCCGTTCATCGCAGCCGTAACAACGTTCATGTTAATCTCTTCCGCCATAACAGCCGTCTGATAATCAATCGGAATCCTCTCCTCGTAAATACGGCACCCTTTGTTGCTCTGTTTGCATATATGCATAAGTTCCGACGAGAGGCCGTCCGAAACATCCATCATCGAGGTCGGAACAATACCGTTAGCCTTTAATGCCGCAACAATATCCTTCCTCGCTTCAGGTTTCAACTGCCGTTCAAGAATATACTCTTTCCCTTCGAACTTCGGAGCAATACCTTCGCTGCCGGCAAGCACGCTCTTTTCCCTCTCCAACAACTGAAGCCCCATATATGCCGCGCCGAGGTCGCCGCTTACACATACAAGGTCGTTCTCCTTAGCCCCGTCGCGAGTAACAATACTCTCGCTGTCGGCGCAACCTATACATGTAATACTTATTGTCAGTCCGGTCATCGAGGCCGAAGTATCCCCGCCGACGAGATCCACGCCATAAATCGAGCAGGCAAGTCTTATACCCGAATAAAGCGCCTCAATATCCTCAACCGAAAAACGCTTCGATATGCCGAGCGAAACCGTTATGGCCTTCGGAGTAC
>JADIMW010000059.1 GCA_017694415.1 Candidatus Caccoplasma merdipullorum
ACGCCCCGTATGTGAAAAAACCGTGGGTTTTATCGGCAATCTCTTCTCTATTGCAATACGCGACGGAGTGGGATACTCCAGCTTTTCCAATTCCTCGACGGCGGCGGCAATATCGCCCAGCAGCATATCGGCCATATCTCGGCTGAAGCCCTGTCTTACCACAAGCCTCATCACTATCATATCCTGAATATCCTCAGGCATCGTATATGCCGGTACCATCCAGCCGTTCTGTTTCAGTTTATCCTGCAAATCGAACAGGGTCCATCTTGCCTCCGCCGCATGCGAAGATTCCATGTGCCATATAAAAAGCGGATTTACCAGTTCCTTGCTGTAATTGCAGAACTGCGGCATATTGCCTATGCTTTCGTGCAGGTAACGGCATACCTCCATACTGCTGTTCTGAACCTCCTTATACCCTTGGAATCCCAACCGTATAAACTGGTAATATTGCCCCAGAATTTGTGCTGCCGGGCGTGAAAAATTCAAGCCCACCTGCGTTATGTTTGCCCCCAGATAGTTTACGCTGAACGACATATCCTTTGGCAGGTAGTCGGCTCCGCGCCATATTACCCAACCGAGACCGGGATAGACAAGTCCGAACTTATGCCCCGATACGCTTATGGAATAAACCCATTTCAGACGGAAGTCCCATTTCTTTTCGGGATTGAGGAAAGGTAGGATGAAACCGCCTGTCGCGGCATCGACGTGTATGCAGACTTCGTTTCCGGTTTTCGAGTTGTACTTTTCCAAAGCGGCATCGAGAGCCTCGACGTCATCGTTCAAACCGCTCCATGTAACACCTTCTATCGGTACCACGCATATAGTATTTTCATCGCACATGGCAACTGCATCATCGGCATTCATTGTCAGTTTATCCTTTGTAAGCGGTACGGTACGCATCTCTATCTGCCACAACTGCGCAAACTTCTCCCATACTACCTGATAGGCCGATGATATGACAAAGTTGGGTTTGTCGTACGGTTTGCCCGCCTTCATGCGTCTTTCGCGCCAGCGCAGCCATGCGGCTACTCCGCCAAGCATGCACGCTTCGGACGACCCTATGGCCGGTGCTCCGGTTTTCCACTTCGCCTTTTCGGGCGAGTTCCACAAATTGGCTATTATATTTATGCACTTGCCGTTCATAACGGCTATGCGCGGATATTCCGTCTCGTCGATATAGTTTATGTTTATAGCCTCGTTCATAAGGCGGGTGGCGTAGCTGTCCATATACGTGGTAACGAAGGTGGCCAGATTAAGGCGGGGCTGTGTTTGGGCAAAGGTCTCGTCCTTAACCATTTGGTAGGCAATTTCAGGCGTAGTAGGGGCATCGGGTATTTTTTCCGACGGACTCGACTGCAACATTTTTTCCGAAGCGAACACGGCACTTTTTGCGTCGCCGTACTTAAACATCATGTCTTTCATATAAATCTAAAATAGAGTGTTTATACTATCACCATTAGAACAATGCGACACACCAAAAGTTGCTGCCGTTTATGAAATAAAACACCATTTGTGATTCGTTTCAAAATATGCACATATAACAACACATGGCAAACGGATGCCGTTTCGCAGAAGAGCGACGACAAAAATCCCTTACGGAATCGGAGACCGTAAGGGAAAGCATATCTGAAAGTTATTATCGGGAGATTTAAAACATTACGCTTGCCGCACCTCCGACAAGAAGGTTGTGCTGGCATCGCGACGGTTCGAGCGGCGATTTTGCAATAAGGTTATAATCGGCAAGAATAGAAACCCTGAGGTCGTCGGTTGCGAGGAATGAAAGAGATGTTCCGAACATCGCGCCGAAACTTCCGTATGAACGCGGCATTCCGTAATCGTTCCACGAATCCTTGTGCCAAAAGAAATTATATCCGGCAAGTGTTTTTGCGTCCCAGCTCCAGCGTTTGCTCAGCGGTACGGAATAGAACACTCCGGCATACGGAGCCATATACCCCAACCACCCTTCGAGAATCTCGTCGTTCAACGCAACGACATTGTTGCCTATCCTGAAACTTGCACCGACACCTATGTTTCTGTGGGGAAACCATGCCCCTTCGTATCCCACTCCGTTACCGGCTTTTACATTTATATACGTCCCGTCCGAAAGGTAATAGCCGCCAAGAACCAACTCGGCTCCCGCCACGAGACGGAAAAAGGAGGGTTTGCGGTCCCAGTCCCATTCGGGAAGAGTCTCGGGCACATATTTCAACCCTTTGTCCTTAAAAATCAAATCGGCGAAAAGATACCCGAGTTCGGTCGATAAAATACCGATACCCGCACCCACGAGAATATCGCTGCCCCAATGCCTCAAATTCAACTGTCGCCCAACGCCTGTGGCAACAGCCATCGTATATGAACCTATGGTTACCCACGGCGAAAGATCGCCGAACTCCTTGTTGAGCATGGTGGCCGTCATAAAGGCCGTGGCCGTATGTCCGCTCGGGAACGAATTGTATGCACTGCCGTCGGGACGCCGTGTATCCATTGTGTATTTGATGACATTTACCGCCCCCGTCATCAATGCTATCGTAAAGGCATCGGAGGTGAGCATCCGCCCCCACGACGAACGCCCTCTTACGCCGCCTATTTTCATTCCCAGCATTACGGCTGCCGGAGCATACTGCAGATAATCGTCGTAACAGTTGTGGAATATGGCGGGATAACGATTGGTATATGTGGAAAAGTCGTTATCCTCGAATTTCAGCGATGTTCCCAAAATAATTAAAGGCAACGACGGAGCAAGAATAGAAAATGTTTTTGACGAGGAGATTTTATCCAACTTAAGTGCAGCAGGAGAATTCAAACGGTTTATCAACCGCAAGTCGCGAGGCGACGAAACTGTCGGTACGCTGTCGCCCGACGTCGTTAAACACGCTTCTTCCGCCTGCATGTTCGAAAACCCGCACAAGACCTCGGAAAAGGCAATAGACGGTGCAAACAAAACCCATAGCGACAATATGATAAAGAATCTCGAAAACCGCATCTGCACAAAATCTGTTATATCAAAATCCGAAACAGTGCAAAAGTACTAATAAAAAAAGAAGAAACGAACAATTTATCTGTCAAATGGAGCATGAACGGGAGCGTATCGGAACAATTCATACGGAATTACGGCCATAATATCCAATCATAAAGAGAATAATGAATCGCGATATAGCTAATAACCCGTAAAAAAGTTATTTTTGCATTATCAGAAAACAACAAACGCTAACTATACAACAACATACCTGCAACCCGATGAGTGAAAGAGCATTATTCGCAACCAAGATAGGAGTCATAGCCTCAACCGTAGGGTCGGCGATAGGACTGGGCAATATCTGGCGGTTTCCGTATATAACCGGTCAGGACGGCGGAGCGATTTTTCTTTTAACATACATAGTATGTATATTGCTGATTGGCATTCCGTTGATGATAGCAGAGTTCATGATTGGCAGAAAAGCCAAATCGAACGTCAGCCGGGCATTTACCAAACTCAAACCCGGCACGAACTGGAACATGGTCGGATACATAGGCATAGCGGCATGCATAATAATACTCGGTTTCTATATGGTGATATCGGGTTGGGTTACAGAGTATCTGATAAAATCGTTCAGCAACGACCTCATAGGGAAAAGCAGTGCGGAACTTACCGCAAGTTTCGAGAAATTCGTAACCGACCCGTATCGTCCTCTTTTGGGAATATTCATATTCCTGTTTCTAAACTACATAATAATAATACAAGGGGTTACAAAAGGCATAGAGCGGGCATCGAATATACTCATGCCGCTGCTTTTCGTAATATTGATAGTATTCTGCATAAAAGCGATGTTCATGCCGGGAACGAAAGAGGGGCTGTCATATCTCTTCCGCCCGGATATTTCCAAACTGAATACAAAGGTGGTTTTCGACGCTCTCGGACAAGCGTTCTTCTCCCTGAGTATAGGCATGGGGATACTGATAACATACGGTTCGTATTTCAAACGGAACACCAACCTTACATCGACGGCAAGCATCGTAACATTCCTCAACCTGCTTATGGCGATACTCGCAGGCATGATAATATTCCCGGCCACGTTCTCGTTCGGGATTAATCCTACCCAAGGCCCGGAACTCATATTCATAACCCTCCCCAACGTACTGCAGAAGTTCGCACATCCGCATCTGTGGTCGGTACTTTTCTTTCTGCTGGTAGCCGTTGCCGCTCTCACCTCAACAATATCGCTGTGCGAAGTGGTAGTGGCCTACATACACGAAGAGTTCAAGACCACCCGTAACAAGGCGGCTCTTATACTGATGCTTATGGTAGCCGTACTGAGCATTCTCTGCTCCCTCTCCTTCGGAGTGCTCAAAGACGCCACGATATTCGGGCGTACGATATTCGACTTCTCCGATTTCGTATCGGCCAACATACTCCTTCCCACAAGCGGCTTCCTGCTGGCCATCTTCGTCGGGTGGAAAATACGCGGCAAATATGTATATACCGAACTAATTACCAACAACAGGCTGCCCCGACCGCTATTCTATTCAATAATGTTCTGCATACGCTATCTGGCACCAATATCGATAATATTCATATTCCTGTCGAGCATGGGGCTGTTCAAAACCGTATAATACAAAACTACTCGACATGAAAGAAGACAAATACTGGAATTTCAGCAAAGGGGAACGGTATGCCACAATATTTTTCATTGTCGCGACAATAGCTACGATACTCTACATTCACCTGCCGGCAACCGACCGCAGCGACGATTCCATAACCGAGCAATACGAAGAGGAGATAAAAAGGTTCGAAGAAAAACTGTCGAAACGCGATACGGTAAAAACATCTGTTTCTAAAAAGAAAAAGAGCAAAACGACAAAAACAAAAGTCGTCGAACAGACCCTCGCGCCCAAAACGCGCGAAAGCGGATATTAACCGACACACGGGGAATAGCAATATTGCCCAAATATTACTACCTTCGCAACGTAAAGCAGCCGCCAATGGCAACAGAAACGACAACACTTACATTAAATATCGCAGGCAAACTGATAAGTCTGAAACGTCCCCTTATTATGGGGATTCTGAACCTCACGCCCGACTCTTTCTATGCGGAAAGCCGCTGCGAAGGGAGAGAGCGCATAGCTGCGCGCGCACGTGAAATAGTAGAGCAAGGGGGCGATATTATCGACGCAGGCGCATACTCATCGCGCCCCGGAGCAACAGACGTAACGGAAGAAGAAGAGACAAAACGCCTCTGCGAAGGCCTCGGCATAATAAGGGAGATATACCCCGACATACCCGTTTCGATAGACACATTCAGAGCAGGTGTGGCACGAAAAGCGATAGAAGAATTCGGCGCCGCCATCATAAACGACATAAGCGGAGGAGCAGACCCGGCAATGTATTCGACGGCAGCAGAGTTTCACACCCCCTATATACTGATGCACATGCGCGGGACTCCCGACACGATGCAACAACATACTCAATACGGCAATATTACCGCCGAGATTATAAAATATTTCTCGGAAAAGATTGCCCGTCTCCACGCAGTCGGCGTGAACGACATAATACTCGACCCCGGATTCGGCTTTGCAAAAGAACTGGACGACAATTACCGCCTGCTGAACGAACTGCACGAATTTACACCGTTCGGTATGCCGATTCTCGCAGGCATCTCAAGAAAATCGATGATATACCGACTTCTCGGAACGACACCCGGGGAGAGTCTCAACGGTACGACGGCGGCAAACATGCTTGCGCTGACAAAAGGAGCGAACATACTTCGCGTACACGATGTAAGGGAGTGCGCCGAGACAATAAAAATATTTCAGAAAACAAACGGCAAATAACAATAAAACATGTTCTCGTCATTCGGCATAAAAGACATTATAGATATTCTGCTCGTAGCAGTAATGCTGTATTACATATACCGCGTAATGAAAGACTCCGGCACGATAAAAATATTCGGCGGAGTAATAGCCTTCATTATCGTATGGATAATAGTGGCGCGCATAATAGACATGCGGCTGCTCGGTTCGATAATGGACAAACTCGTAAGCGTCGGAGTAGTAATACTGGTAATTCTGTTTCAGGACGACATACGCCGCTTCCTCGGGGAATTGGGCTCGCATAAAAAATGGAGAGCCTTCCTGCACTTCTTCTACACAAAAAACGAACAGGACAAAGTCCCCGCCTATGTAATGCCCGTTGTCTATGCATGTATGAGCATGGCCAAACGCAACACGGGCGCACTGATAGTGATAAAACAGGAGATGTCGCTAAAAAAATACGAAGAGACGGGCGAAAAAATCAATGCCGACATAAACTCGAAACTTATAGAAACCATATTCTACAAAGGAACGCCGCTCCACGACGGCGCCATGATAATAGCCGAAGGCCGCATCGCTGCCGCAGGGTGCATACTTCCGGTATCGCACACGCCCAACATCCCCCGCGAACTGGGATTAAGGCACCGTTCGGGACTGGGCATAGCACAGGAAAGCGACGCTATTGCCGTAATCGTCTCGGAAGAAACAGGAGAAATATCGGTAGCCAAAAAAGGAAAACTCACACGCAACATATCATCGCAAAACCTCGAACGTCTGCTGTCGAAGAATAAAAACAACTGATACGATATTTTTGCGCGAAGGCATGGTTCTATTTACGGAAAAATTTCTTAATTTTGCACGACGAGAGAGAGAGACAGTTATTATTAACAACATAAAAAGAGAGTAAAATGGTTAGCTACAAAGAATTAGGATTGGTCAACACCAAAGAGATGTTCGCCAAAGCCATCAAAGGCGGATATGCAATCCCCGCTTTCAACTTCAACAACATGGAGCAGCTTCAGGCAATAATACAAGCTGCCGTAGAAACCAAATCGCCGGTAATACTTCAAGTATCGAAA
>JADIMW010000060.1 GCA_017694415.1 Candidatus Caccoplasma merdipullorum
GTTTTTACGTCGCGCCAGAAGAGACGGCGGTCGAACAGCAGGCGGGTTGCGGCTGCCGACAGGTAGAGGTTGCTTTTGCGCGGCGAGTTGTACAGCAGCGATGCTGCCGCCCCTCCTTCGGCAAGGGTTGCGTGCGTGTGCGGCAACGGCTTGAACAGCGCGGCGAACGGGGCGTTCAGCTCTCGGTTGCTTATCCAGATGATATGCAGTTTTATCTTTTCGGTTTCGGTGAATTCTATCATCGAATTGACGGCTCTCATACGGTTGGCGAGTCCGCCGTTGGGTACAAGAACTATTTTTCTCTCTTTTCCGTGCTGCATTTTGCTGTTGTCGTTTTTTTGCTGCGGCGTTGAGGCCGACAGGTGTCGGAACGGCCTCGCACTTGCTCTGCCGCCATACGGCTCTGCTCTCTCCGCGACAGCAAATGTAACCATTTTTATCTGGTTGTAAAACCGGGTATTTTTTGTAATTTCGCATCATTGTAATTTTTTGTCGGCTGGTTATGGCGAATAAAATTGTGGAGACTCCGCTGATGAAGCAGTACGTCGAGATGAAGAGCAAGCATCCCGACGCCGTCCTGCTTTTCAGGGTGGGCGATTTTTACGAGACTTTTTCGGAGGATGCCATTGCGGCGTCGGAGATTCTCGGTATTACTCTGACGCGCCGTGCGAACGGTGCAGCCCAGTATGTGGAACTTGCGGGATTTCCTCATCATGCGTTGGATGTTTATCTGCCCAAACTTATCCGTGCCGGCAAACGGGTGGCTATCTGCGAACAGCTGGAAGACCCGAAACTTACCAAGAAACTTGTCAAGCGGGGTATTACGGAACTGGTTACCCCGGGTGTGGCGATGAACGATAATGTGTTGTGCCACAAGGAGAATAACTTTCTGGCTTCGGTCTATTTCGACCGTCATGCCTGCGGTGTGGCTTTCCTCGATATCTCCACGGGCGAGTTCCTGACTGCCGAAGGGGGGTATGACCATATCGACAAGTTGTTGAACAGCTTTTCGCCGAAGGAGGTGCTTGTAGAGCGCGGCAAAAGGGAGGTGTTCGAGTCGCGCTTCGGCCACCGCTTTCTCGTTTTCGAGCTGGACGATTGGATTTATACGTCCGATGCGGCGTCGCAACGGCTGTTGAAGCATTTCGGAACGAAGAGCATGAAAGGGTTCGGGGTGCAGCACCTGAAACTGGGGTTGGTGGCTTCGGGTGCCGTCCTGTACTATATGGATATTACGCAGCATACGTCTATCTCGCATATCGTATCGCTGCGCCGCATAGAGGAGGAGCGGTTTGTAAGGCTCGACAAGTTTTCGCTGCGCAGCCTCGAGCTGCTCGGCACGATGAACGAGGGGGGCAAGTCGCTGCTCGATGTCATTGACCGTACCGTGTCGCCTATGGGCGGGCGTTTGCTGAAACGGTGGCTGACGTTCCCGCTGAAGGATGTGGCTGCTTTGAACCGCAGGCTGGATACGGTGGAGTTCTTTTTCCGCAACCCCGAGGTGAAGGAGACGGTACAGCGTCAGTTGTCGTGTGTGGGCGATTTGGAGCGTCTTACGTCGAAGATTGCCGTAGGGCGTATTACGCCCCGCGAGATGTACCAGTTGAAAGTTGCGCTGGCTGCCCTGCCCGATATTGTTTCGGCATTTGCCGCATCGGGCGAGGAGGGGATGGCGCATTATGCGGAGGAGATAGATTTGTGCGCCGATTTGTGCGGGCGTATCGAGAGGGTGGTGATGCCCGACGCCCCGATGTTGCTGAACCGAGGCGGCGTGATAAGGGGCGGCGTGGATGCGCAACTCGACGAGTTGCGCGAGTTGTCGGGCAGAAGCAAGGAGTACCTGCTCAGGATTCAGCAGGAGGAGAGCGAACGGACGGGGATTCCGAGTTTGAAGATTGGTTTCAACAATGTTTTCGGTTATTATATCGAGGTGCGCAACACGCACCGGGACAAAGTGCCTGCGGAATGGATAAGGAAGCAGACATTGACGAGTGCAGAGCGTTATATTACGCAGGAACTGAAGGAGTATGAGGAGAAGATTCTGGGCGCGGAGGAGAAGATTCTCTCTATCGAGGCTCGCCTGTTCGGGGAACTGGTGAGTTATGCCGCGGGGTTTATCCCGCTGCTTCAGCGCGATTCCGTGCTGCTGGCGCGGCTGGATTGTCTTGTGGCGTTTTCGGTGGTGTCGGCCGAGCGGTGTTATGTACGGCCGGTACTGGACGATTCGCTTTGTCTTGATATTGAGGAGGGGCGTCATCCGGTTATCGAAACGCAGTTGCCGCCGGGAGAGGAGTATGTTTCCAACTCTATCCGCCTCGACAACGACGGGGAGCAGATTATGATTGTTACGGGCCCTAACATGGCAGGTAAGTCGGCTTTGCTGCGGCAGACGGCATTGATTGTGATAATGGCGCAGATAGGGTGTTTCGTCCCTGCGGCTTCGGCAAGGATTGGGATTGTGGACAAGGTGTTTACCCGCGTGGGGGCGTCGGACAATATTTCGCTGGGCGAATCGACTTTCATGGTGGAGATGACCGAGGCTGCGGATATTTTGAACAACTTGTCGGAGAGAAGCCTCGTGCTTTTCGACGAACTGGGGCGCGGTACGAGTACGTACGACGGCATCTCTATTGCATGGGCGATTGTGGAGCATATCCACGAAAACGAACGGGCTCATGCCAAGACGCTTTTCGCCACGCATTACCACGAACTGAACGAGATGGAGAAGGATTTCAAGCGGGTGGTGAATTATAACGTGTCGGTCAAGGAGGTGGACAACAAGGTGGTGTTCCTCCGCAAACTTGTGCGGGGCGGCAGCGAGCACAGTTTCGGTATCCATGTGGCTAAAATGGCGGGGATGCCGCAGAGCATAGTGAAGCGCGCCGACGAGATATTGAAACAGCTCGAGAAAGGGGGCGAGGGGAAAGGTATTGCCAAACCGCTGCCCGAGGCGAAGCAGGCGGGCGGCGTGCAGTTGTCGCTGTACCAGCTCGACGACCCGGTTTTGAGTTGCATAAGGAATGAAATAGTGGGTCTCGATATAAACAATCTTACTCCCATCGAGGCTCTGAACAAGCTTAACGATATTAAGAAGATTCTTTTAGGCAGATAGTGGTTGCTTTATGGAGAGGAAGGATATTGAGATAATGGCTCCGATAGGGTCGTACGACTCTTTGACGGCTGCCCTGCAAGGAGGGGCCGATTCGGTTTATTTCGGCGTGGAGGGGCTTAACATGCGCTCGCGCTCGTCGAACAATTTCACGCTCGACGACCTCCGGAATATCGCTTCGCAGTGCAGCGCACACGGGGTCAAGAGTTATCTTACCGTCAATACGGTTATTTACGACGGCGATATTCCGCTTATGCGCCGTATTGTGGATGCGGCGAAGGAGAGCGGCGTGTCGGCCGTTATTGCCGCCGACGTGGCGGTAATGTCGTATGCCCGCTCGGTGGGTATGGAGGTTCATCTCTCCACGCAGCTCAATATCTCCAATGTGGAGGCTCTCCGTTTTTATTCGCGTTTCGCCGACGTGGTTGTACTGGCTCGCGAACTGAACCTCGACCAGACGGCGGAGATTTATCGCGCCGTGTGCCGCGAAGGGATACGCGGCCCGAAAGGGGAGCTTGTGAGGATTGAAATGTTCGTCCACGGCGCGTTGTGTATGGCCGTGTCGGGCAAGTGCTACCTCAGTCTGCACGAGATGAACTCGTCGGCCAACCGCGGGGCCTGCATGCAGATTTGCCGCCGCGCTTATACGGTCAGGGACAAGGAGACCGATATTGAACTGGAGGTGGACAACCAGTATATCATGTCGCCGAAGGATTTGAAAACGATACATTTTTTGAACAAAATGCTCGATTCGGGCGTTCGTGTTTTCAAAATAGAGGGGCGTGCCAGAGGTCCGGAGTATGTGAGGACGGTAACGGAGTGTTACCGCGAGGGGGTGGAGGCTTATCTCGACGGTTCTTTCTCGGAGGAACGTGTCGCGGAGTGGGACAGACGGCTCGCAACGGTGTTCAACCGCGGTTTCTGGAACGGCTATTATCTTGGGCAGCGGCTCGGCGAATGGAGCTCGAATTACGGCTCGTCGGCTACGATGCGCAAGGTGTATATCGGGAAGGGCGTGAAGTATTTCTCGAAGTTGAAGGTGGCCGAGTTCCTTATGGAGAGCGGCGAGTTGTGCGCGGGAGACGAAATTTTGATAACGGGTCCGACTACCGGAGCGGTAACGATGCGTGCCGATGATATTCGTGTCGATTTGAAAAGTGTTCCTAAAACGGTTAAGGGGGAGCGGTTTTCGATTGCTACCGATATGAAGATTCGTCCGTCCGACAAACTCTTCAAGTGGGTTCCGAACGTGTCGCCCGACAAAGGGGATACGGAGCGGTAGGCGTTTTCGGAGATTGCCGTTTTTTCTTTCCCTTTCCGGAACACCCGGTGCTGTCTTGTTTCCTGCCGATACCTGTGCGGTGTTTGTTGCGGTGCGTTCCCTCGCATCATCTTTTCTGTATGAATTTTGTTATTTCGGGCGCGTCCGGTTTTATCGGCGGCGCATTATCGAAACGGATTGCCGATATGGGCGGACGGGTTACGCCGCTCGAGCGTTCTGATTTTTTTCCCGAGAGCGCGGAGGTGCTTTCGGCCAAACTTGCCGATGCCGACGTGGTGGTAAATCTGGCGGGGGCGAACTTGAATGCCCGCTGGACACCGCAGTACAAACGGGCGATTCTTTCGAGCAGGGTGGAGACTACGCGACGTATTGTGGAGACGGTGAATGCTTTGCGGCGCAAACCTTCTCTGCTGGTCTCTACTTCGGCCGTGGGGATATATCCGTCGGCAGGGTGTTTCCGCGATTCGTCGCCTACGCGCGGCGACGGCTTTTTGTCGTATGTGTGCAGCAAATGGGAGGGGGAGGCCGTGAAGGTTTCGCCCGACGTGCGGCTGGTTATTACGCGTCTGGCTCCGGTGCTGTCGAAAACGGGTGGCGTCTTCCCCCTGATGTTCGATGTTTTTAAAAAGGGGCTCGGTGCGAGGATTGGCAACGGCCGCCAGTATTTCAGCTGGATAATGCTGGAGGATTTGCTGCGGATTTACTGTTGGATTTTTTCGAACGACAAGATTTGCGGCAGGGTGAATTGCGTAGCTCCCGAGATTACCGACAACCGTACTTTTTCGCGCCAGCTTGCACGCGAGATGGATGCGCCTGCTTTATGGATTGTCCCGAAGTTTGCGATGAGACTGGCGTTCGGCGAACGGGCGGTGCTTTTCAACGAGGGGCAGTGTGCGCTGCCGCACTTGTTGGAGGAGAGCGGTTTCAGGTTTTCCTATCCGCATATTTACGAGGCGCTTGCCGATTTGTGCAAGTCGGATTATATGATAGAGTAGTGATTGCCCTGTGCGGTGTCGGGCGGCGGCACGGTGTGTGATGTGTCGTGTCGTGTGCCTGTGCGGGAGGAGATTCCCCGCCTTTTGTATATTGAAAGGAGCTGTGCGGAACGGTCTGTTTTCCGGCACAGCTCCTTTCTTTCGGGAACTTCTATCTGTACTTGTATATCTGTATGTTATTTTAACAACGTATCGTCTATGGCTTGTTTGAGCGTCTGTTTGGGGAGTGCGCCCACGTGGCGCATCGGCATCCCCTGCATGGGTATAAACAGAAGCGTGGGTATGGAACGTATGCCGAACATTGTGGAGAGTTCTCCTTCTTTGTCGGTGTCGATTTTGTATACGTATATCTTGCCGTCGTATTCTTCGGCTATCTCGTCGAGCGTGGGGGCGAGGCTGCGGCATGGCCCGCACCATGTTGCGTAAAAGTCTATCAGCGCGGGTTTGTCCCCTTTGTATTTCCACTCTGCGAGATTGCTTGTATCGGCTACTTTCTCCTTGAATTCGCTTAATGTCAGATGTATCGGTTTCATCGTATTTTGTTTTTTTTGATTCCCGCCGTTTTTCATGCGGCGGGAATCGGTTTGTATATGTGTTTTTTCGGGGTTTATCTGTTCCCTGTGTTTATCTCTTCTGCTGCAATAGGTTTGGTACAGAAGAACCAGTCGTAGCATTTGAGCCCTGCTTCGTTGCCGTCCATCCTCTCTTTGGCTGCTCCGCATGAACCGGCGGGGGGTACTATCACATCGTCGCCGGGTCGCCAGTCGGCAGGGGTGGCTACTCCGAACTTGTCGGTGGTCTGCAACGCTATGAGGGTTCTTTTTATCTCGTCGAAGTTGCGCCCTACCGATGCCGGATAGTACATTATCGTACGGATGATTCCTTCGGGGTCGATGAAGAATACGGCTCTTACTGCCTTGGTCTGGCTTTCGCCCGGTTGTATCATGCCGTAGAGATTGGCTACTTCCATTGTTATGTCTTCTATTAACGGGAATTTTATTTCGATATTTTTCATCCCGTTGTATTCTATTTTTTCCTTTATCGTGCGCAACCATGCTATGTGGCTGAAGAGCCCGTCTATCGACAACCCTACGAGAGCGCAGTTGAGCGACTCGAATTCGCCTGCCATTTTGCCGAATGTCATGAACTCCGTCGTGCATACGGGGGTGAAATCGGCGGGATGACTGAACAGAATTACCCACTTGCCTTTGAAGTCTTGCGGGAACGAAATGTTGCCTTGTGTGGTTACTGCATTGAATGCCGGAGCTTTGTCGCCTATCCTCGGCATGATGTTGATGTTGTTGTTTGTTTCCATGATTTCTGTTTTTATTTGTTTGTAATTATTGTCTGTTTATCTCTGTTGCAAAAATATGGTACGGTTTTTATTTTGTAAACAGATATTTTCTATCTTTGTATAGGTAATATCTATATGATTGCAGCATGACTATTCAACAACTTGAGTATATAGTGGCTCTCGACAAGCACCGCCGCTTTGTGGAGGCCGCCGAGGAGTGCGGTGTTACGCAACCTACTCTCAGCGCGATGATTATGAAGCTCGAAGAGGAGCTCGACGTGAAAATCTTCGACCGCAGCAAACACCCTGTAGAGCCTACGGCTACGGGGCGTCTGCTTATCAGGCAGGCCGAAACTGCTTTGCGCGAGGCCGGCCGCATGAGGGAGGTTGTGGCTTCCGAACGGGGTTCTGTTGCCGGCGATTTGTCGCTCGGCATTATCCCCACCGCAGCTCCTTACCTCCTGCCTCTTTTTTTGTCGCGTTACCGCAAAGCGTATCCCGATGTCCGCCTGCGCATATCGGAGTTTCCCGCAGCCGAAGGGCTGGAGCGGGTGCGGACGTCGGAAATCGACCTGATGATTGCTTCTATGCCCGACGATATTCCGGCGGGTATCGCCACCATACCGCTTTACCGCGAGAGGTTCTATGCGTATGTCTCGCCGTCGTATCCGTATCGCGATGCCACGTTCGTGGCGGGCGATATGCCCGTGGATAATGTGTGGGTGCTGTGTCAGGGGCATTGCATCATAAAGGGTGCGGGGTTCAGCTTTTGCCGACGCAATGCCGCAGCGGGCACACCTTCGCATGTTTACGATGCGGGCAGCATCGATACGCTTGTAAGGATTGTCGATACAAACGGAGGCTATACGGTTATTCCCGAACTGCATCTGGGGTATCTCTCCGATGAGCAGCGCGCCAACGTGCGTGAGATTGTATCGCCCGAAGTGCATCGCGAAGTGTCGGTGGCAATCCGTCTTGACTATATCCGGGAGAGACTTCTGAATTCCGTCGTGGATATTATAAAGACCATCCTTCCTCCCGAAATGCTCGACGAGCGAATCCGCCGCTTCCCGATAAAACTCTGACCCTTTTTCAGCATTCTTCTCTTTTTATTTAAACACGGAGTACGATGCTTTTGTTCTCCGCGCAAGCGGGGTATTATATCTTTTTATTGCTTGCAGGGTACAATTTTGTATTAATTATGGTTATACGTGGTTGCTTATAGGCCTCTTTTGCGTATCTTTGCCCTATTGCGGAGGAGTTTGATTTTTAAGGACGTCGGCCATGCGGCTTTCGTCTTGTCGCACTTTGAGGACGGAGGAGCTTTTTGAAATGTGTAAATGGAGGCAGACGTCTTTTGTTCCGCAATGCTGTCGTGTAATAGTTGCTTTATGAATTTGATTGAAAAGTTACAACCGTTTCTGCTTAAGTTTTATGCGGTTGTAAAAAAGATTTACCGGAATCTTTCCGGCATAAGAATACGGCTGAGTCGTAAAAGTAAGATTTTGATTCTGGCCGTGGTCGTGATTCTGGCAGGCGGGCTTTACTGGCTGTTCAGACCCGAACCTCTTCCTCCCGCTCTTCCCGTAGTGAGCGTGGAGTCGGTAAAGACCGAGGATGTGAGCATATACGGCGAATATGTCGGCAGGATAAGGGCGCAGCAGTTCGTGGAGATAAGAGCCCGCGTGGAAGGGTATCTCGAACAGATGCTTTTCGATGAGGGAACATATGTGAGGAAAGGACAGACGCTGTTTATAATCGACCCCAAACTATACAAGGCTAAAGTGGAGCGAGCCAAGGCGCAGCTCAACAAGGCCAAGGCACAGGCGTTGAAGGCCGAACGGGATTTGAACCGTATCCGCCCGCTTTTTGAACATAACGCGGCGAGCCAGCTCGACCTCGACAATGCCATAGCTCTTTACGAGAGCTCCATGGCCGACGTTATAGTAAGCGAGGCCGACTTGACGCAGGCCGAACTTACCTTAAGCTATACTTCTGTCCATTCTCCTATTTCGGGATATATATCGGAACGCAACGCCGACATCGGAACGCTTGTCGGCCCCGGCGGAAAATCGCTTCTCGCTACGGTGGTGAAGAGCGATACGGTACAGGTCGATTTCAGCATGACCGCGCTCGACTATCTGCGAAGCAAGGCGCGTAACGTAAATATCGGCCATAAGGATTCTACCCGTACGTGGGACCCGTATATTACGGTTACGTTGGCCGACGGGTCGAAATACCCGTTCAGGGGGCTGGTAGATTTTGCCGACCCGCAGGTTAATCCGCAGACAGGTACGTTTTCGGTGCGTGCCGAAATGGCAAATCCCGACCATATACTTCTGCCCGGCCAGTTTACGCGTGTAAAACTGTTGCTCGACGTCAGGGAAAACGCAATAGTTGTCCCGACAAAAGCTATCGTGATAGAGAAGGGCGGTGCTCATATTTTTGTGGTGCGCCCCGACAGCATAGTGGAGAAGCGATTTGTGGAAACGGGTCCGGAAATAGGCAACAATATTGTTGTGGAGAGAGGGCTTGCAACCGACGAGAGGATTGTTGTGGAAGGGTATCATAAACTTTCGCACGGTATAAAAGTGGCACCTGCCGCGGGCGAGTTGGAGAATATTGGAGAATAACGCCTTATGAAAGCGGATTTTTTTATTGACAGACCGGTATTCTCGACAGTATTGTCGATAATAATATTGATTCTCGGCTTGATAGGGCTTACTCTGCTCCCTATCGACCAGTACCCGCAGATTGTCCCGCCGGTGGTACAGATTACCGCTTCTTATCCGGGTGCGGACGCACAGACCGTTACGCAGGCTGTCGCCACTCCTATCGAACAGGAACTGAACGGTACTCCCGGCATGATATATATGGAGTCGTCGAGTTCGAACTCGGGAGGGTTTACGGCTGTCGTTACGTTCGATATTTCAACTAACCCCGACCTCGCGGCCGTGGATATCCAGAACCGTTTGAAGGAAGCCGAGTCGCGACTTCCTGCCGAAGTGGTGCAGAACGGTATCTCGGTGGAGAAACAGGCGTCGAGCAAGTTGATGACGGTTACGCTTCTGTCGTCCGACCCCAAATTCGACGAGATATATTTGAGTAATTACGCTACGCTTAACGTACTCGACATGTTGAGGCGTATCCCCGGCGTGGGAAAGGTGTCGAACGTGGGAAGCCGTTATTATGCGATGCAGATATGGGTGCAGCCCGACAAACTGGCCGACCTCGGCCTGACGGTGCAGGACTTGCAGTCGGCTCTGAAAGACCAGAACCGCGAATCGGCCGCCGGCGTTTTGGGGCAGGCCCCGATGGAGGGAATTGACGTTACCACTCCTATTACGGCGCAGGGGCGTCTTTCGTCGGTGAGGCAGTTCGAGGAGATTGTGGTGCGCGCAAACCCCGACGGCTCGATAATCCGCTTGCGCGACGTGGCTAAAATCTCCCTCGAGGCTGCTTCGTACAATACCGAGAGCGGTATTAACGGCGGAAATGCGGCCGTGTTGAATATAAACATGTTGCCGGGTGCGAACGCCATGGAGGTTGCCGAGTCGGTGAAAAAGGCGATGGACGAGATAAGCCGCAACTTCCCCGAGGGGATTTCGTACGAGATTCCGTTTGATATGACGACTTATATTTCGGAATCGATTCATCATGTTTACCGTACGCTTTTCGAGGCTCTGCTGCTGGTGATTCTGGTGGTTTACCTGTCGCTGCAGAGCTGGCGCGCTACGCTGATTCCGATTGTGGCCGTACCTATTTCTCTTATCGGTACGTTCGGCGTGATGCTTATCTTCGGTTTCTCGCTGAACATGCTTACGTTGTTGGGGCTTATTCTTGCCATCGGTATCGTGGTGGATGATGCAATAGTGGTTGTGGAGAATGTTTACCGCATAATGAACGAGGAGCATCTGTCGCCGTACGAGGCTACGAAAAAGGCAATGCGCAGTCTCAGCGGCGCGCTGATTGCCATGTCGCTGGTGCTTTGCGCCGTGTTTGTGCCGGTAAGTTTCCTGTCGGGTATTACCGGCCAGCTTTACCGTCAGTTTACGATAACGATTGCCGTGTCGGTGATTATCTCCACTATTGTGGCTCTGACATTGAGCCCCGTCATGGCGTCGCTTTTCCTGAAACCCGATGACGGAAAGAAGAAACGGGGTCTCTTCCGCCGTATAAATATAGGGCTGGCTCTCGGAAACCGTACGTACGGGCGTCTGATTCTGAAAACGCTCGCTCATTCGCGTCGCATGTTTGCGGCTTTCGGTCTTGTTTTGATTGCTATCTTCGTACTTAACCGCATAGTGCCGTCGAGCTTTATGCCGCAGGAGGACCAAGGGTATTTTACCGTGGAACTGGAACTTCCCGAAGGAGCTACGATAGAGCGTACCCGTATTGTTACGGACAGAGCGATGGATTTCCTGTTGCAGGACCCCGATGTGAGGTATGTGCTGAATGTTACGGGTTCGAGTCCGCGTGTGGGGACTAATCAGGCGCACAGCCAGCTTACGGTTATCCTTAAACCGTGGAACGAAAGGGAGTCGGAGGATATTAACGAGGTTATGGCGCGTGTAAGGACGGAGCTGTCGAAATATCCCGAAAGCAAAGTGTATATTTCCACTCCTCCGGTTATTCCCGGTCTGGGTAGTTCGGGTGGTTTTGAAATGGTGCTGGAGGCTCGCGGCAATACTTCGTACGACGAATTGCAGGCGGCCGTGGATACGTTTATGTTCTATGCCGAGAAGCGTCCCGAACTTACGGGTCTGATGCACTCGATGCAGGGCGACATACCGCAGCTTTATTTCGATGTGGACCGCGACAAAGCGCGCTTGCAGGGAGTGTCGATGTCGAGCATATTTTCTACGATGAAGGCGTTTACCGGTTCGATATATGTAAACGACTTCAACATGTTCAACCGTATATACAGGGTGTATATTCAGGCGGAGGCTCCGTACAGGGCTTACCGGAACAGCCTCGACCTTTTCTTCGTACGCGGAAACGACGGGGCGATGATTCCGGTTACTTCGCTCGGAAATACTCATTATACTACCGGCGCAGGTACTATAAAGCGTTTCAACATGTTCAACTCGGCTACGGTTTCGGGCGAAGCGGCTCACGGTTACAGTTCGGGTCAGGCCATGGAGGCTCTGGAGAATATAGTAAAGGAGCATCTGCCTGCGAATATCGGCGTGGAATGGAGCGGCCTCTCTTATCAGGAGAAGCATGTAAGCGGTCAGACAGGTGTCGTACTGGCTCTGGCTTTCCTTTTTGTCTTCCTCTTCCTCGCGGCGCAGTACGAAAGCTGGTCGGTGCCTATAGCCGTGATTATATCGTTGCCCGTGGCGGGTATCGGAGCATATCTCGGAATATGGCTCTGCGGTCTGGAAAACAATATTTATTTCCAGATAGGTCTTGTGATGCTCGTAGGTCTTGTGGCAAAGAACGCGATTCTTATTGTGGAGTTCGCCAAGGAGGAGGTTGAAAAGGGAAAGGATGTGGTGTCGGCTGCGGTTACGGCGGCGCACCTGCGTTTCCGCCCTATCGTAATGACCTCGCTGGCTTTTATACTCGGCCTGCTCCCGCTCGTGTTTGCTTCGGGCCCGGGTTCGGCCAGCCGTCAGGGTATCGGTACGGGAGTCTTCTTCGGTATGCTCGTGGCTATTACGGTGGGTATATTGTTCGTGCCTTTCTTCTTTGTTTGGGTCTATCGTATTAAAGCGAAATTTAAGAAATGAAAATCAAGATTATATTTTCTGTCCTGTTTGTCGCCTTTGTGGCTTCGTGCGCAGTTAAAAGGGATTGTAAACCTCCCGAATTGAATCTGCCCGAACAGATTGTGCGCGGCATAGATGCCGATTCCATAACTATTGCCGACCTGCACTGGTGGGAGTATTACGGCGATACGCTGTTGTGCCGCATTATCGAGAAGACCCTCGACAATAACCGCGAGTTGTTGGCCGCTGCCGCCAAGGTGGAGCAGATGCGGCAGCTTTACAGGATAGACGAGGCCAATTTCGCTCCCGACTTCAAACTGTTCGCTTTCGGCGATGATGAACGGTATGAGTACCATAATGCCGACCCGAAACACGAGGTGGAGTTGAGCCTGAAAGGTACTGTGAGCTGGGAAATAGATTTTTGGGGGAGCTTGCGCTGGGCAAAGAAAAAGGGCGAGGCGGAGTATCTGAATACGCTCGGAAACCAGCGTGCAATGCAGATGTTGCTTGTTGCCGAAGTCGCAACGGCATATTTCAGGCTTGTGGCTCTCGACAACGAACTTGCCATTGTCCGCCGTACGCTTACCACCCGCGGGGAGAGCGAGTTTCAGGCGAAGGTAAGGTTTGAAGGGGGGCTTACGTCGGAAACGGTTTACCAGCAGGCCAAGGTGGAGTATGCCACGACGGCTTCGCTTATCCCCGATTTGGAGAGCCGCATAAAGATTACCGAGAACAGTATAGCTTTGTTGATGGGCGAATATCCCGATTGGGAGGTGATTCGCTCCGAAATGAATACGCATCCCGATTTTCCCGATTCCATACCTATCGGCTTGCCGACGGGACTGTTGCAACGCCGCCCCGACGTGCGCGCCTCGGAACAGAATCTGCGTGCGGCGATGGCCGATGCCGGGATTGCTTATGCCGACCGCTTCCCGAAACTGACTATAAGTCTTACGGGCGGTTGGGAAAATAACGTCTTTACGAGTTATTTCCAGTCGCCGTTTACTTATCTGGCAGGGTCGCTGGCTTCGCCGGTTTTCGGCTTCGGGCGCAAACTTGCAAAGTACAAGGCTGCGGTGGCCGCTTACGATGAGGCGCGCCTGAAATATGAACAGAAGGTGCTGGAGGTCTTCAAGGAGGCTAACGATGCCGTTATTACATATAAAAAGTCGCGCGAGACGCTGCAACTTATGGCAAATCTTTGCGACGCGTCGAAGAAATATGTCGATTTGGCGCATTTGCAGTATCGCAGCGGCAGCATAAACTACATTGACGTATTGGACGCGCACCGTCGTTATTTCTCGGCGCAGATTGCGTTGAGCAACGCCGTGCGCGACGAACACCTCGCTCTGGTGCAGCTTTACAAGGTACTGGGCGGCGGCTGGCAGTTGTAGTGAACTTTTTTGGTTTTTCGTAATTGTTTTTATTGTCGTAAGGTATGAAGGCGTTTTCGCGATATGTTTTCTGCATCGTGGCGGTAATGTGTGCCTGTTGTGAAGGTGCGCCGCTGTTTGCCGGCGGTTTCTCCACACCGTATTGGTACGAAGTGGGAGAGAGAATGTTTGCGGGAAGTTCGTTTTTAGGCAGTCGCAATGCTTTCGGCAAGTCCGTTGCGACAGAATCGGACAAGCCTCTTGTCGCTTCGCAGGCTGAGTTTTATGCGGTGAAGTCGGCGTACGAGAACGGCGATGCCGACGCAATGGCAATGTTGGAGAGGTATATTGCGGAGAGCGTGGAAAAGGTGGGGATTCCTTCCGCCAATTCGATGCTTGCCGATTTGTATATGAAAGCAGGCAGGTTTGCCGATGCCGCGAAGATTTACGCTTCTGCCGACATAAGCACGCTTTCGCGTGAGGAACGTGCGTTGATGACGCTCAACTCTGCTATAATAGAATATGAAAAGGGAAATTTCGGCGAAGTGAAAGCTCTGTTGTCCGATTTTCCCAAACCCGGCGTGCCGTACGGTAACGAGGCTCTTTTTTACAAGTCGGCGGCATGTTATGCTCTCGGCGAGTATGACGAGGCCGAGCAGGGTTTCGACAGGTTGTCGCACGACGGGAGGTTTGCCGATGCGTCGCGTCATTATCTGACGGGTATCTATTTTGCCGACAAGCGGTTCGGCCGTGCGTTGGAATCGGGCGAGGCTCTTCTTGCCTCTCCCGCTGAGGATAAGGCCGGACGCGAGGAACTGCTCCGCATTTGCGGCGAGTCGGCGTTTTATCTGGGCGACAGGGAAAAGTGCGTGTCGTATCTCGAGGCGTATGTCGGTGAAACCGCTTCCCCTTTGCCCGAGGCTCTTTACATGTTGGGCGTTTCGTATTATTCCGATGCCCGTTACCGCGATGCGGTTTCAATGCTCGGAAGGGTGGCGTGCGACGATGCGGAGCTGATGCAGAGCGCATCGTTGTATCTGGGACACTCTTATCTTGCCGAAGGGGACAAGGACGGCGCGCTGCTGGCATACGGCAATGCCGCGAACAGCGGCTCGGACATGTCGGTCAGGGAAGCGGCTCTTTACAACTACGCCCTGCTGCTGAACGAGACGTCGATAGTCTCCTTTTCGAAAGCCGTGGCTACATTCGAGTCGTATGTGAACATGTTCCCCGATTCGAAAAATGCGGGTGTTATAAACCGCCTTCTCGTGAACCGCTATTTTACTGCCGACAATTATCAGGAAGCTCTTGCTTCAATCGCCAATATCGAGAATCCGAGTGATGTGATTTTGAAAGCCCGGCAGGAGATTCTTTACCGCATGGGTTCGCAGGCTTATGTGAACGGCGATGCGGATGTGGCATATTCTTGTTTTTCGCAGGCGGCGGATATGGGTAATCTTTCTGCCGACATATTGGGCAAGGCTCTTTTGTGGAGAGGCGAGATTGCTTATGCAAAAGGGGATTATTCGGCTGCTTATGACGATTTTTCGCGTGCTTTGCAGGCTTCACGTTCCGTTGTGCCTGTAGTCTATTATAATTTGGGTTATACCGGGTTCTCCAAAGGGGAGTACGGTAAGGCTGCGCAAATGTTCTCCAAATATCTCTCCGAGGGAGACGGCAAGGGGAAGATGGCTGCCGATGCGTGGTGCAGGATAGGCGACTGCCGTTATATGGCTTCCGATTACACGGGAGCTTCGGCTGCTTATGTTAAAGGCGGCGAATTGTGGCCCGAGGGAGCGGATTATGCTGTTTTCAGACAGGGTGTGATTGCGCAGGTTCAGAAGCGGCCGGATGCCGTGGTTGCTTTTATGGAGCGGTTGCGGGAGCAATATCCCTCTTCTCGCCATATACCCGATGCGTTGTATCTCGAGGGTATGGGACTTCTTGCTTCGGGCAAGAGCAGCGAGGGGATTGCCCGTTTGTCTTCGCTCGTATCAAAATACCCGTCGAGCGATGCTGCGCGTGCCGCATCGTTGCAGAGAGCCGTGGCGTATGTGAACGCTGGCGACATGCCGAAGGCTTTGGAGGCTTATAAACAGGTGGTGGCGTTGTATCCGCGCAGCGAGGAGGCCCGTATTGCCGAGGCCGACTTGAAAAACCTGTATGTGCAGAGCGGTAACGTGGATGAGTATCTGGCTTATCTGAATGATTATAAGTCCGGCGAAGGGTATGATGTGGCTGAAATAGATTCGCTTACTTTTTTTGCTGCGGAGAATCTCTTCCTGAAGTCGGGTAAGGACGGCTTTGCCCGTATTGCGGATTATCTCGAAAGTTATCCCGACGGGGCTTTTGTTGCCGATGCGGCGTATTATGCCGGCCGTTATATGTACGACGCGGGGGATACTGCGCGTTGCCGTTCGTTCTTGTCGAAAGGAATCGCGGCCAAAGCCAAAGGCAGATTTGCTGCCGAGTCGCTTTATCTGCTTGCTTCTGTCGAGGAGAGTGCAGGTAATAATGCTGCTGCCGAAAAGTATTATCGTAAAGTTTCGGAGTCGTTCCCCGACTGGGAAGGGGAGGTCGATGCGCGTTGCGGTCTGGTGCGTACAGCTTATGCGTCGGGTCGTTTTGACGTGGCCGTATCGGAGGCGTCCATGTTGTTGAACTCTTCGCTTCCTGCCGGCGAGGCTTCGAGAATTCTCTATCTGAGGGCTTCGGCTTATTCGAGACTCGGGGATTCGGAAGCCGCTCATGCCGATCTGGTAAAACTTGCTGCCGACAAACGGAGTGTTTACGGGGCTGAGGCGGCTTATCGGCTCGGCGAAGATTGTCTTGTGAACAACGATACGGACGGGGCTGCTGCTTATGCGTCGGAACTTGTTTCGAGCGGGACGGGTCAGCGTTATTGGGTGGCTCGCGCCATAATCCTCCTTTCGGACGTGTCGTACAGGAAGGGCGATCGCTACAAGGCTGTCCAGTATTTGAAGAGTCTCTCCGAGAATTACGACGAGGATGACGATATTAAGGGTATTATTGAAAAGAAACTGCTTTTATATTCTGATTGATACATGAAAAATGTTTTTGTAATTGCCGCGGCTTTGTCGTTATGTATCGTGAGCGTTTCGGCTCAGGATTCGGACGGGTTGTCGCGGGAGGTTACCGTGGAGAAAAGCTATTCGCCGAGAGTGGATAATGCAGCCAAGATAACGTGTGTGCCCGGGGTGGAAGACCCGTTGGTGGAGCAGCCTCTTGCCGAGTTTTCGTCGTGGGCGGTGCCTGTAATGGGCGTCCCCAAAACACAGCCGCTGCCGGCCAGCCTGCTTGCTACGCAGGAGCCTTTTGACAAGAAGTTCGGATATGCGCAGTTCGGCATGGGGAATAACCTGAATATTCGCGGCGATGCAGGGCTGAGGTTGCTTAATACTTCTGCCGACCAGTTGGGTATATGGTACAACCACTATTCTACGGGGGGACGTCTGTCATATCTCTCACCTCCTTCGTGGAGCAGCGACAAGGTGTACCAGCACCAGAACAGCAATACCGTGAATCTTACATACAAGCACCTGTTCAAGAAGGTGGAGTGGAGAACTTCCGGGGCATATCGCAGCAATGCGTTCAATTATTACGGGTTCTCTCTTTTGCCTCTTCCGGTAAAGGAGGGGGAGGATACCCAGCATGTGAACCAGTATGCTGTTTCGACGGCCGTCCGTTCGGTAAAGGATGAACTTGTGGTTTTCGATGCTTCGGTTGGCTTTGAAGGGTTCCGTAACAGAATAGGGTATTTGATAGGGTCGGACGGCGGAGTGGAGAACCATCTCGAAACGCGCCTCTCTCTTGCCGTTGCTTTGAGCGAGGGGAGCAGACACCGTCTGGGCTTCGACGTGAAACTCGACAACCTGTTTTACCGCCGCACGCAGGCTCGCAATTATACGGTATTTTCGTTTACTCCGTTTTACAAGTATGCTTCCGACAAGATTCGCTTTAAGGCGGGTGCAAAAATGGACGTGTCGGCTCACGACGGTACGGTGTTCAGGTTCGCTCCCGATGTGGAGTTCAATGTCGATTTCGGCAAGTCGTTCCACTTCTATACCGTGGTGGACGGCGGAAAGGAGTTGAACACGTGGAGCAAGATGTCATCGCAAAACATATATCTGAACCCGACGATGCGCCTCGCTTCCACTTATACTCCTGTTAATGCTCTTGTGGGGCTTTACTGCGATTATCTGCCGGGTTTCAAGGTGCGCGGGTTTGTGGGGGTGAAGAGTTCCGTTTCGGCTCTTTTCGATGTGCGCCGAAGCGAAACGGTGGCCGACGGCATGATTGTTTCGCACGAGGTGGTGGATTATGCCCCGCTCGACGCTTTCAGAATATTGGGCGGAGTGAATGTGGAATATAATCTGTCGAATATACTGAAGGGTGAGGTACGTTGGGTTTATAACGGCTGGATGACGCGCGGCGAAAGGGATTTTATCCTCTCTTCTCTGCCTCGTAACGAATGGTTTATCGATTTGGGTATTTACCCCGTCAAGTCTCTTGCGATAAAGGCTCTGTTCTATATCGGTTCGGGTCGCGGTTACCGCTATGACAATCCCGACGGGGTTGAGAACCCTCCTGTGAAAATGAGCGATATTTATGAACTTAACTTGTCGGTCGATTACAACATTACCAAAATGATTCGTGTTTTTGCCGAAGGAAACAACCTGCTTTCGCAACATTACGATATTTATTACGGTATGCCGGCTCAACGGATAAATTTCCTCGTGGGTTTGGGTATAGATTTTTAATCGCCGAAACTGCACCGTATTGTTACATCTCCCGTATTTGCCCTGTCTGTTTTGAGGCATGGCAGGTACGGGAGATATTCGTTTGACGCTTTTTTTACTTTTTTGTGCGTTCGGGATGCTATTTTATCGCCTGTCGGTAAGGATTTTCGCATATTGTTTTATATTTTTGCGAAAAATTCGGCGAGGTATGCCCTTTTCTAAAAATGGAATCTCTCCTCGTCGTGCTGAAAATCTGTTTTTGAAAAAATGAAAGATTCTAACGAAAAACGCCATATCTCTTTTTTTAACGCACGCGTTACTTCAACAATAAGCATTTCGTTGGTCCTTTTTATTCTCGGGGTTGTCGTGCTGATGTCCATTCTCGGAACTCAGCTTACCCGTTATGTCAAGGAGAATATGGGATTTTCGGTGGTGTTGAAGAACTCTGCTCCGGATTACGGCGTGGAGAATATAAAGAAGGAACTTAATGCGGCGCCTTATGTGCGTGCCGTGCAGTTTATTTCGAAGGAGGATGCTTTGCGCGAGCTGGAACTGGAGCTCGGCGAGAACCCCGAGGATTTGCTCGGATTCAATCCGTTGCAGTCGTCTATCGAGGTGAAGCTCGTTGCCGAGTATGCCGATCCCGACAGCCTCGCATGGATTGAGAAGAATATCCGTGCCTATGAGGCGACAGTGGCGGATGTGATCTGCCAGAAGGATGTTATTCAGATTATCAACGACAATATACGGAAGGCGGAATATATTCTGCTGCTTCTCTCCGTGGTGCTGATGATTATATCGTTTGCGCTGATAAGCAATACGATACGCCTTATGGCTTATTCCAAACGGTTCCTTATCCATACGATGAAGCTGGTTGGTGCGACACCCGGCTTTATCCGCCGCCCGTTTATAGTAAGCAATATTATAGGCGGAATAGTTGCCGCCTTTATCGCCATGGCTCTGTTGTCGGGGTGCGCCTTTTATCTTGTGAATGAATTCGAGAACCTCTCTACGTTGATAAATATCGTTACGATGTCGCAGGTATTTGCCGTGGTTATACTGCTGGGCATCGCACTTACCGCCGTTTCGGCCTATTTTGCCGTGAACAGGTATATTTCGATGGATAGGGAGGAACTTTATTATTTGTAATATGTTATGGGACTTAAACAGTTAGAAAACATCCGCGAGCCAAAGAATTCCGTTTCGGAATTTGCTTTGGGCAAAACAAACTATATACTTATCGCCGTCGCTTTTGCGGTTATTGTTCTGGGGCTGGCTCTTATGGCCGGCAGCGGTTCTACGCCCGACCATTATAATCCCGATATTTTCAGCTGGCGGCGTATTGTCCTTGCCCCGACACTCGCTTTCGCAGGTTTCGTCTTTATGGTTTTTGCGATAATGTATAAGGGTAAGAACGCAAAAAACGACAAGGAGGGTAAGGCATGAGTTGGTTGGATGCTTTATGGCTCGGCCTTTTGCAGGGGTTTACAGAGTATCTTCCCGTCAGCAGTTCGGGACATTTGCAGATTGCGCAGGCTTTGATGGGCAACGTGGACGGTGAAGAGAACCTTACCTTTGCCGTTGTTGTCCATGCCGCCACCGTATGCAGCACGCTGGTAGTGCTGTGGCGGGAGATATACGTCCTGTTGCGCGGTTCGCTGGAACTGCGCTGGAACGATGAAACACAGTATATGTGCAAAATCTTCCTGTCGATGATTCCGGTGGGTATAGTAGGTCTCTTTTTTAAGGATTATGTCGAGTCGCTTTTCGGCAACGGTCTGCTGGTCGTGGGCATCCTGTTGCTCGTTACGGCGGTGCTGCTTACTTTCGCCAATTTCGCGAAACCGCGCAAAGGGAAGATTTCTTTTTCCGATGCTTTTGTTATCGGCGTGGCTCAGGCTCTTGCCGTGCTGCCGGGTCTTTCCCGCTCCGGTACTACTATCGCTACTGGGCTCATGCTCGGCGACAAAAAGGAGGATGTTGCGAAATTCTCGTTCCTGATGGTGATTATCCCTATTTTGGGCGAGGCGTTCCTCGACCTTATGAGGGGGGGGCTTTCGCCTGAGGCTTCGGGTATCTCCGCCGCTGCGCTTGCCGTAGGTTTTATCGCGGCTTTCATTTCGGGGTGCGTGGCCTGCAAGTGGATGCTTTCGATAGTGAAACGGGGCAAACTTGTCTATTTTGCGTATTATTGCGTGGCAGCCGGCCTGTTTGCCATAATTTACGATTTGATTTGATTTTAATATACGGAGGGTGTTGCAGTGAAGGCTATTCCGGAAGACAGGCGTTTCGATTTTGTGGAGGGAGAGGTTTTGCATTTCGACAAGCCTTTGCATTGGACTTCTTTCCGGCTTGTGAAGATATTGCGCGGTCATATCCACCGCAAACTCGGTGTCAGGAACTTCAAGGTGGGTCATGCCGGTACGCTCGACCCTCTTGCCACGGGGGTAATGACCGTATGTACGGGGCGTGCTACCAAGTTGATTCCGATGTTGCAGGAGAGTGATAAGGAGTATGTGGCTGCGATAAGGCTGGGTGCTACTACGCCGTCGTTCGACATGGAGACGGAAGTGGATGCGGAGTATCCCGTTGCGCACATTACGCGCGAGATGACGGAGAGGGTACTCGCTTCGTTCGTCGGCGAGATAGATCAGGTGCCGCCTCTGTTTTCGGCCGTAAAGGTCGATGGCAAACGGGCTTACCGCCTCGCACGCAAAGGTCGCGAGGTGGAACTTAAGGCGAAGAAGGTAAGGGTTTCGGAACTGGAACTGCTGGATTTTTCGCAGACGGAGATAAGGGTAAGGGTCGTTTGCAGCAAAGGAACTTATGTACGGTCGCTTGCCCGCGATATAGGGGCGGCTCTCGACAGCGGCGGGTATCTGACCGCTCTCAGAAGGACACGTGTGGGTGATGTCAGGGTGGAGATGTGCTACGACGTTTCGCAGATTGAGGAGATTGTCGCCCGCGCCGTATTGCCCGACGGGGATGAGGCTGCAGCAGGCTGACGGTGCGTCAGGCTCTGCGATGCGGAGCGTTTTTTTTGAATTTTAGCTTAATAATCAAATAGTATGAAACTTTCGCAGTTTAAATTCAGATTGCCCGAGGATTTGATAGCTCAGTATCCTGCCGAGCATCGCGATGAGTCGAGAATGATGGTGCTGCACCGTAAAAGCGGTGAAATCGAACATCTCGTGTTTAAAAATATAATAAACTTTTTCGATGAAGGCGACCTTTTCGTCTTTAACGATACCCGCGTTTTCCCTGCGCGCCTTTATGGTAACAAGGAGAAGACGGGGGCGCAAATCGAAGTCTTTCTGCTGCGTGAGTTGAACAGGGATAATCGCTTGTGGGACGTGCTCGTCGATCCTGCACGCAAGATAAGGATTGGGAACAAACTCTATTTCGGCGATGACGAATCGGTTGTTGCCGAGGTTATCGACAATACTACTTCGCGCGGAAGGACTTTGCGTTTCCTGTATGACGGCGAGCATGACGAATTCAAGTCGTCGCTGCTGGCTCTCGGCGAGACTCCTCTCCCTTACTATATCAAGCGTAAGCCCGAAAAGGAGGACGAGGAGAGGTACCAGACTATTTTCGCACGTAACGAGGGGGCTGTCGTGGCTCCGTCGGCCGGGATGCACTTCAGTCGCGAAGTGATGAAGAGAATGGAGATAAAGGGGATTGAGTCGGCTTTCCTGACGCTCCATATCGGTTTGGGCAGCTTTAAGGATATTGATGTTGAGGATTTGACCAAGCATAAGATGGATTCCGAACCGATGTCTATCGATGAACAGACCGTGGAGCTGATAAACAAAACTAAGGATGCCGAAAAGAAGGTGTGTGTCATAGGCGCATCTACCATGCGCGGGGTGGAGACGGCGGTAAGTACGGCTTCGCATGTGAAACCGTTTGAGGGCTGGACGAACAAGTTCATATTCCCCCCGTACGATTTTGCCGTGGCTGATGCAATGGTATCGAATTTCCACATGCCTTTGTCCACAATGCTGATGATGGTGTCTGCTTTCGGCGGGTATGACCTCGTTATGGACGCTTACCGTTTGGCCGTAAAGGAGGGATACCGTTTCGGCGCGTATGGCGATGCGATGCTTATTGTCGATTGATGCCGGTAGTCTTTTTGGGGTTCGGGTCTAATCTGGGCGACCGTAAGGGGTTTATCGAAACTGCCGTGTCGCTTGTGAACGAAAGAATCGGCAGGGTTTTGTCGCGTTCTTCGTTTTATGACTCTGAACCGTGGGGGTTCGTTTCGGACAACGCTTTTGTAAATGCTGCCGCATCGGTCGAGACCTCGCTTGAACCGACGGCCGTGTTGGAACGGATTAAATCCATTGAGCGCGAACTGGGGCGTGTAAAGAAGTTGTCCGACGGGTATGAAGACCGCCCGATAGATATTGATATTCTTTTTTACGACGATGCGGTCATCGATTTGCCGACTTTGACCGTCCCGCATCCGTTGATGCCCATGCGGCGTTTCGTATTGGAACCGCTGGCCGAGATTGCCCCGGATTTTGTCCATCCGGTTTTGAAGAGGAGCGTGGCGGAACTGTTGAGAGACCTGACCGGGGATGAGCGCGGGCGTGCGGCGAATGAAGTGGAGGTGCTTTCTTGAATTATATCTTGATATTATGAAACTGTATTACCGATTCTTGAGATTCCTTAAACGTCGCCTGCCCGAGAAACAGTGGAGCAGAGTGGGGGATGAGCGTGTGAACGGCTTTGCCGGGCTGATTCTGTTTTTCCTTATTTTTGCCTTTGTCCGCCTTATGTGGTGGGGCGGCGACAATAATCTGGCCGTTTATACGGGTTATGACGGAGTGTATGACCCGGAACCGATATTTACATTTATAAATCTGGAGGGGTATAACAACTGGATTAGCACTACTACGGCCAAAGGGGTTGATTTCTTTTGCAAATATGTTCTTTTTCAGGATACGTTTTTCAGATATGACACGGTGTATCTGATGGACGGGGCTGATGCTGTCGGCGGGGTGCAGATATTCCCTTCGTGCGGCGGCAACAGGGAGATGGTTATAATACTGTTTGTGATGCTGCTTATTCCCGGCCCGTCCAAACCGCGCCTTTGGTATATTCCGTCGGCTTTGCTTGCGTTCTTTGCGATAAACTGTTTCAGGCTTGCTCTCGTGAATCTGGTTACGAAATACAGTATGGCGTTGTTCCCTGCGGCACACGATTATTCGGGTATGGCAATGTCGGTATTCGTCTTTTTCGTCTGGCTGCTGTGGGAAAAGAAGTTTGCCGAGAAGTACCGCTTGAAAGCGTGGTGTGAAGTGAATGCCGAGAAATGACTTCCCCGGTTGGGTAATTGTAATATGCGATAATTGCTGTTTTGAAATCTCCGTTTCTTTAGATAATTAAAAATAGCCGCCCTGTAATAAGCATGGACGGCTTTTTTTTATTTTAGAAAGGGGAGAAGTTGTCTCTTTTGTATTCTTATAGCTGGTTTTTGCGTTCTAACGGTTTGGGGTAGTCTATCGTGTAGTGCAGTCCCACGCTCTCTTTTCGTGCCATTGCTTGTTTTATTATCAGATACCCTACGTTTATTATGTTGCGGAGTTCGCATATCTGCCGTGTTACTATGGAGTGCTGGAACAGATTTTCCGTTTCGCGGTAGAGGATTTCGAGACGGTCTATGGCGCGTTTCAGACGCAGGTTGGAACGGACTATCCCGACGTATGCCGACATGAGTTGTTCTACTTCGCGCACGCTTTGTGTTATCAGCACCATTTCTTCGGGGTGCGATGTCCCTTCGTCGTTCCAGTCGGGTATGCCGCGCTGTATCTCTATGTTGCTTATTGCCGCTGTTGCGTGTTTGGCTGCCGCATCGGCATATACTACCGCTTCTATCAGCGAGTTGGAGGCGAGGCGGTTGCCTCCGTGAAGTCCCGTGCAGGCACATTCGCCTACGGCGTACAGGTTGTTTATTGAAGAGCGGGCGTTCAAATCCACTTTTATCCCGCCGCACAGATAGTGTGCTGCCGGCGCAACGGGTATATAGTCTTTTGTTATGTCTATGCCCAGCGACATGCACTTGTTGTAAATGTTGGGGAAGTGGTGCTTGGTCTCTTCGGCGTCCTTGTGCGTTACGTCGAGATATACGCATTCGTCGCCGCGCATCTTCATTTCGTTGTCGATGGCTCGGGCAACTATGTCGCGCGGGGCGAGCGAGCGGCGTTCGTCGTATTTCTGCATGAACTCCTTGCCGTCTTTGGTGCGGAGTACGGCTCCGTAGCCGCGCATGGCTTCGGTTATGAGAAAGCTGGGGCGTTCTCCGGGGTTGTACAGCGCGGTGGGGTGGAACTGTATGAATTCCATGTCTTTTACTTCGCCTTTGGCACGGTAAACCATCGCTATCCCGTCGCCTGTGGCTACCGGCGGGTTGGTGGTGGTGCGATATACGTTGCCTATTCCTCCGGTGGCTATAAGGGTCGTTTTCGACAGGAACGTGTGTATGTGGTTGGTGTTCTGGTCGAGTACATATACGCCGTAACAGGTAATGTCGGGGGTGTGGCGGGTTACGTTTATCCCCAGATGATGCTGGGTTATCAGCTCTATGGCGAAGAAGTTTTCGAATACTTTTATCTTGGGGTGTTTCTTTAATGCGCGTATCAGACTGTCCTGTATTTCTGCTCCCGTGTTGTCCTGATGGTGCAGGATGCGGAATTCGGAGTGTCCTCCTTCGCGGTGCAGGTCGAATCCGCCTTTTTCATCGCGGTCGAAGTTTACGCCCCATTCCACGAGTTCTTTTATTTGGCCGGGGGCTTCGCGTACTACTTTTTCCACTGCGGCTCTGTCGCATATGCCGCCTCCGCATATCAGCGTGTCCTGTATGTGTTTCTCGAAGTTGTCGGTGGGTTTGGTTACAGAGGCTATCCCCCCTTGTGCATAGAAAGTGTTGGCTTCTTCTATGCCCGTTTTGCATATTACGGCTACTCGTCCTTTTTCTGCCACTTTCAGGGCGAAACTCATGCCGGCTATTCCTGAGCCGACTACCAAGAAATCGTATTCGTATGTCATCTCTCTCTCTCTGTTTTTGCTCTGTTTATATTATATCCAGCCGTTTTCCTCGTACCATGTTACGGCTTCGTCTATTCCCTGTTCGAGATTGTAGTCGGCGAAGAACCCGAGTTCTTCTTCGGCTCTTGATGTGTCGCAAGCCCAGTTGTGCTGTTTGAGTATGTAGTATTTGTCTCTGTTCAGCGTGGAGGCTTCGTGATGTTTTTTTGCAATGTCTTCGGCTTTTGCGCAGACGAAACGGCAAAGTGCTTCGGGTACTGTTACCGACAGTACGTGCTTTTTCCCGAGACGCGCCGCTACTATCTTGCGGAAATCTCTTTGTGAGTAAGTGTTGCCGTCGGCTATAAAGTATCCGTGTCCGGCAATGCCGCGCTCTATTGCGAGGTATATCGCTTTTACGAGGTCTTTTACGTATATGAACGTATAGACTTTTCTTTTTTTTCCTACCGCGATGTCTATTCCCTTGTTTATCATCTTTATCATCATCAGGTAGTCTTTTTCGTGCGGCCCGTAAACTCCAGTGGGGCGCATCGCCACGTATGGGAAACCTGCAAGCGAACGCAGGTAGAGCTCGGAGCGCAGTTTGCTGCGGCCGTATGCCGTTTCGGGACACGGCGTGTCCTTGTCGTTTATCGGGTCGTAGCCTTTGTCTCCCGTGGTCCATGCACTGAGACTGCTCATGTAGATAAATTTTTCGGGTGTGTTGCCGGTACTGATAATGGTATCGACGAAGTTCTTCATATATTCGAAGTTTATTTCGTCGAACCGTTTTTTGTCGCTGGTTTTGGTTAATCCGAGGTTGTGGATTATGTAGTCCCACTTGCCGTGTTCGCGGGTAAAGGCTTCGATTTCGTCTTTCAGCTTATGTTTGTCGCGGTATGTCAGATATACCGGACGTATCCTTTCGTCCTGCAGGAACTGCATGTTTGTAGAGTGCCTTACGCCGGCATACGTCTCGTATCCGCGTTTAAGCGCTTCGGCTACTATGAATCCGCCTATGAATCCGCCTGCTCCCGTTATCAGTATCTTTTTGCTCATATATTTTCGGCGGCGCGGGGAATACGCATCTTGCGGCGTTGTAACCGGAAACCCGCCATGACGGTTTTCCATGTCCCGTTCTGCTGCTTTTGCTTTATGCGTTTTGTTTCTCGCGCATTTTTTTCCCGGTTTTATTTAAAATGGAGGCGTGTCAAATTTTGTTTTTGACACACCTCCGTACTTATTGTGGTTTTTAGAGAAGTGAATTGGGGTCGAGATTGTTCTTCTCTATGTCTTTGAAGTATTTGTATGTCCCTACGGTTATTTCGGCTGTTGCGGCTTCGTCGCATACTATTATGCTGTGCGGGTGGTTCTGCAACGCGCTGATTGTCCACATTTGCGATATTCCGCCTTCTACTCCGTGTTTGAGGGCGCGGGCTTTGTTGTGTCCGTTCACTATTATAAGTACGCTCTTTGCGTCCATTACTGTTCCAACGCCTACCGTGAGTGCTGTTTTGGGCACTTTGTTTACATCGTTGTCGAAGAATCTCGAATTGGCGATTATCGTGTCGGTGGTGAGGGTTTTCATTCTGGTACGCGAGGAGAGGGACGAACCCGGTTCGTTGAAGGCTATGTGTCCGTCGGGGCCTATTCCGCCGAGGAAGAGGTCTATTCCTCCTGCTGCCTTTATCTTCTCTTCATAAGCGGCACATTCGGCTATCGGGTCGGGTGCGTTGCCGTTGAGGATATTCACATTCTCCGGGCAGATGTCTATGTGGCTGAAAAAGTTGTTCCACATGAACGAGTGATAGCTTTCGGGGTGTTCTTTGGGAAGTCCCACGTATTCGTCCATGTTGAACGTTATGACATTCTTGAACGATACCACGCCTTTCTTGTTGAGTTCTATCAACGCCTTGTACATTCCCAGAGGAGAAGAGCCGGTGGGGAGGCCGAGTACAAACTTCTTGTCTTCGGTGGGATTGAACTCTTTTATGCGCGATACGACATAGTTTGCCGCCCAGCGCGAAACGTTCTCGTAATTGGGTTGGATTATAAGTCTCATGGTTGCCTTTGTTTATTTGGTTAATTTATAATATGCGAAGATAGTTTATACTTGATGAAAAAGCAAATGATTTTTTATCATAATGCGTCTCTTTTTTATTGCCGTATTTTGGTCGGCTTCTTGTTGTACAACGCCATGCGGAGTTTTAACGATTGGCGTGTGTGCGGAGTTGTCCGCGGCTTGATGAAATGCGGCTTTTGCCCCTTTTCGCTGCTTTTTGCCGATGGATGCCCGTTTTTGTCGTTTTAAATTAAAATTTGCCGGTATTATAGGATAACATTTGTTTTTTAATAATTATCTTTGTGGTGATATCCGCTTGAAAATTGGAAATATTTCTTGTGTAAATAACAATAATTATGAAAACGAATTTAAGCTCTCAGATTAAACTCGACAGAGTCCCCAAAAAGTATTATCGTCCCGATAATGCTTTGGATCTTACGGCGCTTTCGAGGTTTGAAAAGATTTTCACTGAAGTTCACGAAACAGCCGAGGATGGCGCAGAATACGCAGCCCAACGTCTTGCCGAAATAATAGGCAAATGCGCAAAGGACGGCCGCAAGTGCGTTCTGGCGCTCGGATGGGGTACAGGTACGCATCTGGTTTACCACGAACTCGTGGAGATGTATCAGGCCGGCAAGGTGAGTTTTGCCGATGTGGTTGTTTTCAATGTGGGTGAGTTTTATCCTCTGGCCGAGGGAGCCAACAGCACTTTGAGCGTTCTGAAAGAGAATCTGCTCGACAAAGTGGATATTAAACCCGAAAATATTTATACCCTCTCGGGCGATGCAGCAAAGGAGAATGTCTTTGAATTCTGCCGTCAGTATGAGGAGAAGATTGCCGCAATGGGCGGTCTCGATGCCGTTCTTCTGGAAATAGGCATATCTGGTTCGCTTATATTCAACGAACCGGGCTCGCAGATTACTTCGGCAACCCGCCTGATGTTGTTGGGCAACGACTCGCATAACCTCGTTTCGAAGGTGTTCCAGACCAGCGAAATGACTCAGCAGAATGCAATAACCATGGGACTCTCCACGATACTCAAGGCCAAAGAGGTTATCGTAGTGGGTTGGGGCGAAGAGGTCTCCTCAAAACTGAGAGACGCCATAGAGGGCCCGGTAACGGACGCCGTTCCCGCAAGTTTCCTTCAGACATGCAAAAACGCACGCATAGTTGCCGATGTGGTGGCAGCCGAGAAACTTACCCGCATAAGCAAACCGTGGCTGGTATCTTCGTGCGAATGGAACGACCGCCTTATCCGCCGTGCGATAGTATGGTTGTGCGGCGTTACCAACAAACCCATCCTCAAACTTACCAACAAGGATTATAACGATAACGGTTTGAGCGAACTGCTGGCGATATACAAATCGGCATACGACGTAAACATAAAGATATTCAACGACCTCCAGCATACCATAACAGGATGGCCGGGCGGCAAACCCAATGCCGACGATACGTTCCGTCCCGAACGCGCGAAACCGTATCCCAAAAAGATTATCGTATTCAGCCCGCACCCCGACGATGACGTTATATCTATGGGCGGGACACTGAGCCGTTTGGTTAAACAGAACCACGACGTTCACGTGGCATACGAAACTTCCGGAAATATCGCAGTCGGCGACGAAGACATGATGCGTTACGTAATGCTGATGAAGAGCATTGCCAAAGACTTCAAGTTCGACACCCCCGAGACATTGAAGTATCTCGACGATATAGACGCTTCGGTGAAAGCCAAGAAAGAGGGCGACATGGATATTTACGAAGCCCGTTATCTGAAAGGGATGATTCGCCGTGCCGAAGCCCGTACCGCCTGCAACTACATGGGCGTAAAACCCGAAAACGTACACTTCCTCGCCCTTCCGTTCTACGAAACCGGAACGATAAAGAAAGGCGCGCTGGGTCGTCCCGACGTGGATATAGTAAAGAAACTCCTGCTCGACGTTAAACCCGACCAGATATTCGTTGCCGGCGACCTCGCCGACCCGCACGGAACGCACCGCGTTTGTCTCGATGCCGTTCTCGCCGCTATCGACGAAGTAAAGGACGACGACTGGATGCAGGATTGCCGTATCTGGATGTACCGCGGCGCATGGGCAGAGTGGGATATAGACTATATCGAAATGGCAGTGCCCATCTCGCCCGAAGAGTTGAGGTCGAAACGCAACTCCATTCTCAAACACCAGTCGCAGATGGAGAACGCACCGTTCCTCGGCGATGACGAACGTCTCTTCTGGCAGCGTGCCGAAGACCGCAACAAGGCAACCGCCGACCTCTACCTGAAACTCGGTCTCGCTTCGTACGAGGCAATAGAGGCATTCGTACAGTATCACCCCATCAGAGACTGATACCCTTTGACGGGGATATGAAATCCTATAATCGGGATGCGTCGGATTCCAGTCCGGCGCATCTTTTTTTTGTCTTGTCGTTTCTGTGTTAATCGTGTTCCCGAATATATGCCGTTCGCTCTTCTCTCCTTCCCTTTTGCCGTTTCGCCTAACTTGATTAACTTAGTTGCGGTTTTAAAGCAGTATTGATTTATGACGACAGTAAAAATTTCGGGAAGAGTAGTTGATGTGGTAAAACGGGAGATTTACCCTGCCGATGTTTTCGTGTCGGACGGCGTTATAGCCGATATTGTCCCCGTTGCAGCGGCGGGTGCAGGGTATGACCGCTATATAATGCCCGGTTTTGTCGATTCGCATTGCCATATCGAGAGTTCCATGCTCGTACCGTCGGAGTTCGCGCGCAACGCCGTGCAGCACGGTACTGTGGCTACCGTCAGCGACCCGCACGAGATAGCCAACGTCTGCGGCTGGACAGGGATAGATTTTATGCTGGATGATGCCGCACGAAGCGTAATAAAGATATTCTTTACCCTGCCGTCGTGCGTGCCGTCGGTACCGTTCGACAAGTCGGGTGCCGAGATCGATGCTGCCGCCACTGCCGCCCTTATGTCGCGCGGATGCTTTGTGGGGTTGAGCGAGATGATGAACAGCGTGGGTGTGGTAAACGACGATGCCGAGGTATATGCAAAGTTGAATGTGGCGCGCAAAGCGGGGGTACCTGTGGACGGCCATGCTCCCGGGTTGCGCGGCGAACCGTTGCGCAAGTATGTGGGGGCGGGTATCTCGACCGACCATGAATGTACTTCAATCGGCGAGGCGGAGGAGAAGATTCGCTGCGGCATGAAGATTCAGATTCGCGAGGGAAGTTCGGCAAAGTCGTTCGACGAGTTGCTGCCGTTGGTGAAGCGTTATCCCGACCGTGTAATGTTCTGTACCGACGATTATAAGGCGTTCGACCTTAAACAGGGGCATATCAACCGCCTTGTGGCGCGTGCCGTGGCTGCCGGTGTGCCGTTGTTCGATGCTCTCGGGGCGGCGACGCTGAACCCGATAGAGCATTATTCTCTGCCTGTAGGGGTGTTGCGGAAGGGCGACAGTGCCGATTTTATAATAACCGAAAACCTGACCGACTTTGTCCCGACGGCGGTATATATCGACGGCAGGCTGATAACCGAAACGCCGTTCTCGCCGGTAGCCGCGGAGGTAAACAATTTTTCGGCGCGGCCGATAACGGAGTCCGATATTCCCGCAGCCAATGCGTCTCACATTATAGGGGTACATCCCGACACCCTTTTTACCGACCATCTGACTTGCGGCACGGGTGTTGGCGATGTGGCGAAGATTGTTTGTTATAACCGTTACAGCAACGATTCGCACCCTGTATCGGCATACGTCCGCGGATTCGGTTTGAAGAGGGGTGCTTTCGGCTCTACCGTCGGGCACGACAGCCATAATATAACCGTGGTGGGGTGCGACGATGCGTCTATCGTGAAAGTCGTAAATGCCATTATTGAAATGAAAGGTGGAGCGGCGTTCTTCGACGGGGAGCGTGTCTATGCCATGCCGCTCGCAATAGCGGGGCTTATGGCAAATGCTTCGATAGAGACGGTTATCGAGGCTTATTCGGCAGTGTCGGACAAGATACGGCAGAACGGGTGTACTCTGCCGTCGCCGTTCATGACCCTCTCGTTCATGTCGCTTCCGGTCATCCCCGCGTTGAAGATTCCCGCGTCGGGGCTGTTCGACGTGGAGCGGTTCGAGTTCGTGAAATAGTTCGGCTTTTTATAATATGCGAGAAAGGGGGCGACACAATATGTTTCCCCCTTTCTCTTTTCTTTGCATTACATCCCTATATTGAAGTCTTCGGGTATGGCATCGGTGTTGTTCGTTCCTGCCTTGCCGAACTTGTACGACAGCGTGAAGCGCAACATCCAGTGCGAGTATTTCATCTTTTTGTGCTGGTAGAAATTGTCGCCGTATGTCTCGGTGGTGTATGAACGCGAGTTGAGCAGATTGCGCCCCGATATGCTTACCACGAGCCGTTTGTCGAGGAAACTCTTCTTTATCCCCAAATCCATTGCGTAGCTCGGCAATGCTTCGCCCTGTAGCATTATCTGTTTTGCATTGTATTCGCCGTTGCCCTGTATTATGAAGTTCTTCGGCAGGGCAAGCGATGCGTTTATGCGCAGTGTCCATGTAAAGTTGCTGCTCCCGTCGTAGGCGGTGCTGCCTTCGTTGCCGTCGCTGTCGGTATAGACGAACGTGTAGGGCGACAGCTTGTTGTAGTATATGTTTACGGTGGTGGTGAGGTCGAGTATCTTCCAGAGCTTGTTCTTTGCCACGAGTTCAACGCCTATGTCCTGCCTGTCGGATATGTTGCGGTAGGTGTAGTACATCGACGGGGCGTCGTAATACCCCACTTGTTGTATCACGTCGTAAGTGTAACGGTAGTAGAGCGAGGCCGACAGTACGTGCTTGTCCCAGTTTTTTATGTAGTTCATCTCTACCTGATGCGAGTATTCGGAGGTGAGGGCGGGGTTTCCGTACGATATTGCCGTGGAGTCGGTTATCTGTCGGTACGGGTCGAGCTGGTTGTCGCGGGGATAGTTTACGCGGTGGGTGTAGTTGAGCTGTATCTCGTTTTCCTTCGGCAGTTTGTACGACAGGAACAGCGACGGGAAGAGGTGCCACAGGTCGGTTCTGGCGTTCGGCGTCTGTACGTTGGGGGCTTTGCTGCTTATGTCGTTCATCATGTATTCGCCGCGCAGTCCGGCCTGTATGCCGAAATTCTTTATCTTTCCGCTGACGGTGAAGTACAGGGCGTGTATGCCGCGGCTATAATCGTAGTCGTTGTTCAGCTGCGGGTCGGGTATTAGGTCGGCGGGTCCTGTCCCCGATGTGGTGAATATGTTGTAGTCGCATTTCCCGAATTTAGAACTTAGCCCGCTCTCTATCTTTACCGCTTCGGTTATCTGGTTGCTGTAATCGAGCTGGAATTTCCCCACGCGCGCATTCGCTGCCAAGCGTTCCTTTTGCAGAGTGTATATGCCGTACGAAGTCTGTTCATAATCGGTATGGCTTCTGTTTTTGTTCATGTTGAATTCGGCAAATATCCTTAGGGTATGGCCTTTTGCAAACATGCGGTTGTAGTCGGCGTTTGCACTGAACATGCCGAATCGGGAGGGGTCGTTATTCTCCGTGCGGTTGCGGAATATGTTACCCGTTTCATCGCTTGTCTCCAGCGTGGTGTTCCCTTTTTGCGAAAAGAGTATGCCGGTGGTGGTGAACTGTATCTGGTCCTTGTCGGTGATGCGGTATGTAAGCCCTGCCCGCAACATGCCGCCGAGACCGCCGTAGTTCGACTTGTTGTACTGGCGTATCGTCGTCGTGTCCTTCCCTTCCCACGAGGTAAGGGTGTAGTCGTTCGTGAAGTCGAAGTTGTTCGAGTACTGCATTCCGCCCATAAGGGTAAAATCCACCTTGTCGGCATTGAGCGTGTAGTTGCCGTACGGCATTACTCCGCCGTAGGTGTTGGCGCTGACGCTTATGCTGCCGTACTGCCCTTTCAGCCCGCCGTCTTTCAGTATTATGTTTATCGCCCCGGCTACCCCTTCGGCCGAATATTTCGACGACGGGTTGGTTATTACTTCTATGCTTTTTATGCTCTCGGCGGGGAGCTGTTCGAGGTACTGGGCGCGGTTGTTGCCCGTCAGCCCCGACGGCTTGCCGTTTATCCATAAATCGACGTTGCTGTTGTTGCGCAGCGATATGTTCCCCTCTATGTCGACGCTTACCGACGGGATGTTCTGCAACGCTTCGGCTGCCGTCCCTCCTTTCGATGCAATGTCTTGTTCTACGTCGAATACCTTGCGGTCTATCTCCAGCCGCATCTGCGACTTTTGCCCTATTACGTTTACTTCGTCGAGGGTGTTTGCCGTGGGGGTCATCTTTATCTCCACGTGCCGGCGGTTGTCGTTGTCGCCGTTTACGGTTATTTCCATAACGGCGTCTTCATAACCGAGAAGCGATGCCGTCAGAGTGTATCGCCCCGGTGCCACCTGCTTGAACGCAAATGTCCCTTCGTCGCTGCTTATGGCTGCCTTCCCCTGCGCTTTGCTCCCTGCGGGTTCCAGCCCTATCGTGGCGTATCCTATCCTCTTGCCGTCGTTGCGGTCGGTAACTATTCCTGTTATTTCGGCGGCCGTCGATGCTGCTATGTAACAGCATGCGGCAATCAGATGTGTGATGAATCTTTTTTTCATTTTCGTGTCGCATTTTCCCTTTTTGACGTCGTGCGGCTCCGTTCGGTTGCAATGCTGACCGTTTGTATTTAAGTTTCTCTTCTTTTCCGTAAAAAAGAGACTGTTACTTCTCCCTGTCTTTAAGGGTGTAACAGCCTCTTTTTGTCATGTATGCCGAATCAGGCGTCTATGTTGGCATATACGGCGTTTTCTTCGATGAACTCCCTGCGTGGCGGCACGTCCTCGCCCATCAGCATCGAGAAGATGCGGTCGGCTTCGGCGGCGTTTTCTATCGTTACCTGACGCAGCGTGCGGTTTTCGGGGTCCATTGTGGTTTCCCACAACTGTTCGGCGTTCATCTCGCCCAGACCTTTGTATCGCTGCGTGGTTATCTCGCCGTTGAACCGCTGCGAGAACTGTTCGCGCTGGAGGTCGTTCCAGCAGTATTCCTGTACTTTGCTTCCCTTGGCCTTGCACAGGTACAGGGGCGGGGTGGCTATGTAGAGGTAGCCTTGTTCTATCAGCGGACGCATGTGGCGGAAGAAGAAGGTCATTATCAGCGTGGCTATGTGGCTTCCGTCCACGTCGGCATCGGTCATTATTATTATCTTGTGGTAACGCAGCTTGCTGAGGTTGGCTTCCTTGCTGTCGTCTTCTGTTCCTATCGTTACGCCGAGGGCGGTGTATATGTTGCGGATTTCCTGACTTTCGAGTACCTTGTGGTGCATTGCCTTCTCCACGTTGAGGATTTTCCCTCGCAGCGGCAGTATGGCCTGGAAGTTTCTGTTACGTCCCTGTTTTGCCGTTCCGCCTGCGGAGTCTCCCTCTACGAGGAATATCTCGCACATTTCAGGGTCGCGTTTCGAGCAGTCGGCCAGTTTGCCGGGGAGACCGCCTCCCGACAGGGGCGATTTGCGCTGTACCAGTTCGCGGGCGTGGCGCGCGGCGTGGCGTGCCGTGGCGGCAAGCACCACTTTGTCCACTATCATCTTTGCCTGCTTGGGGTGTTCTTCGAGGAAGTTGCCGAGGGCTTCGCCTACGGCTACCTCTACGGCTCCGCTTACTTCGCTGTTACCGAGTTTGGTTTTTGTCTGCCCTTCGAACTGCGGCTCCATTACCTTTACCGAGATTACCGCCGTGAGTCCTTCGCGGAAGTCTTCGGGGCTTATCTCCACCTTTACCTTTTCGAGCAGTTTCGAGTCTTCGGCGTATTTCTTTAGGGTGCGGGTAAGGGCGCGGCGGAATCCTGCCACGTGTGTCCCGCCCTCTATGGTGTTAATGTTGTTCACATACGAGAAGAGTGTTTCGTTGTATGTGGTGTTGTAGGTCATGGCTACTTCGACGGGAACGCCCTGACGCTCGGTGTTTATATGGATTACGTCGTCGAAGAGGTGTTCCTTGTTGCTGTCGATATAGTGGACGAACTCCTTGAGTCCTTCGGCCGAATAGTATTCTTCGTGCTTGCAGTTGCCCGCCTCGTCTTTTTCGCGGCGGTCGGTGAGCGACAGGCGGATGCCTGCGTTGAGGAACGCGAGGTCGCGCAGACGCCCTGCGAGTATGGCAAACTGGTATGTGGTGTCGGTAAAGATTTCTCCGTCGGGACGGAACGTTACCGTCGTTCCCGTTTCGTCCGTGTCGCCTATTATCTTGACGTCGGCAAGAGGTTTGCCCTTACTGTACTCCTGCATGTATATATGCCCGTTGCGTTTTACTTCGGCGCGCAGGTAGGTGGAGAGGGCGTTTACGCACGATACGCCTACTCCGTGCAGACCGCCCGATACCTTGTACGAATCTTTGTTGAACTTTCCTCCGGCGTGCAGTACGGTAAGTACCACTTCGAGCGCGGATTTATGTTCTTTTTCGTGCATGTCCACGGGGATACCGCGTCCGTCGTCCACTACGGTTATCGAGTTGTCTTCGTTTATCGTTACGTCTATCTTGCTGGCATATCCTGCAAGAGCTTCGTCTATCGAGTTGTCCACGACTTCGTAAACGAGGTGGTGCAACCCTTTGGTGCTTATGTCGCCTATATACATGGCAGGGCGTTTGCGTACTGCTTCCAACCCTTCCAGTACCTGTATGCTGCTGGCGGAATAGCTTTTATCGTTTTCCAATTTTTCTTCTGACATTGTTTTCAGGTTTGTTATACGGTTATTGCGGTGCCGGCTCCTTCCCTTTTATTTATTGAGTATGCCTGTTAGAGGCCGTGATTCGGAATGCTTCTTTCGCATCGTTTTGCAAAGGGTACACGCACCGCAACAAAGATAGTAAAAAAATCCCGTTTATCCATGCGCGGCGGCATGTTTCACGTGTTTTAACAGCCGGCGTTTTTCAATGAAAAAATCCCGCTGCGGCATGTTTCCTGCCGTACTCTTGCCGTGCCTCGCCCCGACATGAAAAGAGAGAGTGCAGAAACCTGTTCCTGCACTCTCCGCATAATTATTTCAAATTGTAAGTCTGGCCTTTTACATTACGGTTTTGAATACCGCGTTGCCGCATTTTACTATGTAGAGTTTCCCTGCGGGGGCGGGAATCTCGGTAAAGGCATCCGATACCACACCGCTGTATATCAGCATTCCGTCGGCAGAATAAACAGCTATCGGCGTACCTGCCGCGGCGTTCTCGACCACTATGCGCCCCGCTGCGGCATATACCGTTACGTCGGCTGCCGCGTCGGCTGCAATCTCTTCTGTTCCCGAGAAGTCGGTTTCGACGATGTTGGTAAAATCTTTCCACCCGTCGGCAGCCTTGTAGGCATCGGCCGTTCCTTCCGGCACGTTAAGGATGCAGGCTTTGGTATCGACTTCGTAAAAGCACCAGCTGCTGCAAACGGGAGGGACTGTTGCAAGGGAGTTTATTTCGGTAAGGCTGCTGCATCCGAAAAAAGCAAAATCCCCTATACTCGTAACACTCTCCGGGATTGTTGCAGAGGCAAGGCTGCTGCATCCGGAAAAAGCAGAATACCCTATACTCGTAACACTCTCCGGGATTGTTACAGAGGCAAGGCTGCTGCAACCGGAAAAAGCAGAACTCCCTATCGTTTCAAGGCCGTTACCCAAGGTAACAGAGGCAAGGCTGCTGCAATAGGAAAAAGCAGAATACCCTATACTCGTAACACTTTCCGGGATTGTTATTGACGTAAGGCTGCTGCATCCGGAAAAAGTAGAACTCTCTATGCTCGTAACCCCATCGGGGATATTGATTGAGGTAAGGCTGCTGCAATTTTGAAAAGCACCTCCCTCTATTGTCTTTACATTATCGCCCAAGACTACGGATTTAAGACTTTTAATACCACTGAAATAAGACCCTACCGTTTCACAATTAATAGTAACCGATTCCAATGCATTGCAGCCGTCAAAAGCATATTCACCAATGGACGTAACCCCTTCGGGAATATTTATCGAGGTAAGGCTGCTGCAATCGGAAAAAGCATAATCGCCTATAATAGTAACACTGTTTGGAATAGTGATTGAAGCAAGGCTTGTACACAAATAGAAGGCATCTTCACCAATGGACGTAACCCCTTCGGGTATATTTGTCGAGGTAAGGCTGCTGCATCCGAAAAAGGTTCCATTTTCTATTCTTGTAACTCCGGAAGGAATATTTACAGAAGAGAGGCTGATACACCAGGAAAAAGCATTCTCCCCTATCGAAACAACACTGTTAGGGATATTTATTGAGATAAGGCTTACGCATTCTTCAAAAGCACTTTCCCCTACCGATGTAACCGCATAAGTTGTACCTCCGTAACTTACTGTCGCGGGAATCTCTATATTCCCGGTATATTTGTTATCCCCGGCAATTACCTCTACGGTTCTCAATTCCGAAGAAGTTATGGCATAGCGGATTCCGTCTACAGTAAAATAGTCCTCATACATGAACTCTTTCCACCCTTTGGCTGCCTTATAAGCATCTTCCGTCCCTACAGGTACATTGAGTGTACATTTATCTTTATCAACACTTGAAAAACAACCTTTTCCGCATGTGGGAGGGACTGTTGCCAAGCAGTTTATTTCTGTAAGTCTTTCACAACCCTCAAAGGCATAATCTCCTATCTCCGTAACTCCTTTGGGAATATTCACCGATATCAATCCGCTGCAAAATAAAAAAGCAGTGCGACCTATACCCGTAACCCCCTCGGGCATAGCAATTGATGTAATGTCCTCGCAACTTTCAAAAGCACTCGAGCCTATTAAAGTAACCGTATATGTAGAAGCACCGTTACTTACGGTTGAAGGGATTGCAATATCTCCGGAGTAACTGTTGTTCCCAAATGTAACTTCCACAGTCTTGTCCGCTTCGGAGGTGATGTTGTAATAGATGCCTCCTGCTTCAAAGTCGTACGCCACTGCGCTCAACGCCATACATAGAGCTACTGCCGTCAGTAAAAATTTAGTAATACTCTTTCTCATAATTAATTACCTTTAGTTAGTATTTGTATATGTTGTAATTTAAGGTTTGCATAAATTAAAACGCACATATTTTTATTTTGTGCCTCTCTTAGTAAGAGAAGAAAATAATATCGTAAATCCTGAGATTAATAAGTATTCCTGTTTGTAAACAATTGAAATTACAAAACATATGTGGTTACATATTAAGTATTTATTGTGTTTTATTTTTAATAAGTTTGTTATTATTAATATATTGGTTACCTTTGTCGAGGATATTTTCTTCTCTTACTAAGAGATATATATTGAATAGAAAAACGGGATATGCTTTATTTTAAGTCATATCCCGTTTTGTTTCCCGGAAGATTCTATTTCGTCTGCTATTGCCTGATGCGTGGGGTGGCTCTTGCGGAGTGCGAATTAGTGGGGCGGCTGTTGCCGTATGTCCGTGCTTTGTTTTGCGCCCCTCTGTCCTTTACCACCCGAACGAGTAACGGAGCACTATGCCGAAGGCGTAGTTGTTGTATTTGGCGCCTGTTATGGTTTTCCGTTCGCCGTTTCCGTCTGTTATGGTGGCGTTCCATATCGGGGTGTAGTCCAGCCTGCCGTCGTTGTACTGCAATTGCGGCGCTGTGGAGTCGCGGTCGTATATGCTGCCTATTCCGTATTCTCCGTTAAGGCCGAGATAGAGGATGAATCTGTCGTCCCAGTCCCAGTTCCACCCTACTTCGGCATAGAGCGAGGCGTTTACGAGGTATGATAACGCTACATCTGTTCCCGTGTCGTAGTACATGGCGAATCCGTGGGAAGGGAGGTCGGTATAGGTGTGGTTTTCGTATGGGAAGTATCCGCTTGTTTTCAGCGTTTCGCAACTGATGTCGCTCCCTCCGCCGAGAGGTATGTTTACTTGTGCTCCGAGGCGGGCGTAGAAGCCGCTGTCGTGTTCGTACTGGGCGAATACGGGGATGCTGAGGTAGAATGCTTGTTGTTTGTCCTGAAGGTTGATGTATGAGTAGTCGAAACGGAAATTGTTGATGTCGGAGCCTGTTGATACCGGTGGGATGGTTGTGGTTGTTATGTACGAATCGTTGAATGTGCCGAAGTTCATCCGGCTTTGGTAGAGGCGGAAGCTGGCGCCTGTTCCTATTCCCCAGTTGCTGTTGAAGCGGTGCAGGTAGTTTATGCCTGCCGAGGTGCCTGCCATGGGTTTGTAACTGCCTAATTCGCTGCTGTAACATATCGACGAGAGGCCTCCGGTTATCTCGAACGATATTTCGTTGTCGAGTTTTTTCCCGAAACTTATTGTTGTAATGCTTGTGAGCAGCAGTGTTAATGCTGTTGTTGAGATTAGCTTTTTCATCGTTTTATTTTTTTACTCTTATTTTGAATTCGGCTTGTTTCCCGTCTGAGGTTACTACTTTTATTATGTAGCTGCCTTCGGTGTTCGGGGCTTTTATCTTGTTGTATTCTCCTGTTACTTTTCGTGTCGTGATGCGTCCGCTCATGTCGCTGATGTACAGCGTGGCGGATTTGCCGTTTGTCGTACTGCCGAATTTTATGTAGAGGTTTATTTCTGCTTCGTTGCTTACTATGGTGGGGTAAAGGCGTATGTCGTCGCTTTCCGTCGGGAATGTCTGTTCGCAGCTTGTCAGGGTTATGCCGTCGGTGGTGGTCAGCTCTACGCTGTATCTGTCGGTGGCGTTTATTCCTTCGGGCAGGTAGATGTATTGTTCGGTGCAGTCGGCCTTTTGCCCGTTTATGTACCATTTGTAATCGGTGAATTGCAATCCTCCGTTATTGTCGGGGTTGTTGATTACTACCAGTACGTCGTTCCAGCGTTTGTATATTATGTTGTCCGGCAGTTTGTACAGCAGCAGTTTGCTTGTGCTGCTGTTTTCTCCGCTTTGGGAGGTTATTGTTATGTCGATGTCGTACCGCCCGCCTATTTGGGTGTCGATTGTCATTGTATTGCTGCTTTCGCCGTTTATGGTTATGGTGGCTTGCGGGTGTGCTGTTATGTTTATTTCGGCGTTAGTCGTTCCGCATAGGAGGGGTGCGATGTAGATGCCGTTTTCATCGGGGGTTATCGTTGTGCCGTTTACTGTAAGGGTGTGTATGTCGGCGTCGAAACTTTCGGTTTTGAGCAGGAACGGTGCGCTTGTGGCGGCGGCTGTCCCTTCGTAGCCGTAGTCGGCTGTTATGGTGTAGGTGTATTCCGTGCCTTGTTCGAGTCCTGTATCGGTATAGCTGTGTTCGCTGTTGCCGGTTGTGGCTATTTCTGTTCCGTTACGGGTTATCTTGTAGGTGGGCGCGGCTGCTCCGACGGGGCGCGACGAGGCTCGTTTTGCTGTGCTGCTGTCGTCTGCCGGGGTTGCTTCTTCGGGTGTGTCGGTGGGCGGCGTTATGTGGGCTTTTATGTAGAGGTTGTGTGTGAAACTGCTTGATGGCGCCCATGCGATGCCGTCGGTTGAGAAGATGGTTTCGCGCCCGACGGGGGCTTCGTATGAATCGCTGGCGATGTGGTAATTGTTGCCGCCGGTTATTTTAAGTCCGCATATCAGATTGTCGGCGGCGTTTATAGTAAAGGGGGGTATCTGCCGCGTGATTGTCTTATCGACGGCTGTAACCGGTACTTGTTCGCTGTATGTGTTGTCGCCGTTTTTTATGTAGAGTTCGTATTCTGCTCCTGCCAAACTGAAGTATTCTATTTGGTTTATCGTGTATTGGTTTACTTCTTCGAGGTCGGACGGATTCCAGTGTTGTCCTATGTAGTGAGGCAGGGAGGCGATTTTGTATTTTAAGTCGATGCTTCCTTTGCCCCAGTATATGGGTTGTTGGGGGAGGGGCTCGCTCCAGTCGATTTGTATGTCTTGTTCGCCGACGCGTTTTACGGTTATTGCGGCGGGCGGGGCTGTTATGTGTACTTTGAGGGTGGCGGAATTGCTTTTTGTGGAGATGCTCCCGTCGTCATATACTGCTGCTACGGTGTATTCGTGCAGTCCGGGGTAGAGGCTTGCTTCGGTATATGCCGTGGTTTGGCTGCTGCCTATTTCGTATCCGTTACGGTATATGGTGTATGCGACGGGTGTTTCTTCTTCTTGTGCTGTTTCCCATGTGAGTTGTGCGCCTTTTGTGGCGGGGTCGTATTGTACGGCGAGGTTTTGCGGTACGGGTTTGGGGGAGCGATAGTAACGTCCTTCGGTGCTGCGACTGCCGGTATTGTCGGGGTCGAGGTATTGGGTTATTTGCGGGAAGAATTTGCTTATTTTTCCGTAATAGTTCGAACCGTTGGGGTAGCTGCATGTGGAACTGCCGCCTGTGAGCGCTCCTACTACCTTGTGGCTTTCGTTGAACAGCGGCGAGCCTGATGAGCCGCTTGCCGTTACGGAGTGCCCTGTCTGGGTGGCGGCGAAATAGACTACCCAATGTCCGTTAGTGGCTCCGGTTTCGTTTGTTGTTACCCATGTGTTTTGTGTGGCGGGACGTGTGTAGGTGGAGATTTTTTTTGTGCTTCCGTTGGGGTGATGGATGCCGACTCCGTATTGTGGCGTGTTGCCGGTTTTGTCCCACCCGCAGAAGTAGGGGTTGAGGTCGCCGGGTATGTCGCTTGTGAGTAACAGCAGCGTCTGGTCGTAGCCTCCCGACAGGTCGCTGCCTGTGAGGTATTGGCATCCTACAAGTGTGGTGTATTCTTTTATTTCATTGCTTGTGCAGTCGGTGTTTTCGTATTGGAACGTGAATTGTGCCTGCCGCAGCTCGTCTTCGGTGAACTGGCGGGTGTCTGTTTTTATGCAGTGGAAGGCGGTGTATATGTAGGGTATGGGGGTGGTTCCGGTATTGTTGAGCAGTGATGCGCTGCAACTGTATATTGATGAGCCTGAGCGTGTGGCCATTTTTATTATGCCTTCTTTTTCGTCTTGCCAGTTGTCGCCTTCGGGACAGTTGATGTTTACCATGCAGCTTATATCGACTGTGTTGCTGCTGCGTATTTCGAGATGGTTGTATCCGTATCCGATGTCGCTGATTTTTATCTGGGGCAGCGCTCCGCTTTGGGGTACGGCGTATTCGAGTGTTATGTCGTCGCCTGCGACGAACTGCGACGAGAAGGCTTTGCCGTCGGGATTGGTCGCCCGGGTATATGCTCCGAGCAGGTGTGTGTGGTCGGCATTGTATATGTAGAGCTTGCCGCCTTCGGGTATTTCGAAGTGGTCGTAGTAGAGCGACAGGGCTGTGGCTCCGTCGGATTTTATGCGGAGCCGGTATATCTCTTCGCCTCCGGGCAGGGTGCTTTTTTCGGCGTCGCGGGGGAATTCGAGTCCTGCGGCAAGGAGTATGCCTATTCGGTATGGGGTGCCCGACGGGGCGTTTTCGTCTTCTTCTATGAGTTGGGCTGCCGTGAACGGCGAATTTATCGTGTAGGGAACGAGCTCGGCCGCGGCGCGTGTTTGCATGTCGCCGTCGCTGTCGTATCGGAAACTCGGCGGCGTGCCTTTTTCGCTTATCTGGCTTATGGCGTTGTTGGCTGCCGTTGTTATGAGCAGTAGCGCGAGTAGTGTTTTTATACGTGTTTTTATTGTTTCCGGCATCTCGTTCAGTTCTCTTTTTTCTTTTTCTTCGGCATGAAGTGGTTTATCGTGTTGCGCAGACGTAAGAGGTATTCGTGGTTTTGTCTTACGTTTATGGCCAACGGGTCGCTGAAGAACATTATTTCGCCTTCTTCGCCGAATTGCTCGGGGTAGAGCACGGCTATGTTGTTGCCTGAAAAGTAGCGGCTCAGGTATGAGGGGAGCTTGTCTATGTCGCTGTTGTAGGATACCGAGTTTTTCCGTGCGGAGACGATTACGAAAAGGTCGTCCTCCAGCACTACGCCGGTTAGCATCAGCAGGTCGGCCCAACTCTCCATGTCGTGGTACTCGGCGCGTATGTTGCGCTTTGCGCGGTATATGCGTCCCTTTATCTGCAGCAGCGTATCGTGGTGTCCGTAGAATATTACCCTGCAACCCAACTGGGTGGCCATGTTGCAAATGCGGTATATCCATTTGGTGAAGCCGGTTTCGTGCTCTGCCTTGGGGGGAATGGCTACCACTATGCGGGTGATTGTGTTGGCCGGGATATTCATCTTGGCTATCGTTACCATTTTTTTCGAGCCTTGCAGCAGCGTCTCGGCTTTCGTCCCGAAAAAGGTGTCGGCAATGTTTACCTTGCGGTGCAGGCCTATCAGTACTTCCGATATGTCGTTTTCCTTTATCGTGTGTATTATGCCGCCGGCCACGTTCATGTCGTAACGGGTTATGGTCTTTACCGGGATGTCGGATGCGGCCGCAATCTTGCTCCCCTGCACAAGTATCTCTTTCGACTGCTTAAGCGCCGACGGCGAGTCCTGCCGGGCTTCGTTTATTACATTCAGCAGGTAGAGAGGCGTTTTTGAACCCGGCGTCTTGAGCGTTATGGCCAGGTTTATGAGGTTGTCGGTCAGCTCGGCATTGGCCACGATAGGGACCAGTATGCGCACAGGGCCTTGTGCCGCACGGGCCCTGGCGGGTTCGGCGGGCGACTCTATGGCTGTCTTCTTTGCCGCCTTTTCGGTTATGAACGCACTCAACGTACAGGTTACGAGTATCATAAGTATCGTGCCGTTGAGTATGGCGTCGTCGAACAGGCCTATGCGGTAGCCTATAAGCATTGCCGCCAGCGTGGCGGCAGCTTTGGAGATGCTGAGGCCGAGCAGCATGTCGCCCTCCGTCCTGGGCAGCCTGAAACTCTTTTGCGTAATCCATGCCGCCGCCCATTTCGTGGCTATTGCAACCGCAATCATTATGGCCGCTACCGATATGCTGTGCCACGATGTGAACCCGCTGAGGTTTATCATCATCCCCACGCCTATCAGGAAGTAGGGGATGAACAGTGCGTTGCCCACGAATTCTATGCGGTTCATCAGCGGCGATACCGACGGGATGTAGCGTGTCAGTATTATGCCGGCGAAGAACGAGCCTATTATCCCTATCATGCCTACAACTTCGGCCATGTATGCGGCGGCAAAGACGAGCGCAAGTATGAATATGAACTGGAGGACGTGGTCGTTGTATTTCTTGAAGAACCAGCGGGTAAGGCGGGGGTAGAGGTAAAGCAGCACGGCGGCGTATACGGTTACCCCCGCTATGAAGCGGACCCAGAAGAGAAGACCGTTCCCACCTTCGGTAACGCCTATTATCACGGCCATTCCGGTAAGCGATATGACTTCGGTTATTACCGTGCCTGCTATGGCTACCGATACCGGCCGCGTGCGGGTTACTCCGTAACGGCTTATTATGGGGAACGCAATCAGCGTGTGCGATGCGTACACCGTACCGAGCAGCAGCGACGCCTGCCACCCGAGCTTGAGCAGGTATAGCGACGAGGCGGTTCCCAGCACGAACGGGATGAGGAATGTGTATATGCCGAAACTTGTCCCTTCCCTCTTGTATTTCTTGAAGTCCGAGACGCTCATTTCGAGCCCTACGAGGAACATCAGGTAGAGCAGGCCTACGTTTCCGAATATCTCGAAACTTGCATCGTAGGCGAGGATGTTGGCTCCGTGTGGCCCGATTACCATACCTGCGAATATCAGCCCTATTATGTGGGGGATGTGCAGCCGGTCGAGGATTATCGGCGAGAAAAGGATTATGGTCAGCACAACGAAGAATATAAGTGCCGAGTTGGTTATGGGTAGCGTGGGCAGGTATGCTGTTATGTCCATGACTGTCGCGTTGTGTAACGATTGTTGTCCTTTTCTTTTGCGGGGTTTGTCATGCCTCGTGGCGACTCTTTCCCGCTTTTGCCTGCGGCATCGTACGTGTTGTTTGTTGCCTGCTGCTTAACCACGCTGCAGGCTTTTTTGTGCGGTGCTTCAGGCGGCGACAGGGGGAACGGTACTCTTTGTCCGCTTTTGCGCGTGCTCTCCTTCTCCTTGTCGTTTATACGGCAAAGATATAAAATAAAAATCATATTGTTGTATTGTGAGGCGGTATCTGTTTGTCGTGTCGCGCCGTTTTGTCCTTGTTACAGGTTGAAGGCTTTTTTTATTTTTTCGACATAGTCGAGTTTTTCCCATGTGAAGAGTTCTACTTCGCGCTCTACCGGGGGGTAGTATCGCGAGTTGAAGCGTTTGACTACGGTTTGCGGGGTGCGCCCCATGTGTCCGTATGCGGCCGTTTCTTCGTATATGGGGTTGCGGAGCTTGAGACGCTGCTCTATGGCGCGCGGACGGAGGTCGAAGATTTCGCTTATCTTGCGGGCTATTTCGGCGTCGCTTATTCCGTTGGCTGCTGTTCCGCAGGTGTCGGCGTAGATGCTTATGGGCTCGGCTATGCCTATGGCGTAGGAGATTTGTACGAGTACTTGTTTTGCTACGCCTGCGGCTACGAGGTTTTTGGCTATGTGGCGTGCGGCGTAGGCTCCCGACCTATCGACTTTCGACGGGTCTTTCCCGGAGAACGCGCCGCCGCCGTGTGCTCCGCGGCCTCCGTAGGTATCGACTATTATCTTGCGCCCGGTGAGCCCGGTGTCGCCGTGGGGCCCGCCGATTACGAACTTGCCGGTGGGATTGACGTGAAGCGTCATCTTGTCGTCGAAGAGGCGTTGTATTTGCACGGGAAGTTTTTGTATTGCGCGGGGCAACAGTATGCGGGCTATGTCGTCGTGTATCTTGTCGCACATCTGTTTGTCGGCTGCGGCCTGGCTGCCTGCTTCGGCTGCGGTGATGAACTCGTCGTGCTGCGTGGAGATTACTATCGTGTGGATGCGCCGCGGCGTGCCGTTGTCGTCGTATTCGACGGTTACTTGCGATTTTGCATCGGGGCGCAGGTAGGGCATGGCTGTCCCTTCGCGACGTATGTCGGCCAGCTCGCGCAGCAGGTGGTGCGCCAGATCAAGCGGCAACGGCATGTAGTTGTCTGTTTCGTCGCAGGCGTATCCGAACATCATCCCTTGGTCGCCGGCGCCTTGTTGCATCTCTTCGGCTTGTTCTACGCCGCGGTTTATGTCGGGCGACTGTTCGTGTATGGCCGACATGATTCCGCAGGAACTGCCGTCGAACATGTACTCGCTTTTGGTGTAGCCGATGCGGTTGATTACGCGACGGGCTACGTCCATTAAATCGACGTAGGCATCGGATTTTACTTCGCCGGCTATTACTACTTGTCCCGTGGTTACGAGTGTTTCGCACGCTACTTTGGAGGTCGCGTCGTAGGCGAGGAATTCGTCGAGCAGGGCATCGGATATCTGGTCTGCTACTTTGTCGGGATGTCCTTCCGATACTGATTCTGATGTGAACAGATAACTCATGGCTGTATCTTTTTTGTTGTTGTTTTATGGTTTGTGGAGCGGTGGACTCGGTGCGGATACAGACACTCGGCGGTTGAACGCGGTTTTAGCATTTTTTTCGGTGGTTGCAAGCAGCCAAATCCTTCCACTCTTTTTTGTTTTTCGCCGACAAAGTTAATGCTTTGTCGGGATTGTTGCAAATATCTTTTGTCTGCTTTTGTGCTTTGTTTGTCGTGCCCGCCGTATTTTGTTCTTGCGGTATTGTCTTTTATGTGCCGGCTTTTTTGCTTATGTTGCTTTTTTATACTTTTTTGTTCGTCTCTTAACTTTGCACTATCTTTGCAAGTTGAATGATTGTATGGCAGAGGGGGATGCGTCTTTTTTTGCCTTTACGGGACTGGAATTGTTTTTTTGTTTTGTCCGCGGTTGTTTGCCTTTGGACGCTAACTTTTTTTGATATAGGATGAATAAAATTTTAGAGAAAGAGCATTTTTCGGAAAATGTCGTAAAACTCGTAGTGGAGGCTCCGCTTATCGCCAAGGCCAGACGTGCGGGCCACTTCGTTATCGTGCGCTCTTGTGATAAGGGGGAGAGAATCCCGCTGACTATTGCGCAGGCCGACCCTGTGAAAGGGACTATAACGCTTGTTATTCAGGCCGTGGGTAAGTCCACGAAAAAAATATGCGCTCTGGAACCGGGCGATTACCTTTGTGATGTGGTGGGCCCGCTGGGGCAGGCTACTCACATCGAGAAAGTGGGTACGGTGCTTTGCTGCGGCGGCGGCGTGGGTGTAGCTCCGCTGCTTCCTATCGTGGAGGCTTTCAAGGCTGCCGGAAACAGGGTTGTTGTGGTGCTCGCCGCCCGTACCAAGGAATTGATAATTCTGGAGGAACAGATGCGTGCTTCGGCCGACGAGGTTATTATTATGACGGATGACGGGTCGTATGGCAACAAAGGGCTTGTTACCGAGGGCGCAGAGATGGTGATTAACCGCGAGAAGGTGGATTTGTGCGTTACCATAGGTCCGGCTATTATGATGAAGTTTGTGTCGCTGCTTACCAAAAAGTATTCTATCCCCACTGTTGCTTCGCTTAATACGATAATGGTCGACGGTACGGGTATGTGCGGCGCGTGCAGAATTACCGTGGGTGGTAAAACGAAGTTTGTTTGCGTGGACGGCCCTGAGTTCGACGCTCATCAGGTGGATTTCGACGAGATGCTTATGCGTTTGTCGTCTTACAAGGGAATGGAATAATTTACAGGCATTTGCTTAAGGATAGCTATGAGTAAGGAAATTATATCGGCGCAGAGAGCCGAGGCGTGGCGCGAGGAGTTACGCAAGGAGATTAAGAATAAGGACAGGGTCAATATAGAAAGGGTAAGGATGACTGAACTGGACCCTGCTTATCGTATTACCAACAACGAGGAGGTTAATTGCGGCCTTACGTTGGAACAGGCGCGTCGCGAGGCGTCGCGCTGTCTGGACTGCCCCGACCCGCAATGTATCGAGGGGTGTCCGGTGGGAATCTATATCCCGACTTTTATCAAGAATATTGAACGCGGCGAAATTCTGGAGGCTGCCAAGACGTTGAAACTTACGAGCGCGCTGCCGGCCGTGTGCGGCCGTGTTTGCCCGCAGGAGAAACAGTGCGAGTCGAAATGCTTCTACAAGCAGAAGTTGAAGAAGGAGCCTGTGGCGATAGGTTATCTGGAGCGTTTTGCCGCCGATTATGAGCGCGAGAGCGGAAATATCTCCGTTCCTGAAATAAAGGACAAGAACGGTATCAAGATTGCCGTTGTGGGTTCGGGCCCTGCCGGTCTGTCGTTTGCGGGCGAAATGGCGAAATACGGATATTCTGTTACCGTGTTTGAAGCTCTGCACGAGATTGGCGGCGTGCTGAAATACGGTATTCCCGAATTCCGTCTGCCGAACAGCATAGTGGATGTGGAAATCGACGGCCTTCGCAAGATGGGCGTGGAGTTTTTGACGGACTGCATCGTCGGTAAGACGATAACTTATGATGATTTGCACGAGATGGGCTTTAAGGGCGTGTTCGTGGCCAGCGGCGCAGGTCTGCCCCGTTTCATGAATATCCCGGGAGAGAACCTGATAGGGGTGATGTCGAGCAACGAATATCTTACCCGCGTCAATTTGATGGGGGCTGCTTCGGCTGATTCTGATACTCCCGTGCTGAAAGGGAAACGCGTGGCTGTAATAGGCGGCGGTAATACCGCCATGGACTCGGTGCGTACCGCAAAACGTGTGGGTGCCGAACGTGCCATTATTGTTTACCGCCGTAGCGAGGAGGAGATGCCTGCCCGCGTTGAAGAGGTGCATCATGCCAAACAGGAGGGTGTGGAGTTTATGACGCTGCACAATCCGATTGAATATATAGGGGATGAAAAGGGTCGCGTTAAGGCGATGAAGTTGCAGAAGATGCGTCTGGGTGAACCCGATGCGTCTGGCCGCCGTTCGCCGGAGCCTATCGAAGGGGCTGTCGAGACGCTCGAGATAGACGAGGTTATCGTAAGTGTGGGTGTTTCGCCCAACCCTCTTATCCCGAATACGGTTAAGGGTCTTGAGATTAGTCGCAAAGGGACTATCGTCGTGGACGAGAATACCATGAAGTCGGCTTTGCCCGATTTGTATGCCGGCGGCGATATTGTCCGCGGCGGCGCGACGGTTATCCTCGCAATGGGCGACGGCCGCAGGGCTGCTATGTTTATGAACGAGTCGTTGAAGAATAACGGCTGATTTGCCCGGTTTGTAATGGCTTCGGTGTGGATTGACGGTTGCGAGTGGTTGTCGAGGACGGGTATTATCGTCGGAGAAGAGGGGCTGAAACGTCTTGCCGGAGCTAATGTGCTTGTTGTGGGGCTTGGCGGTGTGGGCGCTTATGCCGCCGAACTTGTTGCCCGTTCGGGTGTTGGCCGTATGACCGTTATCGACGGTGATACGGTCGCGTTGTCGAATATCAACCGCCAGCTCCCGGCTACGTCGTCGAGTGTGGGGTTGTTGAAGGCCGAGGTTATGGCCGCCCGCTTGAGGGATATTAATCCCGATATTGTCCTGAATGTCGTCCCGCGTTATGTGGAGGCTGCGGAGATGCCGGGGATTGTTGCCGACGGCGGGTATGACATGGTTATCGATGCTATTGATACGGTGGCTCCTAAGGTGGCGCTTATTGCTGCTTGTAAGGAGCTGGGCGTGGAGGTGGTTTCGTCGATGGGGGCGGGAGGTAGAATCGACCCTTCGGCTGTGCGTTTTGCCGATATTTCGAAAACGGAGCAGTGTGCGCTTGCCCGCGTGGTGAGGAGGGGGCTGCGTGAACGGGGTATCCGTTCGGGGGTTATGACGGTGTTTTCCGTCGAGCCTGTGCCTGCTCGCTTCGTGCTTCCTGTCGATGAGCGCAACAAGCGTTCGACTGTGGGTACGCTGTCGTTTATGCCGGCTTTGTTCGGGTGTTATCTGGCGGCTTATGCCGTCCGTAAAATTGCTGGGTTATGGTAATGGTTGAGGCTAAGGGTATTTACAAAAACTTCGGTAATATCGAGGTGCTGAAAGGGGTGGATATTTCTATCTCGAAAGGGGAGGTGGTGTCTGTTATTGGCCCGAGCGGTGCGGGTAAGACGACGTTGTTGCAGATATTGGGGTCGCTCGATGCTCCGGATGCCGGCAGCGTGTCGATTTGCGGTACCGACCTTACGTTACTGAAGGAGTCTGCTTTGGCCGACTTCAGAAACCGCCATATCGGTTTTGTGTTTCAGTTCCACCAGCTATTGCCGGAATTTACGGCGCAGGAGAACGTGATGATTCCTGCTTTGATAAAAGGGGATAAATGGTCTGCGGCATCGGCACGTGCGGCTGAACTGCTCGATTTCCTCGGCCTTTCCGAGAGGATGAAGCATAAGCCTGCTCAATTGTCGGGCGGCGAGAAACAACGTGTGGCTGTTGCCCGCGCCCTGATGAACAACCCGGATGTGATTTTTGCTGATGAACCGTCGGGAAGCCTCGACATGCGCCAGAAGGAGGAATTGCATTCTCTGTTTTTGAGGTTGCGAAATGAACTTGGACAGACATTCGTTATAG
>JADIMW010000061.1 GCA_017694415.1 Candidatus Caccoplasma merdipullorum
GGGGTGCGCGGCGGATTTCATTTATGCGCGCAGGGCTCCGTTCGTCGAGGAGTTCGTCCCGGTGTTCGAACGGTTTTATGCCGATATTTGTGCAGGCGACGAGACGGTGTCGTTGTCGTACCGCTCCCATGCGGCCGAAGGGGATTTGCCTGCACAGCTTGCCGAATCGCGTGTGCGGGATATGGCCGTGGGGTTTTCCACGCGCGGCGTGCATAAGGACGACCTTGTTATGGAGATAGGGGGATTCCAACTGAAGAAGTTCGGCTCGCAGGGGCAGACCAAGAGTTTTGTAATTGCGCTGCGTCTGGCGCAGTTCGAGTTCTTGAAGAGGTGTTCTGGCAAGACTCCGCTGCTTTTGCTGGATGATATTTTCGACAAGCTGGATGCTTCGCGTGTGGAGCGTATTATGGCGATAGTTTCGGGCAGCGGCTTCGGTCAGATTTTCGTGACGGATACCAACCGCAAGTATCTCGATGCTATTCTTCGTTCGGCTGCCGGCGAGTACCGTCTGTTCGGTGTGGAAAACGGTGTTGTTTCGGATATGGTATGAGAAGGAAAGAGACGTTGCATATCAGCGAGGTGCTCCGTACGTTTGTGCGGAAGTACGGTTTGGAGAGCAAACTCGACGAGTGTTCGGCGGTTGCGGCATTGGGCGATGTGATAGGGGAGGCGATGATGCAGTATGTAAATGATGTGCGTGTAAGGGAGGGGGTTATGGTCGTCTGTCTGTCGTCGTCGGTTGTGCGCAGCGAACTTGTCATGAACAAATCGTCGCTTCTGGAGCGTTTGAATGCTGTTACGGGACACGATACGATTAAGGATATTGTTTTCAGATAGTGGGTTTATGGATTCTGTTATTTTTCGCCACAGGGTTTCTGTCCAGCCTCGTTTTAACGATTACGACATAATGGGGCATATCAACAATACGCTCTTCTTCTCGTTTTTCGATATCGGGAAGGTTGCCTATTTCGAACGTGTGTGGGGCGGGTTCATGAACTGGCGCAGCATGGGACTTGTGGTGGCTCATGCCGAAGCGGATTTTTTCGCTCCTATCGTTATGGACGAGCCGGTGGCTGTCGAGACGGCTACGGTAGAGATAGGACACAAGAGTCTGGTTCTTGTGCAGCGGATTGTGAATCCGGATACGGGGCAGGTTAAGGGTACGGGTCGTTCCGTTATGGTGGGGTTCGATGCCACGACCGGCCTTAGCAAACCTGTTTTGCCGGAGTGCGCCGCGGCGATTGAGGCTTATGAGGGGCGGGAATTCACCCGCCCGGAATGACGGGCTTCTGCCGTGTTGCGCAATGCGGCTTTGCATTGTATCCGTTTGTTGTATGGAGATTATCGGCGATGAAGTTTTTATGCTTCTTCCGCCGTTTTTTTGCTTTCTCCTTACGGTTGCGGTGTTGTAAAAGGGTGCGGGTGGCGATGCTGCCGGCTGCCTGTTATTTCAGGTCGGTCTGTACTTTCGTGTAGTACGGCTCTCCGTTTACGGCGTTGCTTATGTAGTCGGGGCTTATCCACGTATAGCCGGGGTTGATGACGTATTTGCCGTCGCCGTTGATGAATCCGTAGTAGGGCCCTACTTTTACCAGCGCCTTGTTGCCTACGAAGGGATAGGCTTCATCGAACTGTTCTTTTATCTTTATTTTCCCTTTTTTGTTTATGTAGCCCCACCTGCCGCCGGAGAGTTGTACGGGGGCCAGTTCGGCATCGAAGAAACGGAGGGCATTACGGTACTGCGGTTCTATTATCCATTCTCCTTTACGGTCGCTCCAGCCGTATTTGCCTTCGCGGGTGGCGATGTAGTGTTGCCCGTCTTTTTCGAGCCACTCGAATACGGGTTGCAGTATGTATTTTCCGTTTTTGTCTATTATGCCGTATTTGTTGTCGGTGCGGACTATGGCGTATCCTTCTTTGTCGAAGGTGCCTGCTGCATCGAATGTGGCCGGTATTACGGCTTCGCCTTTCGTGTTTATGTAGCCCCATTTGCCGTTCATGTCTTCTACTGATGCCAGCCCGTTGCTGAAACGCGTTGCTCCGTAGTATATGGCGGGGACTGTTGTTTCTCCTTCGTCCGTTACGAACCCGTAACGTATGTCGCCGCTCTCTTTTGCCGTGAAGCGTGCGAGCCCTTCGTAGAATATCTCTGCTTCTATTGCCTGCCCCAATGTGAATTTTGTTTCGCCTTTGCGGTTTATTACTCCGGGTGCGCTGCCGCTGCGTACTGCCCATGCCTTGCCGTTGCGGAATATGGTTGCGCTTTTGTATATGTCGGGGAGCGTCATTTCGCCGTCGTCGTCGATGTATCCGTAGTTGCCGTCGTTGTTTACCACGGCGAGGCCTTCGCGGAACAGCGAGGCGTCGCGGTAGGTGATTGCAAGTTGCGGTTCGTCGTTGTCGTCTATGTAGTATGTGGTGTCGGCATATCCTGCCGGTATGTCGCCGGTTTTGGTTATGCGTCCTTCGTTTACGCTGCACCCTGCCGATATAAGTATGAGAAGTGCCGCGAGGAGCGGTATTGTTGCCGCTGCTTGCCGGTATGACGGTTTTGTGGGCATGGCGCTGTTATTTTGTGTCGTTTTCGGAGTAGGTGCTGATGTGGCGGTTGCGCTTTTCTTCGAATATGTCGTCGATGGTTATCAGTATGCCCGATTCTTCTACGTCGCCGAATTCGTCGTTTATGGCTGTACCGAACATCCGCATCGTGGGGGAGAGTCCCATGTATGCGTTTACAAGCGGCGGAATGTTGGTGCCCATGCTTCTGACTCCGGCGTTGAGAGCCATATAGTCTTCCTTGAAGTTGCCGTAGTGGAATATTTCCTGCATCTTGGCTTCGTCGATGTTTGTCCGGAGCGGATTTTCGGGCCATACCAGATGCTCTTTGTCGGGGAAGTATTTGTGCAGGAAATAGAGTATCATGTTGCGCCCTTCTATCGAGTATGACGGATACATGGTTACTTTGCCGAAGAGGTATTTGATTTGGTGGTGTTTTACTACCAGTGCGCCTAATCCGTCCCACAGGTTGTCGAGGGCGAATATCCCCTTTGTGCCGGCTCGCGACGACTGGTATTCGAGGGTTACGAACGACCGCCCGAGTTCTATCGTGTAGGGGAGGTAGTCGTTTATGAACTTTTCGGAGAAGTTGAACATGTGTGCCGTGGCTATGCGCGGTACTCCGGGGCGGGTGAATTTTATCTCTTCGCCCAGTATGTAGCGGTATCCTCCAAGTATCTCTTCTTCCTGCGGGTCCCAGACGAAGAGTTGTTTGCACGGGGGCTCCATAGTGTCGTACTGGTCTATATCGACGGCTTTTCCCGTCCCTCCTCCGGCCGAGCGGAATGCTATCTCGCGAAGCCGCCCTATCTCCTGCATTATGTTGGGCGAACTTGCGGCATCGGTTATGTAAATCTCATTGTTGCATTTACGCGTGTGCCTCAGAAACTTGTCGTCGGTCAGTTCTGCTTTTATCAGCTCTCTCGCGACCTTTGGAATTATTTCTTCCATAGAGATACGTGTTATTCTGTTTTCAGTTTGTAAACTCGCTCTTTTACATATTGTGCCCATTCTTTGGGCTTTTTGCTGTCGTCGAACGTCTGCCACGGTATGGGCTTGCCGAAATAGATGCCGAATTTTTTATGTCGGGCCTTGAACATTTCGTCGGGCAGATATATCAGTTCCACGTTGAATTTTATGCCTAATTTTTTGCGGAGATTGGCAAACCGGTAAAAAAATTTCGAATTTTTTCCGTCGAAATATATCGGAATTATATCGCGTCGGGTATTTACGGCCGTGGTTATGAACCATTTTTTCCATTCCAAGTCTTTTATCTCTCCGTTCGTCATCCTTGAACAGAGCCCTGCCGGAAAAACGAGCAACTGGTTGTCGGAGGCGAGAACTTCTTCCGTTTCGAGTACCGATTCGCGGTTTTGTCTGCCGTATTTGTTTACCGGCAGGAATACGGGGCTTAACGGTTCTACGTTCATAAGCAGGTCGTTTACCTGTACTTTCAGCTTGTTGTCGTAGCGTCTGCCAAGATAGGTCATAAGCAGTATGCCGTCGAGACCTCCCAGCGGGTGGTTGCTGGCAAAAATGAATTTTCCTTCGGACGGAATGTTCTCTTCGCCGTGTATTTCCCAGTCGGCTGAGAACAGCCCCTTGCACCCTTCGGCAAAATCTATTCCGCGTTTCATGTAGTTGTCCTTAAGAAATGCATTCATCTCGTCCTGATGGATGATTCTTTTCAGATAGCGGACTATGAACCCCGGCAAGCCTTTGCCGTTGCGGACTCTGCTCTTTACAACCTTATCAATATCTATTTGTATTGGCTTGTTATCCATCTTTTATATAAAAAAGATTGGCAAATATACTATATTCTTGCTGATGTCTAACTATTTTTAATGTTTATTTTTTATCTGCCGGGGCTTGTTTAAGTAATGTTTGCGGCTGTTTGCAATCTTATTTTCCGTTACTTGTAAAAATAGCCGTAATAATAGAGGTATAAATGTTTTTTTCGCTAACTTTGGCCTTTAAAATATTAGTTGCGGAAGATTTTGATTTGATGATGCAATCGCCTGTTTATCACATATCTGCATTGTTGTCTGAAAGTGTGGATGCTCTTGGTGTTTGTGGAGAGGGAACGTACGTGGACGTTACTTTTGGCGGCGGCGGACACTCTAAGGAAATTTTAAGACGTCTCGATGCCGGCGGCAGACTGTTCGCTTTCGACCAGGACGAGGATGCTATGGAGAATGTCATCGACGACCCGCGGTTTGTTTTTGTAAGGGGTAATTTCCGGTTTTTGAGAAACTTCATGCGCTATTACGGTGTGGAGAAGGTGAACGGGATTATTGCCGATTTGGGGGTTTCGTTCCACCATTTCGACATGCCCGAAAGGGGATTTTCGTTCCGCCTCGGCGGAAAGCTCGATATGCGGATGAACAGGGCGGCTGCGGTATCGGCTGCCGATATTGTCAATCTGTACGATGAAGAACGGCTTGCAGCGTTGTTTTACAATTACGGCGAGTTGAAAAATTCGAGGCGTATTGCCGCCGCCGTGGTTGCCCGAAGACGTACGGGGCAGATTTCGGATGTCGATGTTCTTGTTGAAACGGTTATGCCCCTTATCAATCCCAAACAGCAGAAAAAGGAACTTTCGCAACTTTTTCAGGCTTTGAGAATAGAAGTCAATGACGAACTGGGAAGTCTGCGCGCAATGTTGCGGCAAGGTGCCGAACTGCTCGTATCGGGCGGCCGTTTCGCCGTTTTGAC
>JADIMW010000062.1 GCA_017694415.1 Candidatus Caccoplasma merdipullorum
ATTTTACTTCGTCTTTGTCTATATCGAGCGGTGTGTAGAACGTATGGACATTGCTTACGGTGTCGTACAGCATGGAATCGGTTTTTTGGTCTTTGCCGTAAACGGTAAGGGAGTCGAGGGATGCTGCCACAGGGGGATTCTCCATCGTGTATATTCCTACGAGGGGGATTCCGCTGCCGCTTTCATCGCAATATTCGTCGCCGCATCCGGCTACGACACAAAGCGAAATAATCGCAAGAACTGCATGTCTCAGATTTTTCAGTCCTCTATCCATTCGGCTACTTCTTCTATCGTTTTTCTGTTTTTCGGTCGTACTGCTCCGTCGCCTTCGGGATAGCCTACCGGTATTATGGCTACCGGCTCCCACCCTTCGGGGAGGGCGAGGTATTCGCCGAGTTTGACGGGGTCGAAATTACATACCCAACATGTTCCCAATCCTTGTGCTGCGGCACATAGGCAAATGTGTTCCACGGCAATTGCCACGTCTATATCGCAGTGGTCTTTTGTATCGAATCTGCGATGCCACGACACTGCATGATTGCCGCATGCTACTATATAAACGGATGCCGTACGAAACCAATCGTTTGTATAACTCTGACACAAAGCCTCTTTTCCTTCTGTACTTGTAATTACTATAAATTTCCACGGCTGGAAATTTACCGCCGACGGCGCAAGACGTGCCGATTCGAGCAACAGTTCTATTTTTTCCCGCTCTACGGGACGTTCGGAATAGCGTCTTACCGACGAACGTTGCCGTACGAGTTCCATAAAGTCTTTTATGTCTGTCATCTTTATATCTCCTTGTCTATATTATAACGGTTCCTTTCGGATGAATTGCGAACGACGAGTTCTCCGATGAATCCGGCCAGAAACAAGAGTGTCCCGAGAACCATCATCGTCAGTGCTATGTAAAAATACGGTGATTCCGTTACCAACCGGTACGGCATGTAATTCATCATTGAATATATTTTATATGCTCCCACGAATATTACCGCCACAAAACCGATAAGGAACATCAAACTTCCGAGCAATCCGAAGAAGTGCATCGGCTGTGCCGCAAACTTGTTGAAGAACCAAAGCGTTATCAGGTCGAGATATCCGTTTACGAAACGGTCGAGCCCGAATTTTGTAGAACCGTATTTTCGTGCCTGGTGGTGCACTACTTTTTCGCCTATTTTGGTGAATCCCGCAATTTTTGCAAGATATGGCATGAAACGGTGCATGTCGCCATAAACCTCTATCGACTTTACCACGTCGAGGCGGTATGCCTTGAGCCCGCAATTAAAGTCGTGCAACTTTATTCCGGTTACTCTGCGCGCCGTGGCATTGAAGAGCTTAGTGGGGATTGTCTTGGAGAGAGGGTCGTAACGTTTCTTTTTCCACCCGGATACGAGGTCGTATCCGTCTATTTTAATCATCTTGTACAACTGGGGTATTTCATCGGGACTGTCCTGCAAGTCGGCATCCATCGTTATTACGACTTCGCCTTGGGCTCTTTTGAATCCTTCGTGCAATGCCGGGGATTTGCCGTAATTGCGGCGGAACTTTACTCCTCTGACGGCTTTGTTTTCTTCTCGCAGGGTTTCGATGACTTCCCACGAATTGTCATTGCTGCCGTCGCTAACGAAAATTATTTCGTATGTAAACCCGTTCTCGTCCATTACCCGCTTTATCCACGCCGTTAGCTCGGGTAACGACTCTGCCTCGTTATATAACGGAACTACTACCGATATATCCATAGTTGTAACTTGTCGAATTGTTATTTATATTTTATTTTGTGGCTTGCGCATAAACAATGCCAATAACAGGGAGTATAGCGAACCGAAAAATACCGTTCCCCATATACCGCTGAATACTGCTTCTATCGGCGACTGCACTCCGCTCTCTTGCAATGTCGTCCGCATATTATCGAAAATCTCCCCGCCCTTTTGTTCATTCATCGCACTGAGCATCCCTTCAAGCAGATGTTGCTGCTGATAGAGGAAATCGGGATTTATATATCTGTAATATACGTATTCTGCAGCTCCGCTAAGTAACGCAGCGAAAAAGAACAGATATATGCCGAAAAGCCATATACGGGCTATAGACCTGACAGGCAACACGTCGCAGAAACGCCTTACAAAATAATAGGAGATTACCGGGACTGCTATCAGCATCAGAACCATGACGATACTAAGAGCCGGGAATCTTAACAAAAAGACATTTACAATAAACTTGACAATAAAGAACAGGCCGAGATATGTGCCGTATTCCATTGCATACTGCGTTATGCTTTTCAGTCTAAACTCTTCTGCCATACTATATTTATATACACGGGCGGAAGTCTGTTCTTTTCTTGCAACTTCCGGATAATATCTTACTGGATGATTTTTTGCAAAATTACTACATTTAAGCCAATTTGCGGTTGCATACTGTCAAAAATACTCTTAACGGTAGGCAAAGTAAAAAAAACGATATTTTTTTACAAAAATAATATTCTTATTTGCAGCCGGTTATAAAAATAAATTCAATTTATCCCGACATGTTGTTGCACGGTATGAAAAGTTTTCATACTTTTGCGCCCGGGTAAGTCCTACACGGTCAGCTCCTTGCGAACCCCCCCAGGGCTTGACCGCAGCAAGGGTAGCCGGTTGTAGCGACGCGATGTAGATAGCTTACCCATTTGCCGATATAGCTCAGTTGGCCAGAGCACGTGATTTGTAATCTCGGGGTCGAGGGTTCGAATCCCCCTATCGGCTCGGCAGAAAAAGACAAAGGCTTCTAAAATGTTTTAGAAGCCTTTATCTTTTTTATCCCTGTTCCCGTACGTACGCCTTTATGCGTAGCTGTGCATACCTCCAAGTATGTAATTTACCCCGAAATAGGTCATCAATACCGTTGTAAAGGCAATTATCATATAGATATGGAACTGTTTTTCTTTTCGGAAAAACGGTATCTGCCCTTTATGTAGAGGTAGGGCATATACAAGCAGGGTAATCAGTGCCCAAACTTCTTTAGGGTCCCAACTCCAATATGCACCCCACGAGACATTCGCCCACACCGCTCCAGTGAAAATCCCGACTGACAGCAGAGCCAGCGCGGGATATAAAAGGAATCGAGAAATCAGGGCGTGTTTTTTCAATGTTCCACTATCTGATGCTATTTTGGCGGACAGTAATGCCGCGATACTGTTTATGAAAGTAAAGGAGAGTAACGCATACGATGCCATTACGGTTGCGACATGAAGGCTTAATAACGGCGACGACAGTACCGGCATCAGCGGGGTTATCTGCGGATTCATCCGGTTTAAATGCGAAATCAGCAGGAAAAACCCCGACAACAGCAGAGCGAAAGAGTTTATCCACGGTATCTTGTTTTTTAGCAACAGTGCAAACAGAAGAATAATCCACGACAACAGGAGCATCGTTTCATATCCGTTTCCGAACGGAAGCCTTGCCGATATATATGCCCGCAGCAGGATGCCTGCCGTAAGTATCGTAAACGAAACAACGGTAAAAACCGATATTGCCGTTTGAACTCTTTTTTTCAAAATCGCGTTGCCGCGCGTATTGCGACTTATGAACAGCAACGAGGCCAAAAACGCCATTATCCCGACAAGCAGATTTATTCTGTATATGTATGTAGCAAACGGGTAATTGTTATATATCTGTTCGGCTGCTATCTTTATATCCGACAGCAGCGTCGTGCCGGCATTTGCTTTTTGAAAACGGATAAGGCCTTCTATTGCATCAAAATATTCGGTTTGTCCGTCGCCTCCTCTTACCGATGAATATATTAACGGGAATATTCCTTTTACGACTTTTCGATATTCATCGGATGCTGACGACGGAATATCCGAGACAGGCGTAAGCCATACGGTACGGCCGGTGGTGTCGGTGTATGGGAATACCGACAGCAGTGTGCCTTGTTGTAACATGATAATCAACTGTATCTTTTCATCCACTTCGCGTACGGCTTTTCCGAACGGGATGTCTGAACCGAAAAGATACATTTTTCGACAATATGGCTCGAGAATGTATTTTCGGTCGGAATCGAAGAAATCGATAAATGCGGCATATTCGCGTAGCCCGAGTTCGCGCCTTAACGCACGGCTTTTTATTTTTATCATCGGTTCGTACTGCCACTCTTCGGGGTAAAACAGCCAGCCTGCAAAGACCTGCTCGGCCGTATATCCGGCATGGCTGCTTTGGCCTGTCAGCTTGTGGGTAAAATCGACAGCCAATGTTTGTATCGGCGCGATTCTGTCATTAAAAAGCAATTGTACTTTGCCAAAAGCCGAGGCTTGTTTTTGCGATAACGTCGTCGGTGCGGCATCGGCTTCCGTACTGGAGAACATCAGCGCAGGCAACAATATTACCGCTGTCCTGCGCACTAATCGGGACGATATACGCCTAAAAGTTCCGCGCGGCTCCGCAAGCATCCATATAAACGACACAAACAGCATGATATAACCGGCATAAGTTACAGGAATACCGTATATATCGCGGTTGAGCGCCAACCAGCTTCCTCTGCCGTCTTCATCGAACGAACTTTGATATAACCGCCATCCGCCGACGGTGGCTATATTGTTCATGGAGATTTTTTTGTTTTCGGTTTTTCCGTTTGGCGTAGTTATCGCTATTTGAGATATGTAATCTGACGGAGCTTCTGTTCCGGGATAATATTCCGTTGAAAACTTTTTCAACACAGCGGTAAACGATAATGGGCGGCGCGTACCGTTTTCATCGGTATATACCGCCGTCGGCTCTCCTTCTCTGAGATGCAATATTCCGCTTTCCGAGGAAATACGCGTAAGCAATGCTCCTGCAAGTATCATAATGAATGCCACATGGAGCGTAACGGATGCAGGGCGCATAAAACGCAACCGCCTTTTTAATACGTAAACGGAGGCGACTGCTACGACTCCCCACATCAGAGAGAACCAAACGGTACCGTAAACTGTTGCAAATATGCGCTCCGTACCTATACCGGTTTCTATTACAGTTGCCGTACCTATTACGGCTATTACAGCTGTCAAACTCCCGAAAGCGATTTTTTCTGCCAACGGTTTCATCACAAATCGCGATACTCTTTATTGGTATCTTCGGTTATTGCCACGCACTCCATTTCGATAAGCCATGCGGGGCGGCATACGGGAGCGAGGAGATATTCTTTGGGGGTGTCGGGGAATTGTATGTCGAACATCTTGCGCACTGTTTTGTAATCGGCTACATCGCGCAGATATATCAGCATCTTGGCAACATCGGCGAATGTCGCCCCGCCTTCACGCAAAAGTGTGCTTACGTTTTCCCACATCCTGCGTGTCTGTGCTTCTATGTCGCCCTTATACATGACTTGTCCCTTGTTGTCGATACTTGCCGTTCCGCTTATGTATATATGGCTGCGGTCGCCGTACTTGACCCGTACTCCGCGCTCGAACGTAACGCCGTATTCGTATGTCGGATTTAAATGCGTCGGCGCATACAGGTATTGTTGCTGACCGGATTCTATTCCTGTGAGCGAATAAGCGTCGAGATGCACCAATGTCCGGGCATCGGCACTTTTTCCTTCTATCCCCGTACTTGCTATGTAGTGGGTATTTTCGGTCAATCCCTGCGTGAGGAAGTTCGCTTTGCGCGCCTTTACCACTCCGGCATAGTTTACATCGACGTTCTGCACGAAGAACCATGTTCTTATGCAATTATCTTTAAGTGTGGCTTCTGTTTCGAGCAAATGCTCTTCGTATGTGTTCAACAGTTGCATTGTCTGGTCGGCAGAATCTCCGCCGCAACATTCAAGCCCGCCACTCCACATGTGGGTATAGCCATTGTGTTCGAAACATGTTTCTTCGGCATATTGTATAGCAGTATGGGCGGATTCATCGGAAATAGCAGGTTCTGCCGTACTCGTCGGGATTTCTTGTAACGGCACTCCGCTGCGTAATGTGTATATACTGTTTTTTCGTTCTCCGCCTGATACGCAATATACCCACAGCGATATTTTACATCCGTCGAGCGGGGGTTGTCCTATGTACGAGGTCGCACATCGCAATTTTTCGGGAAACGCCGCTTCCGATATTTTCACGCTGCCGATCTGATTGGTTATGTCGCTCATGAAATAGCGTTTGAACAGGGGGCGCAATTGCGGACGGTGTTCGTTTATCAACTCTTCGTACGCCGCAACGAGTACTTCTTTTTGGGCATCGAAGCGTAACATTCGTTCTGTAACGTGTATTATTATATGGTATTCGGGGAGTTTCCCGTCCGGTTCGAAGAGACTCATCTCTGCCAAGGCTCTTCCTTTTTGTAATTCTATCTTATTGTATTTCATGTTGTTGTTTTTATTTTTTTGCTCCTGCATTAATCCATTCGTCTATTATGGTAAGCAATGCCGGAAATTGGATAATATCTATATGGTCTATCCGCCAACTGCTTGATATATCTGTATTCAACGCAGTATGCAGGAAACTTGCTTCTGCATTGCCGGGAGTTACAAGTAACGCGCCTGCAGGCGATTTTATGGACTGTACGTTTACCAAAGCATCGTAACTTTTCCCTGTCGTAAGGTATAACCCTGCTCCTGCATACGTGCTTCCTCCGTGGCACTGGATGCAGTAGGTGTTGAATATTTTGTTTTGTATGGTTGGATACATGCTTACGTCCAACTCTCCTAAATTCATCTCTATATTGGTTGCGGCTCCGGTACAATCGAGGCTTTCGTATGTTACTATGCGTTTGCGTAAACGGTCTATTATGCACAACTCTACGGTTGTGGCTTCTTCGTCTATTTGCGTCATGGTGTGTTCGACCGTCCCGTCGGCGGCCGGCATTACGTCTTTGGCTATAAGGGCATAGTTGCTGGTGGGGTTGAACCCGGCTGTTACCAGTCTGTACCCGTCGGGCCAGTTGCCGGCGCCTTTTATTGTTGCAGTAAGGTGTAACGTGCGTCCGGTCGTGGCGGTTATAGCCGATGAATCGTATATGCGGCCGTCATCGCACGATACTGCAATTGCGGTAATAATAAGTGCAAGTATGCTTTGTTTTATTTTCATCTGCTCTTTCATGTTTTTCAGAATGAATATTGCAGCATTATTATTCCCGAATGGGTTGCCAAACCGAGGTCGTCGTTATCGCGGTCGAGCTGCGTCTCATGCCCTACCCTGCCTATAAACTGATACATGGCCTGCAGTTTGAGATTGCATTTGGTTATGAAATAGTTGATTCCTACCGACGGCATGTTAAGGAATCCCGGGGTATCCATACCATTACGGTTGAAAAAATCGTACCGGGCCGCCAACTGCAAATTCCGCAGGACGAAGTAGCCGCCTTGTATGTATCCGCCTATATAGTTGTATGTTTCGCTTATTTTTTGTCTTTTGGTAAACCCTACATGCATATAGTATGCTTCTCCGCCGAGATAGAGTCGGTTTTTAAGCCATGCGAACTCTATTCCTACCCGTGTATCGTTGGTGCTTTCATTCTCGCTCTCTACGTTCAGGGATGCCGACACGCCTATCAGCATCTTGTTTTCATGCAACAGATGCGGACTTCCCTGCGTGGCCGGCATAACGCCTTTGGGCATCCATGTAAGACGTGTTGCATAAAGCAGGGACGGGATATGCCAGTCGTCGCTTAATGTTTTTGTTGCCAGATTGACGGTGTTTCCGGTTCCGTTGAAAAGGCCTATCTGATAACCGAATTTGTTTTTTACCAGTCCGTGCAGTTCTACACCGAGGTCGAAACCTGTTGCAATATTGGGGGTTACGGCATTGAGTGAGTACGGCAGTATGACGGATGATGTCAAAGATACAGGCAGAGAGGGCAGCAGTGCTTCTCCGAGTGTTGTAAGGTAGGCATGGGAAAACGGGGTCTTGAATTTTCCCACTCTTACGGCAAAGGCCTCCTTTGCCTGAACATCGAACCATGCCTGCTGGAGAATGGCGGCTCCCGTCGTAGCTGCATTTATCGAAAGGTTGAAGGTTACTTTGCCGAAGGCTTTGCCGGTGAAACCGAGTATGGCATACGGGATTGAGAATCCCGAGTTTGCTATGTTGTCCTGATTGTAAGCCTTGTCGAGTCCTTCATCGTCGTAATAGTTTATGTTTGCGCTTGCCTGTACCAACAGATAGGGTTTGAATATGAAGTCGCCGTTTTTCGATTTTATCGAAAATCCGTCGCGATTTGCCAATGATACTATACCGTTTTCGGTATTTACGTCGTATTGTGCAGCGGCCGTGTAAGGCATTATCGCAAATATTGCCGCAGCCAATGTCTTCAATATGCAATTTTTGTATGACATGTTTTTTATAAGGAATTTAGGAAGGCGATTAACGCGTCGCGGTCTTCCTTGCTCATTTTTTTAAATATATTTTTCGATGCTTCTCCTTCTCCGCCGTGCCACATTATGGCTTCGACGAGGTTGCG
>JADIMW010000063.1 GCA_017694415.1 Candidatus Caccoplasma merdipullorum
GCTCAAAGCGGAATAGCTCAAGTTGAATCGGTATTGGCCGATTCTTATCTGACGTCTCCAATCGACGGCGAGATTTCCGATATATTCCCCAATGCGGGAGAACTTGTGGGTCAGGGGACTCCTATAATGAACGTGTTGAATTTGAACGACATGTGGGTTACTTTCAACGTAAGGGAGGAGCTACTCGAGAAACTTCCGATGGGCGCTGAAATAAAAGCGACTATTCCCGCTCTCGGAAACAAAGAGACGACTTTGAAGGTTTACTACATAAAGGATATGGGCAGTTATGCGGTATGGAGAGCGACGAAGGTAACCGGAAGCTACGATGCCAAGACATTCGAGATTAAGGCCAGGCCGACGGAAAAAGTCGAAAACCTGCGTCCGGGAATGTCCGTGCTGCTGAAACTGAAATAATTCTGTCCGGTAAGGAATACGGGATATATGTTAATCGACAAGATAAAATATTATGTCGATATTCTGAAACGGGTATCGGGTCGCGAAATTGAAATCATAATATCGCGTCCCATATACATATTGGGCATAATAATCGCCCCGCTGCTGTGCTGCGCTATATATATACCGATGATGAGCAGCGGGTTGCCGCAGAAAATTCCGGCCGGTGTAGTTGATTTGGACAATACGCCGACTTCGAGAGCGCTTGTCAGGAATCTGAATTCGCTGGAGATGATGGATGTTGTTTCGCAACCTGCCAGCTTTACCGAAGCTCGCGAGGATGTGCAGATGGGCAGGATATACGGTTTTTTGATTATTCCTGAGGGGTTCGAGGCTAAGGCCATGTCGGGAAGGCAGCCTGAAATATCGTATTATACAAACAATGCTTATTTTATTCCTGCCGCTTTATTGTTCAAAGGGTTCAAGACAATGACCGTACTCTCTTCGGGTAAGGTTACGATGCAGACGAAACTCGCCAAGGGTGAATATGAATATCAGATTATGCCTCAACTGCAACCTATAAGTTATGAGGCTGTCGCACTGGGCAATCCGTGGCTGAACTACTCGGTGTACTTAAACAATAACCTTTTGCCCGGAATGTTGCAGTTGATGATTTTGCTTATGACATGTTTCTGCATAGGTCAGGAGGTAAAACGGCAAACGGCAAGGGAATGGATTTCGGAAAGCAACAACTCTATTATTCTTGCCATTACCGGAAAACTTTTGCCTCAAACAATCTTGTTCTCGCTTATAGGTATCTTTTACCTGTCTTTGATGTACGGATACTTGAAGTTTCCTCATGCAAACGGGTTCTTGCCGATGGTAGTGGCAATGGTGATGTTGGTTGTTGCTTCGCAAAGCGTGGGTGTAATAATAATGAGTTTCGTGCCGTCGCTAAGGGTGGGATTGAGTGCTGCGGGTCTCTACGGCGTATTGTCATTGTCGCTGGCAGGGTTTACTTTTCCTACCGAGGCCATGTACGAACCGATGCAGATATTCAGCGAGATAGTTCCGTTGAGACATTACTTTCTGATATACTGCGGACAGGCTCTTAACGGAATACCCATACACTATTCCTTAATGCAATATCTTTACTTGTTTGCCTTTTTCGCAGCTGCTCTTCCTCTTCTTAAAAGGTTGAAACTGGCTATGTTAAGACAAATATACGTTCCGTAACATGAAAAGGTTAATCAAACGGCTGCACATAGGGTTCCTGAATACTTGCAGGATATGGAGGGATGAATACACTTACGTGTTTAGAGATTACGGGGTGCTTCTCTTCTTCTTCGCGCTGCCTTTTGCCTATCCTGTGGTATATGCGCTGATTTACAATACCGAACTGGTAAGGGATGTTCCTATGGCCGTTGTGGATGACTGCCGCACGCCTTTGAGCCGGCAGTTGGTACGGGACATGGATGCTTCGCCGGATGTGAAGAACATTTCGTACTGCGCCAACATGGAGGAGGCAAAACGGTTGATGTACAAAAGGGAATGTTTCGGCATACTGTATATTCCGCACGATTTCAGCAAGAAGGTTATGAGAGGGGAACAGAGCCCGGTGCTGATGTATTGCGATATGAGCATGATGCTGAACTACAAGTCGTTGCTTATAGCCTTAACGGATGTAACGCTGAAACTGGGTGCGGAACTGCAATGCGAGGCTTTGGGCGGCGATTCGCGGAAGGAGAAGCAGGTTATAATGAACCCTATCCCCTCTTCTTCCATAACTCTGTACAATCCGGAAAGCGGATATGGTACGTTCCTTATTCCTGCCGTACTGATACTGATTCTTCAACAGAGCCTTATCCTCGGTATAGGGATGCTGGCCGGCGGGATGTACGAGAAACGGAGATTGAGGTTTTACTATTACGACAGGTCGGAGAGCGAGAACAGGAACATAATACACCTGATTTTCGGCAAAACGCTCTGCTATTACTCGTTGTATATAATTAACGCCATATATGTCCTGCATATCGTTCCATGGTTGTTCCGCTTCCCGCAAAATGCCCCGCAATGGGATATATATATATTTATAACGCCGTTCCTGTTGGCTTCTATCCTGCTCGGCATGACGCTCTCCGTCTTTTGCAAGGAGCGCGAAAGTTCTTTTATTCTTTTTGTCTTCACGTCTGTCCCGTTCTTGTTCTTGTCGGGTATTACGTGGCCGGATTTCGTCATGCCCGATTTTCTTAAATTGATAGCTCAGTTCATTCCTTCCACATTCGGCATAAAGGGGTTCGTCCACATGAATACCATGGGGGCTACGATAAATGACGTCAAAGGGTATTATCTGTCTTTATGGGGATTGTCGGTCTTGTACTTCTTTACTGCTTTCCTGATATACAAATACCGTATAATGAGGGATAAGAGCTTGAACGATACGGCTGTACACAGAAGCGTATTCGAACAGCAACCGTAGTCTCTTCTTTTATATTCCTTTTTTAGCTTGCCTTTAACGCTTTGTGGTTTTACAGGGGCGTAATATGCCGTGAACGAAAAACGGGAGTTTATGGCGGAGTTTTTATTTTATCTTGCTTCTCGTCTGTTTGCTCCGTTATTTTAATGGCCGGTGGACTCTTGTGCCATTATCGGATTTTCAACCGGCATTGTTGCGGCTCGGAACTGTATGCCGGCAGCGTAAACGTGAAGTTGATTTACAGGCGCGGCTAAACGGGGTCGGGGCTTAAAATCATGTAATCCGGCAAGATTGTGGGATGTTTCGTATTATCAGTTTGAGATTATGTACGAATCGTTTGCGGGGATATATGTTACGGAGTATTTGCGCAGTCCGTATCCTTGTGTTGATGCTTCGCCCGATTTCGGCGCTCCGCTGCCCCAGAAAAGGTCGTATGTGGAGCCGCACACTTTGCACCGGCCGTCCATGTTTTCATCGACATATATACGGACACCGGCTTCCCTCTCTACGGGACACGCCATGTCGTAGGCATAATATGCGTCATCGTAACCGCACACGACCATAACGCCGCCATATCCCGTGTATGTGGATATTGTGTAAGGGAAGCCGTACGGATAATCGGGACTCTGGTATGCTACGCTTTCGGCCGGTGCTGCAGGCCACCATGAGGGATTGGTTTGATATGCCGACAGTATTTCTATCCGCACGGTAACATACGGAATCCTCTCGTCGTTTACATCGGAGCATGATATTAACGCGACGGCGGCTGTTATGTATGCCAGATATTTTTTCATGGGGTATTTCGTTTTGCCATACTTCACGTTTCTTATTTATTGCCCGTGGAGTATATAAACAGCAGCGGGTACGTTTTGTTGCGTGCCCGTGCTGTTTGTTTTCCATGTGGCCTCGGGTAAACCCTATTTGCGTCCCAACAGTGCGTCGCGGGCATTTTCGGCTTTGTGGAAGTCGAAGCCTGCCACTACTTTCTGCTCGAGCATGGTTATCTTGTCGTTGCACAGGTTGCCGATGCTTCCTTCGTGGGTATGGGTTACTTTCTTGTCGGGGATGAAACGGCCTTCTTCTATTTCTATCCCTACCTGCTTGTATGCGTCGCGGAACGGAATACCTGCGCGGGTTCGACGGTTTACTTCTTCTACGCTGAACATGTATTTGTATCGGTCGTCGGAGAGTATGTCTTCGTTTACTTTTATCAAGCCTACCATTTCGTCGGTCATTTTTATACACTCTTTAAGTTCGTCGAACGACGGCAGGAATGATTCTTTTATCAACTGCATGTCGCGGAAGTATCCCGACGGCAGATTGTTGGTTATGAGCGTTATCTGGTACGGCAACGCTTGCAGTTTGTTGCATTTGGCTCGCGTCAGCTCGAATACGTCGGGGTTCTTTTTGTGCGGCATTATGCTCGACCCTGTTGTATATTCGTCGGGGAGTTTTATGAATCCGAAGTTTTGCGAGTTGTAGAGGCAGGCATCGAATGCGAGTTTGGATATGGTGGCTGCTATCGAGGCCATGGCGGATGCGAGTACTCTTTCGGTTTTTCCCCTGCTCATCTGGGCATATACTACGTTGTAGTTCATGGAATCGAATCCCAACAGGTCGGTCGTCATCGTCCTGTTCAAAGGGAAGGACGACCCGTATCCTGCGGCAGAGCCGAGCGGATTGCGGTTTACTACCTTGTAGGCTGCCTGCAACAGCATCAGGTCATCGACAAGACTCTCGGCGTATGCTCCGAACCACAAACCGAATGATGAGGGCATGGCTACCTGCAAGTGTGTATATCCGGGCATCAGTACATCTTTGTAGCGGTTGCTCTGGCTTATAAGCGTATTGAACAGTTGCCGGCACGATTCTACAAGAGTTTTTATCTCTGCCCGCATAAAGAGTTTTAAATCGACAAGAACCTGATCGTTGCGGGAGCGTCCGCTGTGTATCTTTTTGCCGATGTCGCCCAACCGTCTTGTCAGCATAAGTTCCACTTGCGAGTGGACGTCTTCTACGCCTTCTTCTATCTCGAATTCGCCACGCTCGGCTATTTCGTATATCTTGCGGAGTTCGGCGGTGAGTTGCGCCAATTCGTCGGAGGTGAGCAACCCTATCGATTCGAGCATGGTTATATGTGCTATGGAACCGAGTACGTCGTACGGTGCGAGGTACAAGTCCATCTCTCTGTCATGTCCTACCGTGTATTTTTCTATTTCGGAGTTTACTACGGTCTTTTTCTGCCAAAGTTTTTCTGCCATCTGTATTCTATTTTTCGTACGGGATAGCTGCCAGTATGTCGGCCAGTCTGTCCACGGCTTCCTGCAACTGCCGCGAAACCATATTGCGCAGGAATATGTTGAGTTCTACTTTACAGGTTACTTTTATTTTTGCCTCTTTTTCTGCTGTCGGCAGCATCTGTATCCACAGGTTGAGGGGTACGGGCGAATTGACGGCCGAAAATTTTATCGTTTTTTTGGGCGTCCGCTCGCATATCGAGAATGTTATCTCGCCTACCGGCTCGACCGTTATGGAACAGGTGTCGGTATCGAACCGCAGGTCTTTTATCTTGTCGGCCGGTATGCGCTCTTTTATCCGACTTATGTTGTTCAGGTCGGAGAGCATGTCGTATATCGAGTCGCTCGATGCGGCTACGTACTTTATCTGGCTTTCGTATTTTCCCGTATTGTCTCCTACTGCATCCATACCGACGGTTTTTCGCGCCACACTTTTAATGCGGCCAGTTCTTCTTTTGTTATGTATCCCGATTCGAGGGCGGTTTCCAATACTGCCGCATAGTTGCTCAATGTACACAGTTCTACTCCGGCATCTTTGAACTTTTCTTCGGCTACGGGGAAACCGTACGTGAATATGGCTGCCATGCCTACTACTTCTCCGCCGGCACGGCGAACTGCTTCTACGGCCTTCAGACTGCTGCTGCCGGTGGAGATAAGGTCTTCTACAACCAGAACTCTCTGCCCGGGTTTAAGGTCGCCTTCTATCAGGTTTTCCAGTCCGTGGTCTTTGGGGGTGGACCTGATGTATATGTACGGCAACGATAATTCGTCGGCTATCAGTGCGCCTTGCGCTATCGCTCCGGTTGCTACTCCGGCTATTACGTCTATTCCGGAGAAGTTCTCGGTTATCATGCGTGTCAGTTCTATCTTTATGAATGTGCGCACTTCGGGATACGACAGGGTTTTGCGATTGTCGGTATATATGGGGGACTTCCAACCCGATGCCCACGTGAACGGCTTGGAGGGTTGCAGCTTTATCGCACTTATATTTATCAGTTTTTTTGCCAATAGTTTTTCTACCGATGCCATAATTGTTTATATTTTATTTGTTTGGTGTTTCTGTTTCTCTTCGTATTGTCTTATTTTTGCAAAGGTATGGAATATATGCCGGATTTCAATATCGCCCGCCGTTTTTTTTGCGTTACAGGACATTCGAGAATGCAAGTCCCATAATGGATATGTTCTTGTACCCTGCCTTTTTTAATGCCGAGGCGCATGCCAGCAACGTGGAGCCTGTGGTTATGACGTCGTCTATCAGCAATATGCCTTTTTCTTCTTCGCCCGAAACGGGGGGTAAAGCACCGAACGCATCTTGCATGTTTTCCCATCTTTCGTATCTGCTCTTCTTTACCTGCGACGGGGTTGCGCGTTGCCGTATTATCATGTCCGTCCTGATTTTTGCTCCGAATACCGACGCTACTCCTTCTGCTATCTTTTCGCTCTGGTTGTATCCGCGCAACTTTTTCCGGGAACTGTGCAGGGGTACGGGTATTATATTCTCTATGTCTTTTAGTTTGCCCGCTTGTTTCAACTCTTTTGCATATTGGCATCCGAGGTAACGGGCGAGATTGAAGTTCGATGAGTATTTTATATCGTATATCAGTTTGCCGTAACTTCCTTTGCGGTTGTGATAGAACCAAGCGTATGCTTCGTTTACTTCTATCATATCGGCGATTGCGTTTGCTATCGGGTTGATGCGGAGTTTATGTGAGTCTGTTACCGGTATTCCTGCAAAGCAATGCGAACAGAGGTATTTTTCTACTGTGTTCAACTTGCTCCCGCACCTTATGCACAGGCGCGGATAAAAGAGGTCTATTATCGGGGTTATAAGGTTCATCGGTTTTGTATTATGCCATGCTGCATATTCGGGTTTATTTTTTCTTGTCGCACTCGGAGGCTATGTTTTTTTCCGATATTCGTCTATTGCACGGTTTATCAACTCCGGTTCGTAGCCCCGCATCATGCAGAAGTTATATACTGCGGCTCTGTCGGCATACGATTCCGCGCCTCCGCGTTTTGAGGCTTTTTCCGATACGGCTTTTTTTAGAGCCGCCATATATTCGGCTTCGTCGATTGCATTCAGCGCTGTTTCTACGTCCTGCCCCGTCAATCCGTTTTCTTTGAGGCTGTGTCTGATTTTTTGTCGCCCCCACTTGCCGAAACGGAATTTGTCGTTTACGAAACTGCGGATATAGCGAGAATCGTCGATATACGAGTTTTTATACAGGTATTCCATTACTTGTGCCGATATGTCGTCCGTTACTCCCCATTCGGCAAGACGACGCCTTATCGCCGCCCCGCATTGTTCGGAACGCGCACAGAGGCGGGCTGCACGCTTTAACGCGGCATCGTATGTTATTTGTCCGTTATCTTCTGCGTCAGAGTACATGCTATAAATCGCTCTTTGTTATAACTGTCTTTTTTTACGGTTATCGCGGTGTAGCCTTTTTGTTGCAGCATTTCGGCCGTTTCTCCCCAATACGAAGAGTTTATTTCGAGATAGAGCCGTCCTTGCGGGTTCAGCAGGGAGAGTCCGATGTCGGCTATCCTGCGGTAAAACAACAGCGGGTCGTCGTCCGGCACAAAGAGCGCCCGGTGCGGTTCGTAGTTGAGGACATTGGCTTCCATCTCCTTTTTCTCGGACTCTGTTACGTACGGAGGATTGCTTACGATAATGTCGGTTTTTGCAGGCAGCCCCGATATGTCGCCCAATACGTCGCATTCGACGAATTTTATGTCCGCGCCGTTTTCGGCGGCATTGTTCCTTGCTACGGATATTGCTTCGGGCGATATTTCGGCGGCAAAGAGTTCTGCTCCTTTTATCGTTTTTGCAAGTGCTACGGCTATGCACCCGCTGCCGGTACAGAGGTCGAGTATGCGGAGGGGGGATTTGCCCGTTTCTTGCGCAACGATGTGTCGGACGAGTTCGGCCGTCTCGGGACGGGGAATCAGTACAGCGGGCGATACCGAGATTTTAATGCCGCAAAACATTACGCTGCCCAGAATATATTGGAGCGGCTCTTTTTTCAGCAGCCGTCCGACGACCTTCTCGGCTTCGCGTTTTTTTTCATCGGGGATTTTTATATCTTTGAGCAGCATATCGGTTCGCGTAATGCCGCAAACATCTTCCATGATGCTGCGGACGAGCCATTCGGCTTCGCCGCTGCCATAGACGGAATCGAGTTGTTTTCGGATTTTTGAGATAAACTCTTTCATCGGGTCGGTATGTCCGTACAAATTTAGCAACATTTTATGGAGAGTTCGTATTCTGTGGATGAATTTTACATGCGTCGGGCATTGCAACTTGCAAAGAACGGAGCGGGAACGGTTTCGCCCAACCCGATGGTGGGGGCGGTGATTGTTTCGGACGGTAAGATAATTGGCGAGGGATACCACAGGAAGTACGGCGAGGCCCACGCCGAGGTTAATGCGGTTAATTCGGTAAAGGACAGACGGCTATTGAAAAACAGCACCATATATGTAACTCTCGAGCCGTGTGCGCATTTCGGCAAAACGCCTCCGTGCTGCGATTTGATAATCGACTGCGGCATTCCGAGAGTTGTGGTGGGGTGCGAGGACCCGTTCGCAAAAGTATCGGGGAGGGGTATCGGACGCATGATTGAAGCAGGTATCGACGTAACGACGGGTGTGCTTGAAAAGGAGTGCCGTTTTCTGAACAGACGTTTTATTACGTGTCATACCGAGAAACGCCCGTATGTTCAACTTAAATGGTGCGAGAGTCTCGACGGGTTTATCGCAAAGAGGGTAAACGGCAAACCGGTGAGAACTTCTCTGTCGTCGGCGGAGGCTCTTGCATGGATTCATGCCGAACGGACTTTGTTCGACGCCATTCTTGTTGGTACCGATACGGTAATCGTCGATAATCCGTCGCTTACGACCCGCTTTTTTTACGGGAAGTCTCCGGTACGCTGCACTATCGACCGACGCGACAGGATTCCGCAGGAGTGCAATATTTTTTCTCCGGAAGGGAGATGTATCGTTTTTGCCGGTAAGGAGTATTCACCCGGTAGAAATGCGGAAATTGTAATAACGGATTTTTCGAAGGACGCCATACCGCAGATTATGCAGGGGCTGTACGACAGGGGTATTACGTCGGTAATAGTGGAAGGCGGTTTGCATACGTTGCAAAAGTTCATCGATTCGGGGTTGTGGGACGAGGTTAGGCGCGAAATAGCCCCGATAAAATTATTCGACGGCGTTAAATCGCCCTGCTTTAAGCATGGATTCGACATATCGTACAAAATCGGCGGTTCAACGGTTTTTTACTCTTATTCGAACGCTTTATGCCCTTATCCGTACTAACAACGTTTTTGACTTCCGATGGCTTTATTCACTTTCAATATCATATTTGAGGGTTTTTTATTCATGAAAAAACGAATTTCTTATTAATTTTGCGGCACTTATAATAAAGACATAACTCAAAAAACCGATGAAAAGCATCAGGAAATGCTTACTTTTTTCGATTTTAGGGGTATTCCTTTTTTGTTTCGGATGCGGAAATAAGGACAACGAGTATTATTATACGTCTTACAATAATACTATGGTCAAGTCTTTTTCTTTGGTTAGCGACGAAAACATACTCCCTAATCTGGATAAGATATTTTTTACCATTGACCTCGACAAGGCGTTGATTTACAACGCCGATTCGCTGCCATACGGAACTGATATATCGGGGCTGGCGATGAAAGCGACCTTCAACAACGCTTCGAGCGTACTGGTTTATTACGAATCGGGGGGAACGACCCAGCGTTATAACTATCTTTATGATGCTACGACGAAAATAGACTTTACCGAATCGGAAAACGGAGGGGTAAAAATGAATGTGGTTGCCGCCGACGGATATTCGATGAGGGAATACATGATAAAGGTGAATGTTCACAAAGTGGTTGCCGATACTCTGTACTGGCAGAAACTGGAGACGAATTCACTTCCGTCTGCCACGACAGGTTCGCAATCGGCCAAGTGCATAAAAATAGACGACCGTTATTGTCTGTTCTACGAGAATGCTGCAGGTGAATCGAAAATGGTTTCATCGACCGACATGAACACGTGGTCGAATGAAACAGACATCGCAACCACGTATCCTATGGACTGGAGATCGCTCGTACTGGCCGGAAATACGCTTTTCGCCTCTTCTAAAAACGGATATCTTTATTCTTGCAACGATTTTTCGACATTTACATTTACCGAAAGTCCGTTCTTAAACAAATACACCGATGTAATTAACAGCGTAATAGGTGCTCTCGACAACAAACTTCTCGTTATAGCAACGGGCAACGACGGGGTTTTGAGGCATATTACCATCGACATATCGGACGGTTCTTATACAAAATCGGTTCTGCCCGAAAATTTCCCGGTAACGGGATTCAGTTCTCCCGTAATCCTTTCAAGCCAGTGGGGAAGCCCGCAACTGGTAATTGCCTGCGGAAAGCTTCAAAACGGCAAACTGACGAATGCTGTTTGGGGGTACGACGGCAACAGTTGGGCCATATTGAACAATCTCGATTCGGGCGGGAGCGGAGCTCCGATAACACCGAGGACGGGAGCTACGCTGTTTACATACTACACTTCGGTATATGATGAAGATTACGACCTGCACAATACAACACTGACGTATTTCCTTTTCGGCGGTTGGGACGGTACGCGCATGACAAAGGATCTGTTCTATACTACCAACCTCGGCGGTACATGGAGCGCAGTCGGAGAAGATTCGCCAATGTTGCTTCCCGAAGAGATATTGCCACGTATGGAGGCCGATGCCTTTGTTATTTACGACGAGATTGTGCCGAACAGCGGATTGGGCACTACGGGGTGGAAGTCTGCCGGAGTTACGGATATTCCCGAGGTTCTTAAGGCAAGGATGACGGATTCGCCGATTTCGGTTCCGTACTTATATATGGTCGGAGGAAGCAATTCCTACGATTACAGTTTCTTAAACGAGATTTGGAAGGGAGTAATACTCCGGTTTACGTTCCCTCCTCTCGAATAAATGAATAAAAATAAGGACGGCAGATAATTTTATTCTGTTTTCCGCGTTCTTTTAAGAGGGATTCAATACCCCTCTTGAAAACAGTGAAAAACGGTATAGTCATATTATTACTTGTCTTTATTGCGGCCTGCGCCGATGCACAGACTTATAAATACGAGATTGGTGCGGGAGGCGGAATCGGCTTTTACATGGGCGATGCCAATATCTCAAAACCGTTCAGGAAACCGGGCGCGGCTTTCGATGCGGCTTTCAGATGGAACATAAATTACAGATGGGCGCTTAAATGCGGACTCTCCACGGCCACCTTAAAGGGTGATACCAAAGGGTTGGCCGGGTATTTTCCGGGTAATGCCGAATACTCTTTTAAAAGGCAACTGCTGGATATTGGCGTTCAGGCGGAATTCAACTTTTTCAATTACGGTATCGGACAACGGTACCTCGGGACAAAAAGAATTTCGCCATATATTCTTGCGGGATTCGGTTTTACGGCTGTTCCCGCAAAAGGAGACGGTTATTACAATGTAAACCTTCCTCTGGGTTTCGGTGTCAAATATAAGGCCGGACAGAGGTGGAACATAATGTTGGAATTCTCGATGCGTAAAACGCTCGGCGACAAACTGGACGGAAAGGCATTGGACGACCCTTACGGGATAAACAGTTCTTCGCTTAAGAATACAGACTGGTATTCTTACACTTTGTTGTCGGTTACTTACGATTTCGGAATGAAGAAAAAGATTTGCAACAATATTGATTAGACACTTTTTGTACTCTCTTTGAGATGTTATCGTATATCGACAAAATAGATATGAACAGGCTGCCCCGCCACATAGCTATAATCATGGACGGCAACGGCAGATGGGCAAAGGCTCGCAACATGGAGAGGTCGTACGGACACCGTTACGGCGTGGATGCCGTACGTACCGTAACCGAGGCTGCTACTGAACTGGGATTGAAATATCTGACTCTCTATACTTTTTCGACTGAAAACTGGAATCGCCCGGACGATGAAATAACGGCTCTCATGTCGCTTATGGTCATGGCGATTGAAAGGGAAACGCCGGATTTGATTAAAAACAATGTCAGACTTCAGGCTATCGGCGACTTGTCGAGAATTCCGGCTGAGGTCAGGGAACGACTCTACAAATGTATTGAAGAGACTTCGAAAGGGACAGGGGTTACTCTGATTCTCGCATTAAGCTACTCTTCGAGGTGGGAAATTACCGAAGCGGCAAGGAACATAAGTCGGGCAGTAGCCGAAGGGAAAATGTCGGCAGATGACATTTCGGAAGAAACAATAGGCAGTTTCCTCGCCACTAAGGATATTCCCGACCCCGACCTGCTTATAAGAACGGGAGGAGAACTCAGGGTAAGCAACTTCCTGCTATGGCAACTTGCTTATGCCGAACTCTATTTTACCGACGAATTCTGGCCGGATTTCGGAAAAGAGAGTTTATATAAAGCCATTTGCAATTATCAATCGCGCGAACGCAGATTCGGAAAAACAAGCGAACAACTATGAATTTATTCGGTTTAAAAGCGGTAAGAATCCGACTGCTGCATTTTCTCGTCTCCGCAACAACACTGCTTTGCTTGTCCGCTCCCTCCGTAGCGGATGCGCAAACTTCGACGAACGATACCATATACTCGCCGAAAGTAAACTATACCATACCCCGCAAATACGAAATTGCCGGTATTACGGTGAGCGGCGCGGACAACTTCGACGACTATGTGATAATCGGGTTTTCCGGACTTACGGTAGGTGAAACCATAAAGATTCCCGGCGATGAAATATCGCAGGCAATAAAACGCTTCTGGAAACAGGGGCTTTTCTCCGACGTGGCCATAACGCTTACGAAAACCGTCGGCAACAAGGCATGGCTCAATATCGCCCTTACGCAGCAACCGAGGGTATCGGATGTTAGGTATATAGGCATAAAAAAGAGCGATAAGGATGAACTTGAAGGACGCGTGGGCATAATACGCGGCGGACAGATAAACCTCAACCTTATCGACAAGGCGGAAAAGGTCATAAAAAAATATTACGACGACAAAGGGTACAAGAATGCCGAGGTAAAAATCGTTCAGCATCCCGACCTGTCGAGGGAGAACAATGTTATAGTGGATATAATTATCGACAAGAAGTCGAAAGTAAAGGTTCACAAGATATATGTCAGCGGCAATAAGGTCTTATCGGCAAAAAAGGTAAAGCATGCCATGAAAAAGACCAATGAACGCGGAGACATCATACGGTTGTTCAGCCCGAAGAAGTTCATAAAGGAGAAATACCGCGAAGACCTCGACTTGATTGTAGGCAAATATAACGAACTCGGTTACCGCGACGCAAGAATAGTTTCGGACAGCGTTGTTGCGTATAACGACAAGACGGTGGATATTTACATAAATGTCGAAGAGGGAGATAAATACTATATCAAAAGCATCAGTTGGGTGGGCAACACCGTATATCCGACCGAGATTCTGAGTAATGTGCTGAGGATGAAAGCCGGCGACGTTTACAACCAGAAGATGCTGCAGGAACGTATATTCGACGACGAGGATGCCGTTGCCAACCTTTATATGAACAACGGATACCTGTTTTTCCAGCTCGACCCCGTGGAGGCGAACATAGCAAACGACTCGATAGACTTGGAAATGAGGATATTCGAAGGCCCGCAGGCAAGAATCAACAAAGTTATAATACGCGGTAACGACCGTCTGTACGAAGAGGTTGTCCGGCGTGAACTCCGTACCCGACCGGGTGAACTCTTCAGCAAGGCCGACCTTATGCGTTCGGCTCGTGAAATTGCGCAAATGGGACACTTCAACCCCGAAACGATGGATATCCGCCCCGAACCCGACCCTGAAAACGGTACGGTGGATATTATATACAACCTCGAATCGAAACCTAACGACCAGATAGAATTCTCGGCCGGTTGGGGCCAGACCGGTATAGTGGGTAAGTTGAGCTTGAAGTTCACTAACTTTTCGTTCAAGAATCTGTTCAACCCTAAATCGTACAAGGGTATAATCCCGCAGGGACAAGGTCAGCAGTTTACAATAAGCGCGCAAACGAACGCCCGGTATTATCAGGCGTACAGCATTTCGTTCCTCGACCCGTGGTTCGGAGGCAAACGGCCTAATGCTCTCAGTTTTTCGGCTTATTACAGCCGATATACCGATGTCAGTTCGAGCTACTACAACAGTAACTACTACGACCCGTATTCGTACGGTTACTACTACAATTCGAATTACAGCGACTATGCCTACGGTTATTCGTACGACCCGAACAAGTCTCTGCAAATGTTCGGCGTATCTCTCGGATTCGGGAAACGCCTCAACTGGCCCGACGACTATTTCCAATTCTCGGCCGATATAGGATACCAGCTCTACGTGCTTCGCGACTGGCAGTACTTGTATTATATGCAGAACGGTAAATCGCACAGCATAACTTTCGGCCTGACGCTTGCACGAAACTCTATCGACAACCCGATATTTACACGCCGCGGCTCGGAGTTCTCTATTTCATGCCAGTTCACCCCGCCTTATTCATTGTGGGAAAACGTGGATTATGCTACGGCAAGCGACGAGGAGAAGTACAAATGGATTGAGTATCACAAGTGGAAGCTCAAGAGCAAGATTTACCTGCCACTTACCCGCTACGACCGCAAATATACGCTGGTTCTGATGGCTCGTGCCGAGGCCGGTATTCTGGGGTCGTACAACAAAAATAAAAAATCGCCGTTCGAAACGTTCTACGTGGGAGGCGACGGTATGTCGGGATACAGCAACACGTATGCCACCGAAACGATTACTCTGCGCGGTTATGAAAACGGTTCGCTTACTCCGTACGGATATGACGGTTATGCATACGTCCGCTTCGGTCTCGAACTCCACTACCCTATCGTAATGGAAGGCTCTACGACAGTTTATGGTCTGGCTTTCGTCGAAGGGGGTAACGCATGGACGGAGGTAAAGAATTTCAACCCGTTCAACCTTAAAAAATCGGCAGGAGTCGGTGTCAGGGTATTCCTCCCGATGATAGGCCTTATGGGTATCGACTGGGCATACGGGTTCGACAAGGCTTTCCCGACAGACGACAAAATCGGCGGCAGCCAGATACACTTCATCATCGGTCAGGAGTTCTAATTTAAAATATATGAAGTTATGAAACGTTTAACCTTGCTTATTGCATTTGTCGGCGCGCTGTTTATCGAAAGCAACGCACAGAAGTTCGCCCTTATCGACATGGAATATATACTTAAAAATATCCCTGCTTACGAAATGGCCAACGAACAGTTGAAACAGGTTTCGGAAAAATGGGAAAAGGAGGTTAGCGCACAGGCCGAAAAGGTTGAGGCGTTGTATAAGGAATATCAGGCTAATTCGATATTCTATACCGACGACCAGAAAAAGGCTAAAGAGGAAGCTATTCTCGAAGAGGACAAAAAGACTCAGGAGCTTAAACGCAACTATTTCGGCCCGGAGGGAGAACTCTTCAAAAAGCGCGAGGCTCTTATGAAACCGATTCAGGACGATATATACAACGCCGTCAAGAGCATTGCCGACACGAAAGGATACCAAATGGTAATGGACAGGGCTTCGGCTGCAAGCGTCATATTTGCATCGCCGCGGATAGACATAAGTAATGAAGTTCTGTCAAAATTGGGATATTCAAAATAATTTTTTATTTTTGCAGCCGGTATTCCGACGACTAATAAATAACCAACTAAAAATAGAAAGATATGCTTAAAAGACTTTTGATTATTGCTCTTATGGCAATGCCCGTATGTGCAATAGCGCAAAATACGTCTAACATGAAATTCGCAACGGTAAGGCTTCAGGAAATTTTCCAACTGATGCCCGAAACGACCGAAGCCAACACCAAACTGCAGGATATATCGAAGAAGTACGAGGACGAAAACCTTAAAATGAAAGAGGAGTTCGAGAAGAAATACAGCGATTATGTTTCGCAAAGAGACTCTCTTCCCGAAAATATCCGCACACGCCGCGAGCAGGAATTGCAGGAGATAAGCCAGCGCATAAGCAACTTTATGGAAGTTGCCCGTACCGATATTGAACAGCAGCAGGAGGCTATGATTGCCCCGATTCAGGAGAAACTGATGAATGCCGTAAAAGAGGTCGGCGTTGAGGGGGATTACGTATATGTCCTCGACGAAAGTTCGGTAGCATTTAAAGGAAGCATGGCCGAAGATATTACCGATAAGGTCAAGACAAAATTGGGAATAACCCAATAACAACCGAAACAGACTGTCGGCACGTCCTTTTAACGGGACATTCTGCCGTACCATACATGAGGGGAACCGCAGAACGGGTGATTTCCGGTTTACGGTTCTCTTCTTTTTTAGAGAGGCGGCATAAGCGAGGAACAATATATTTAACGGATTTGTACAACGGCAAGCAAATTATGCAAAAGGGTGCTATCGGGATATTCGACTCGGGTTACGGGGGACTTACGATACTCAGGGATATAATAAAAGCCATGCCCGAACATGACTATATTTACCTCGGAGACAACGCCCGGACACCATACGGGACTCGCTCGTTCGAAACTGTATATAAATTCACGCTGCAGGCCGTAAGGAAGTTGTTCGATATGGGATGCCCTCTGATTATCCTTGCTTGCAATACGGCATCGGCAAAGGCTCTCCGAACGATACAACAGAACGACCTGCCGAAAATCGCCCCTTCAAACCGCATACTCGGCGTGATACGCCCTACTGTCGAAGCAATTGGTAACGTAACTAAAAGTTGGGAAATAGGGGTTATGGGTACGGCAGGGACAATACAGTCGCAGTCGTACGACATGGAGATAAAGAAACTCTATCCTCGAGCAAATGTTTACGGACAGGCTTGCCCGATGTTCGTCCCTATCGTGGAGAACGGTGAATATGACTCGCCGGGAGCAGACTATTTCGTGGAGAAATATGTAAATTCCCTGCTTGCACAATCGTCTGCAATAGATACTGTTATTTTGGGGTGTACGCATTACCCTCTGCTGATAGAAAAAATAAGGGGTGCGCTGCCTGACGGGATTACGGTTGTTCCGCAAGGCAGGCTCGTTGCAGAAAGTCTAAAGGATTATCTCAGACGGCATCCCGAAATAGAGGAACGCTGTCTCTGCTCGGGCAAAAGATTTTTTTATACTACCGATTCGCCTGAAAAATTCGAGGCATCCGGAAAAATCTTCATGGGCGAAGCCATAAAAGCTGAAAAGATAGTGCTTGAATAGGGTATGCGGCCATCGACCGACTTTCCGGATTCTTAATAACGCAGTTTTATTTACCTTACGGGTTTATGTTGCAGCATTTCTAATTTATGCCGCATTTCACAATCTATGCAGCCCCAACCATAGCCGCAATTATTTTAGCGACAAGATTCTGCTAAACAACGCTCCGACGTGCACACAGATATAAGCCGCGGTTCTTGATATGTCCTTTTTTTTGCCGTGCCCGGCGCAAAAAGGGTTGCCGCAGGTATTTGTCGTGCCGGGCGGTTTGTGCGGTAACAGTATGTGTTTTCCAGTCAGAACAGACCTGCATCGATGGCCGTTACCCTGAACTCGGTACGGCGGTTTATCTGGTTTGCTATCTCTTGGTCGGCTTCGGGGAGGGTCAGTATATATGCTTCATCCAGAAGCGTGTCCACGGGGAACTGCGGGTATTGCTTTGCCAGACTTTTTGTTATCTTGACGGGGCGCGTCTTACCGTACCCTTTTGCCGTAAGTCTCTGCGGGGATATTCCGTTGGCTATGAGGTATTCTACTACCGCCTCTGCGCGCCGCTGCGACAAACGTTCGTTGTATTCGTCGCTTCCTTTCATGTCGGTATGCGCACCCAACTCTATCGAGATGTTCGGATTGTCGTTCAGTATCTTTACAAGCGATGTGAGGGCGGCTTCCGATTCGGGACGTAGCGTTGCCTTGTCGAAGTCGAAAAATATGTCATCGACGGGTACAGGCTTGGCTATCGACGAGAGGACGAAATCGACCCAGTATGTCTCGTTCCTCTCTTCGGAATGGGTTGTCAGTTCTGCTCCGACATTCAGGTATCCGGGGCATCCGGCCATCATCACGTAATCGGTTCCGAGATTGAGCGGGAAACTGAAATATCCGTCGTTGTTTGAAAATTCTTTCAGATTTGTACCGTCGCGCCCTACAACGCGCAGTACGGCTCCGGAGATTACTTCGTCGTCTCTGTCCACGACATACCCTTCTATCCAGACTTCTATACGCGGCAGCTCGAACGTGTATATGTGGTCGTAGCCGCGTGCATCGTTGCGGTTGGAACTGAGGTAACCGCTATTGTCGTTCACGAAGACTATGCCGAAATCGTCGGCAGCGGAGTTTATCGGAGCTCCCATGTTCTTGACATGCCAGTTCTGCATTTCGTCCTGATAGGCGAGAAATATGTCCTGCCCTCCCATACCGGGATGGCCGTCGGAGGAGAAATAGAGGTCGCCGTTGGCTCGTACGTACGGAAAGAGTTCGTCGCCGGGTGTGTTTATTTGAGGGCCGAGGTTTTCTATCTCGGTCAAATCGTCGAGCGACACCCTCCATATATCTTTGCCGCCGTATCCTCCCGGCATGTCGGATACGAAATAGAGCCACTCTGTACCGGGTTTTACGGCAGGGTGTGCAAATACCGACATGGAATCTATCCCTATCTCTACTTTTTCGCCCTTATGCCATGTTGCGTCGGAACGCTCCGATGCGTATATGGAGACTGAGGAATCGGCATTTTTATCGACCGGGGCGAAACTGTAGTACATTGTCTGTCCGTCGGAGGAGAATGTTATTATTCCTTCATCGGCCTCGGTATTTAACTCTCCCTCTACGGGAACGGGTTTTTGCCATACGCCGTTTTCGTTCTGCGACGAGGAGAATATGTCATTGTTCTTCAACCCTGTTATCTGGCTTTTATCTTTTCCGGTGGCCTTATCGTTGGTAGATGTGAAATAGATTGTGGTATAATCGTCGGGGAGGAACATGGGGCAGCATTCGCTACGCCGGGAATTGAAAAGATTGGCTCGTTTTACGACGAATCGCGTGGGGTGCTCTTTTTGTTCGAGCCCCAGTTCGCACCCTTCTATTCCTATTTGCGACAACTCGTGTCCGGGCACTATTGAAAGATATTGCCGGTAATTTTTCAGTGCATCGGCATATTTTCCCTGTTTGTGCAACTGGGTTGCGAGATAGAAGTATGACGTACTGTCGGGATACCCGTATCGTATGGCGTTCTGATAGGCTGCCGACGAACGTGCGGCGGCATTCAGATAGCGGTAGCAGGTTGCCATGCTGTATGCTATCCGTCCGCGCAACGGGCGTTCTTTTACGGAGGAGGTCTTGTTATAGACTTTACGGTAGGTTTGAGCCGCGGCAAAATATTCGCCACGTTTGAACTGCGCGTCGGCGGTGCTGAGTTTGGCTGGATGACACGCCGCAAGCAGCGAAACTGCCGCAGTCATTATCAGGTATGTTATTTTTTTTATCTGCATCGTATCGTTTGGCCTCCCCTACTCTCCTAATAACGTCGGAGAATCCGTTTTATTGCAGGGAGGGAGGGGTAAGTATGCCGCGTGTTTTGCTGCGGTGTCGCAGGTCTCTTTTTTACTGTTTCAGCAGCAACGATGAATCGCCGTAACTGAGAAAACGGAACGAGTGTGTAAGGGCATAGTCGTATATGCTCCGCCAATCGCCCTCGACAAAGGCGGAGACTAAAAGGAGCAGCGTACTGTGCGGCTGGTGGAAATTGGTTATTATGCCTTCTGCTACCCTGAACTTGTACCCCGGTACTATTATTATCTGCGTGGAGGTTACGAGTTGCTGCATTTTTTCCTTGTCCATATATTCGGCTATGGCTGCGAAGGCTTCTTTTCGCGTAAGGGTGGCATTGTTCGTATAGGGTTGCCACTGTGTTACGGCAGGTGTTCCGTGCGGCGGCAGCTGCCCGCCGCGGGACAGGGAGACTCCGATATGGTAGAGCGACTCGAGGGTTCTGACCGAGGTTGTTCCTACGGCGACGACAAGTCGGTCGGTCGTGGCGAGTTCGCCGATAAGCGTTCGGTTCACGCTTATCAGCTCGGTATGCATTTCGTGCCCTCCTATCGTATCGCTTTTTACGGGTTTGAACGTGCCTGCGCCTACATGCAGCGTCAGTTCGGCTTTTTCAACGCCTTTGGCTGAAAGGGCTTCGAGCACCTTAGGGGTAAAGTGCAGCCCTGCGGTGGGCGCCGCCACCGAACCGTCTATTTTGGAATATACGGTTTGGTATGTTTCTTTGTCGCTTTCTTGCGTAGCGCGGTTAAGGTATGGGGGGATGGGTAATTCGCCGACGGCTTCGAGTACGGTTGCGAATGTCATGTCGGGGTCGTCCCAGCGGAATTCTATTATGCTGCCTGCCGGGTGCGCGCTTATTCTTTCGGCACGCAATATTATCTCCTGCCCGTTTATGCGGAGGGGATGACGGAGTTCTCCTTCTTTCCACTTTTTTGAATTGCCGACGAGGCAGAGCCAGCGGCATCGGGCCGTACTCTGGAACGACATGGCATAATCGGACGGGGTGTCGGGTTCGAGACAAAAGACTTCAATGTTTGCCCCGCTCTCCTTGCGGAAGCGGATACGCGCCTGTATTACGCGGGTATTGTTGAATACGAGAAGGGTATCGGACGGGAGTTGGTCGGGGAGCTTGTTGAATACGGTTTCGGAGATTTTTCCTCCGCGGTAGAGCAACAGTTTGGACGTGTCCCTGCCGGGTACGGGAAACTTAGCTATCCGTTCGTCGGGTAGCGGGTAGTCGTATTCTTCTATTCTGATATCTTCGGGTCTATTCATCTTTTGTCATTTTTTTAAATCCGTCGGTCATATATTCTCCGTATGCGGCGGTATCGTTCACGGCGTATATCAAAAGTGCCTCGAGACCGGGTGTTGCCGCAAGTATCTTGCGGCTTTCGTCTATACCGAGTACCATGAATGCTGTTGCGTATGCGTCGGCTGTCATGCAGTCGGAGGCAAGAACTGTCGCGCTCAACAGTGTGTTTTGTGCCGGTTGGCCTGTGCGGGGGTCGATTGTGTGCCAAACACGACGGCCGTTTACGATTTTGTAGTTGCGGTAGTTGCCGGATGTTGCCATGGCGAGCTTGTCGGCATGTATCACGCGCTGGAGGGTCGTGGCGGTATCGGACGGGGTATCGATGCCGACGCTCCATTTTTTGCCGACGGGATTGTGGCCGGATGCGACTATCTCGCCTCCTATTTCCACGAGGTAATCGGTTATGCCCTTGCTGCGAAGGTATTCGGCTGTCAAATCGACGGCATACCCTTTTGCTATGGCCGAAAAGTTGAGGGTTACTGAAGAGTCGCTTTTTTCTACACGTCCGTCGGGATGCAGTGTTATGTTTTTCATCCCGACATATTTCATTACGGTATCTATTGAGGCTTTGTCGGGGGTCAGACCTTTTTTATAGCCGAATCCCCACAGGTTTACCAACGGCGAAACGGTGGGGTCGAATGCTCCGCCCGTCGCCTGTGATATTTCGGCGGAACGCTCTATCAGCGTTTTTATCCACTTGTCGGCGCGTACCGCAGTGTCGCCGCTGTTGATTGCGGTTATGAGCGACTTGCCGTTGAACGGGGAGACGCTGTTGTCGAATCTTTTCAGCAACGCCTCTATCGAATCGCGATAGTCGGTATTGCTTTTATATGTTATGTGGTATATTGTCGAGAATATTATCCCTTCGTTGCGGCAGTAAGGGGTCTCTTTTTCCATTATCCCTGTCAGCCGTATTATTATGAATGCTGTCAGAAATATTACGGCTGCCAGCCACCCTTTGAAGTTACGTATCGGTATCATCTTTTGTTGCGTTTTTTGGTATTGCAAGTGTTTGTCTTTTTAGTCTAATTCCGGACTGTTATATGGTAACACCCTTGTTTTATTTCGTACTTTACATAGCACTCGCCACGGGCTCTAAGGGTTTTCAGTATTTCGGACAGCAGCAACCGCAATTGGCGGTCGGGGATTACGAACTGCCCGTCGGTTCTGTCGAAACGGCGGTATGTTATGTCGAATGTCGTACCGTACGAGTGCGCGGAGTTTTCCATGGCGTTTACGTTGTACCTGCGAAGCCTCTTTATATCGTCCTGCATGCGCAACAGACTGGTTACGATTATACGGTAATTGCCCCCTCCGCGGCTGCGCAACGTGTCGTTGAACGAACGCCCTATCGTATCGAGGAGTTTTTTTGCCGACGGGACGAGATATGGATGCGAGTGTGTCAGGGAATCGATTTTATAGTATTCGCATGTTTCGACCTTTTCGAGCCGTGCGGAATCGGCAAGTTGTCGCAGGGCGGCGACGGAATCGATCGGAGCTATGCCTTTGGCGACGGCAACGCTTATGTGGTCGTCGTTCATGTCATTGAAGTTCCGTCGGAAAGAGCCTGTAAAATTGGTTTTTATATTTTTCTCGACCAATATGTAGTACGGGTCTTTCGGCTGCTCTGTTTGCTTTCCGCAACCTGTCAGGGTTATGGCGAAAAGCAGTATTATCATCTTTACCGTATCTCTTTTTTTCTTTATCATTCCGTTTTTACGGGTCGTATCTTTTACCCTCGCGAAATTAATAATTTTCCTTATACGGACGGTCAAAACGGCATATTCTTAGATTGGTCTTTTTACTAAAATGAGGGTAAGCAAATGTTTCCGTCATGGATGATTTGCGTTTCGCATGCCTTAACTCCGTGCTTTTTGCCGTAACATGCGGCTACTGCCGTTTTTTCGATATTTGCGTACGGCTGTTACTCTGTGTGCCGGCATGGCGGCGGGATTCATGTTTTTTTATCATTTGCCTGTATTGATTGGTGTTTGTTTATATAAAGAAGCCGCGCCGAAACTTTGAATCTCGGCGCGGCTCTTTGTATGGTCGATCCTCGTTTGACGGAAGTTTCGGCGTCAGCTCTTTTTTGCACTTTGCCGCCGTCTTACCCCCTCCGCACTTTTTATTTGAGGTTTGCCAATGTTTCTTTTACGCGCGTCATGGCTTCTTTTATGTTCTCATCGGATGTGGCGTATGAGAACCGCAGGTATTCGGGAGCTCCGAATGCTGCTCCGCCTACTGCTGCCACGTGTCCTTTTTCGAGGAGGTACATTGCCAAATCGGCGGCATTGCTTATTGTCCTCTCTCCGTCCGATTTACCGAAATAGTAGCTTACTTCGGGGAATATGTAGAATGCTCCGTGCGGTATGTTTACCTTGAAGCCGGGTATCTCTTTTGCCAGACTTACTATCAAATCGCGACGGCGGCGGAATGCTTCGCACATTTCCTGTACGCACTCCTGCGGTCCGTTAAATGCTTCAACTGAAGCTTTTTGCGCTATCGAGCTCGGTCCTGACGTATATTGTCCCTGCAGTTTGTTGCAGGCTTTGGCCAACCACAGCGGGGCGGCCATGAATCCGATACGCCACCCTGTCATTGCGTATGCCTTGGATACTCCGTTTATCAACGCCACGCGTTCTTTTATTTCGGGGTATGCGGCTATGCTTGCGTGTCCTCCTACGTAATTTATGTGTTCGTATATTTCGTCGGCTATTATTATTACTCTCGGATGTTTTACCAATACTTTTGCAAGTGCTGCCAGTTCTTCTGCGCTATATACGCTGCCGGTAGGGTTCGACGGTGAACAGAGTATCAATGCCTTGGTGCGGGGCGTTATGTTTTTCTCCAACTGCTCGGGGGTTATCTTGAAGTCTTGCTCTATGCCCGCGTTTACCAATACGTTGGTGCCTTCGGCGAGCTTTACCATCTCCATATAGCTTACCCATGCCGGAGTGGGGATTATTACTTCATCGCCCTTGTCTATTATGCAAAGCAATGCGTTGCATACGGATTGTTTTGCTCCGTTCGAAACGACTATCTGCTCGGGTGCATAGTCGAGCCCGTTTTCTCTTTTGAGTTTTCCTGCTATGGCTTTTCTCAAATCCATATAACCGGGTACCGGCGAATAGAATGAAAAGTTGTCATCTATGGCTTTCTTGGCTGCGGTTTTTATATGTTCGGGAGTGAAAAAATCGGGTTCGCCGACACTCATGTTGATAACATCTATTCCTTGAGCTTTTAGCTCTGCGCTCTTCTGCGACATGGCCAGCGTTTCAGAAGGTGAAAGTGCAGCCAGTCTTTCGGATACTGTCTCTGACATTTTTGTATTTTTTTGTTGTGTTATGGGTTTCGAGTGGCAAAGATACTTATAAATACGGTTGATGACAAACAAATTTCCACTTATTCGGATATTTTTTTGTCATTTTTAATACGACACCGTCGATTTTGTACACAAATGCAATATACAGTAGTCAATCGGAGGGGTATGGCTTCACGGCGGAAATTCGTCGCGATTGTTTTTTCAGAGATTCTGCAGCAGTTGTTCGATGCGTTCTTCCAGCGCAACTCGTTCCAATGAGTAGGTACGGTCGTTTTCCTGCACGTAGAAGAGTATCTCCTGTGCTTTTCGCATATTGCGACGGTCGGTATTGAGACGGCTGTCTTCCAACATTATCTTTACCAACAGTTCCAACAGTTCCCATATCGCTATGTGCGATATTATATCTTCGGTCTCTGTCTCTTCTATCCACCGGGCTGAGATTCCGAGCATCCCGTAACATTCATCCGCCACCGGCAGCGTATCGGGGTTTCCGGCTTCTTTTTTCTCTATAAGCCGGGAGAACTTTTTAGCCAGCTCTTCTATTTGCGCCAATAAGTAGTCTTTCCGCAACATGTATTAATCTCTTTTTTGTTATGTCTAACTTGCTTGAATGTTTGTCGTACAAATTTAGAGGTTATACGGATAAATTATTATATCTTCGCTTATTGTTTTTAAATTTGACGGAATGATTAAGAACATCGGTGTATTTTGTTCTTCTTACGACAATATTGGCAACGGATTTTTCGAGGAGGGCGTAAAACTTGGCGAATGGATAGGCAAAACCGGCAGAAGGCTTGTTTACGGAGGGGCTTCGCGCGGTTTGATGGAGTGTATCGCCCGCTCGGTAAAGGAGAACGGAGGGTATGTTACCGGAGTGCTTCCGTCTTCGCTGAAAGAAACGGGAGTCGCAAGCAGATTCCCCGATGAAACGATTACCGTCGGGTCGCTTTACGAGAGGAAGGAACGGCTTATAGAGCTGTCGGACATTATGATTGCAATGCCCGGAGGGTTCGGTACTCTCGACGAAGCTTTTACCGCCATTGCTTCCCGTCGGCTCGGTTATCACGATAAGGAGGTAGTATTCTGCAACACCGGCGGCATCTACGACGATTTGAATTTGCTTTTCGAAAAAATGATGAAGCAGCGTTTTGCCCCCGATTCGTATCTTAATTATTACAGGGTGCTTCCTTCGGTGGAGCTTTGTATAGAATATTTGGAAAATAAATAATTTACAGAATGGATTTCAAGGATGAGATTAACAGGATATTGAAGCATGAAGCTGAGGCTGTCCTCAATATTCCCGTAAACGACGAATTTGAAAAGGCTATCAGCCTTATCGTGGAACAAGTACACCGCAAAGGTGGAAAACTCGTTACCAGCGGCATGGGTAAGGCCGGGCAGATTGCCATGAACATCGCAACTACTTTCTGCTCGACAGGAACTCCGGCTACTTTCCTGCACCCGAGCGAGGCGCAGCACGGAGATTTGGGCATTCTTCAACGCAACGACATAATGCTGGTTATTTCCAATTCGGGGAAAACCAGAGAGATTCTCGAACTTATGACACTGGCTGCACGTTTATATCCGGAATTGAAATTCATCGTGATAACGGGAAATGCCGAGAGCCTGCTTGCCGAAAGTGCGGATATCTGTCTTTATACGGGAGGGCCTAAAGAGGTTTGCCCGCTCGGGCTGACTCCGACTACTTCGACTACGATGATGACGGTTATAGGCGATATTCTCGTGGTCGGGACAATGAAGGCCATTGATTTCGACAAATCGCAATATGCCCTAAGACACCATGGCGGCTACCTCGGACAACTTTCGCGCGAGGGAAGCAAAAAGGGATAAACTTACTTAAACCATACTTTATGCAAAAAGTTATAGGTATCGGAGAAACCATCTTCGATATAGTGTTCCGCGATAACATGCGCGCCGAAGGGGTTCCCGGCGGCTCGGTGTTCAACACGATGATTTCGCTCGGAAGAACGGGATTGCCCGTCCATTTTATTTCGGAACTCGGAGACGACCATATCGGCAAGATGATTGTGGAATTCATGAAGGAGAACAACCTCTCCGTGCAGAGCGTGGACATGTTCCCCGACGGACAGACCGCACTGTCGGTAGCGTTCTTGAACGAGAAGAAGGATGCCGAATATGCCTTCTACCGCAAATATCCCGAAAACCGACTTAGCGTAGTATGGCCCCGCATAGACCCCGATGACATATTCCTGATTAGTTCGTACTACGCCATAAACCCGGAGGTGCGACAGAAGGTTATAGAATTTCTCAACTACGCAAAGGAGAGAAAGACGATTGTTTTTTACGACCCCAATTTCAGAAAGGGGCATGCCGACAAAGCTATTTTCATGATGCCCTCCCTGCTGGAGAATCTTGAATATGCCGATATTGTCAGAGGCTCGAAGGACGACTTCGTAAATATCTTCGGAGAGAGCAATCCCGAAAAGGTTTACAAGGACAAAATAAGTTTCTACTGCAAAATACTCGTTTATACCGACGGCGCCGAAGGTATAGAACTTTTTACCCCGGGCTTCCGCAAGCACTACCCGGTTGAGAAATTAGAAACGGTAAGCACTATCGGAGCCGGCGACAATTTCAATGCCGGAATAATATTCGGGCTGATAAAGAACGGTGTTACTCTGGAGATGTTACACTCCTTGTCTGAAGAGGTTTGGGACGAAATAATAGGGTATGCGTCGGCCTTCTCGAAAGAGGTGTGCTTATCGACGGAAAACTATATAGGAAAAACATTTGCTAACAAATTATCCGACTAACTTCGACAATATAAAAGGACAAAAACATAATAAAGCGATTTTTAACTATACGCGCCGTTACCGTTTGTTCTTCAATACTCTTCTATTTAATAACTTTGCAAAAAACATGATTTGCAGCGGACTTTCCGCAGCCTGACGGAAGTGGTGCAATGAGTGTATGAAACCAAACGCAACTTTTGCAAACAGGGTAACAAGAGACTGCAAGAAAGAGGAAAATCTTTCCACTCTCAGAAAAAAGTGAGAAGGTGTTTGCCTGCCGTTTTAAAGTTTGCCGGATTAGCCTGTTTTTCCACACGGAACGGCAGGTGGGGTTTTTCGGTTGCGAAACCTGCGGTTTTATACGGTTATTGTCGAATGGCAGATTTAAAATGGCTTGAAAGGAAACGACGCATGCAGAACGGGGAAACTTTATAATCGAAGAGAAACAAAGGCAAAAGACTGAGGCTCGAAAATGTTCCGGTATGTTTTGATATATCTGACTGTTGTAACAACGTACCTTACGGTATCGTCATGCGGTTCGCAGGAAATTGACTTTACTGCGGCATGCGACGTCGTACCGGGTAAAGGCTACGTGGTCAAATGGGACATCTATCCGAAAATAGAAGGACATATAAAGGTGTATATTTCGGAAAGCCCCACCGAGTTCGATTTGTCGAAACCGATAGCTGAAGCAGACGTAAACAAGAACTACATAAAAATAGAATCGCCCGACGTTAAACGCAGGTACTATTTCAAAGTGGTCTTCAACGACAAATACGGCAGGGTTGTGGGCACTCGCGGAGCAAATATCAGAAGCGCATATACGTTCAGGGATTTGGGCGGATACCGCAACGATGAAAACCGATACACGAAATGGGGAATGATATACCGTTCGGGGAGACTGGATACGCTTAATGATGCGGATAAGGAACGGTTCTATAACCTCGGCATCAAGACCATAATCGATTTTTCGAACGACAGTTCGGGGTTCGACAAGGCAGAGAAGCTCGGTGTGGACAAGACTATCCGACTTTCGCTGAACAACTTCAATAACGAAAAGTTGAGAGAACGGATATACGACGGAGAATTTCGCAAAGGGGACGCAAGGATATTCATGCAGGATTTTTTCATTTCTCTGATGAAAAGAGACGCATGCAACAAATACGACACGATATTCGATATCCTCGCAGATGAAAGCAACTACCCGGTGGTGATTACTTCGCGATACGGGAAAGGGTATTGCGACTTTGCTTCTGCCCTTCTTCTTTCAGCTCTCGGCGTACCTAAGGAATTGATTCTCGAAGATTATACATGGGCAAACCAATATTTCAATTCCGGAAGCATAAAAGCCCGTATTTCGAACATGGATGAAAACGTGCAAGAAAGCATAACAAGAATAATCCAAAACGACCGCTTGGATATGGTATGTGTCTTCAACGCCATAGACCGCAAGTTCGGCTCGATGGAGCATTTTCTCTCCGACCAGATAGATATTGACAGCAAAAAGAACAAGGCTCTGCGAAAGATTCTGCTTACATCAGAATAACGACCTCCTTTTTAAGTCCTTTCCGACACACATTCCGGCAAATTATTGTAATTTTGCGCTGCATATTATACCATATTCAAAACGGCAGACTGCCTGCCGCAGATTAAAACTGCAAAATTATGAATATCACGGATGCATTAAGGCCTGTATTCCGCAACAGGGAAAAAGAGATTGCACTGTATAAGGACCGGGAAGAGGCTATTCAGAAAAAGGTGCTTGCAAGCCTTTTGTCTGCTGCCAAAAACACGGAAATTGGGACAAAATACAAATTCAACGAAATAACGGCCGATTACAAAGAGTTTGCCTCGCGTGTTCCGGTAATAGACTACGAAGGGGTTAAGCCGTATGTGGAAAGAATGTTGAAGGGGGAACAGAACCTGATTTGGCCGTCGAAAATAAAATGGTTCGCCAAATCGTCCGGTACGACAAACGACAAGAGCAAATATATCCCGGTATCGGACGAAGCCCGCAAGGAGTGTCATTACAAAGGCGGAAGGGATTGCGTTGCGCTCTATCTGGGGATGAATCCGAAAAGCAACTTTTTCAGCGGCAAAGGGCTTATCCTCGGCGGCAGCCACAGCATAAGCCAACTGGAAGGGCATTACCACTGCGGGGATTTGTCGGCGGTGCTGATACAAAATATTCCGACTTTGGTGAACATGATCAGAATCCCGTCGAAAGAAATAGCCCTGATGTCGGAATGGGAATCGAAACTGGAGATGATTTGCCGCACCTCGATTAACGAAAACGTAACGAACCTGTCGGGTGTCCCGTCGTGGTTTCTTGTCCTGATAAAACAGATTCTGCAAAAGACGGGGAAACAATACCTGAACGAAGTCTGGCCGAACCTCGAGGTTTTTTTCCACGGAGGGATAAGTTTCGAACCGTACCGCCAACAGTACAGGGAACTGATTGTATCGCCGAAGATGCACTATGTGGAGACTTACAACGCATCGGAAGGGTTCTTTGCGGTACAGAACGACCTCGATGACCGCGCCATGTTGCTGCTTATCGACCTCGGTATCTTTTTCGAATTTATTCCTATCGACGAGGCGGACGGCGACAACCCTACCGTGCTCCCATACTGGGAAGTGGAGAAGGGCAAGACATACGCTCTTGTCATAACCACAAACAGCGGCTTGTGGCGTTATAAAATTGGAGATACGGTAAAAGTATCATCGGTAAATCCGCTTAAAATAACTATTGCCGGCAGGATTAAACATTTTATAAACGCATTCGGCGAGGAGCTTATGGTGGATAATGCCGAAAAGGGAATAGCAAAGGCTTGCCGCGAGACGGGTGCTGAAGTTACAAATTACAGCGCGGCTCCGGTATTCATGTCGGGTAAGGAGAGGGGGAGACACCAGTGGCTGATAGAATTCGGCAAGATGCCCGACTCTATCGACAACTTCGCCGACAAACTGGATGCAGCCCTGCAAAGCCTGAACTCGGACTATGAAGCGAAACGTTATAAGGGGATAGCTCTCGACCGTCCGGAAGTAATCGCAGCCCGCAAAGGAGTATTCGAGGAATGGTTGAGACGGAAGGGAAAACTTGGCGGACAACACAAGATACCGCGCTTGAGCAACAGCCGCGAATACATCGAAGAGATGCTGAAGATAAACAATGAATGATATTATAAACCGACATAACAACTGAACTGTGATATGGAGAAAAAATATAAACGCACTTTAGTTACCACGGCTTTACCGTATGCAAACGGCCCGGTTCATATCGGACACCTTGCCGGTGTATATGTTCCGGCCGATATCTATACAAGATACCTCAGGCTTAAGGGGGAAGACGTGATAATGATAGGGGGCTCGGACGAACACGGAGTTCCAATAACGATAAAGGCACGCAAAGAGGGGGTAACGCCGCAGGAAATAGTGGACAGATACCACGGAATAATCAAAAAGTCGTTCGAAGAGTTCGGCATATCGTTCGACATATATTCGCGCACCACGTCGGAAATACACCGCAAAACGGCATCGGACTTTTTCAGGACGCTATACGACAAAGGGGTATTTATCGAAAAGACCTCCGAACAGTATTACGACACTGAAGCGGGACAGTTCCTTGCCGACCGTTATATAACGGGTACATGCCCCCACTGCAAGAACGAGCATGCATACGGCGACCAGTGCGAGGCATGCGGCACTTCGCTGAACGCTACCGACCTGATTAATCCAAAATCGACAATAAGCGGCAGCGCACCCGTATTGAGAGAGACCAAGCACTGGTATCTGCCGCTCGACAAATATGAGGGGTTCCTCCGCGAATGGATTCTGGAGGGGCATAAAGAGTGGAAAACGAATGTTTACGGACAATGCAAGTCGTGGTTGGATATGGGGCTGCAACCGAGAGCGGTAAGCCGCGACCTCGACTGGGGTGTTCCTGTTCCCGTGGACGGTGCGGAGGGCAAAGTGCTGTACGTATGGTTCGATGCTCCAATCGGTTATATCTCGAATACTAAAGAGCTTCTCCCCGACAAGTGGAAACTCTACTGGAAGGACAGCGAGACGAAACTTGTTCACTTTATCGGAAAGGACAATATCGTGTTCCACTGCATAGTATTCCCCACGATGCTTAAGGCCGAGGGGAGCTATATTCTTCCGGAGAACGTGCCTGCCAATGAGTTCCTGAATCTTGAAGGGGACAAGATATCCACATCGAGAAACTGGGCGGTATGGCTGCATGAGTATCTGCGCGATTTTCCGGGGAAACAGGATGTGCTGCGTTACGTACTGACGGCAAATGCTCCCGAAACGAAAGACAACGATTTTACATGGCGCGATTTTCAGGCACGCAACAACAACGAACTGGTGGCCATATTCGGCAATTTCATAAACCGCTCGATTGTCCTTACTCACAAATACTTCGAGGGGAGAGTACCGCAGCGCGGCGAACTGACCGATTACGACAAGTCGGTTCTTGAAGAGTTCAAGTCGATAAAGAACGAACTTGAAGGGTATCTCGATACTTACCGTTTCAGGGACGCTCTGCGCGAGGCAATGAATCTTGCTCGGATAGGGAACAAGTATCTGGCTGATACCGAACCGTGGAAACTGGCTAAAACGGATATGGGACGTGTTGCCACAATCCTCAACATCGCACTTCAGGTTTCGGCTAATCTGGCTATTGTTTTCGAACCGTTCCTCCCCTTCTCGGCGGCAAAACTGCGCAAATTGCTGAACATGGGTGCTGCCGAATGGGACAAAATAGGGTCGATAGATATTCTCGCGGCGGGGAGCGTTGTGGAACCTGCCGAGTTGCTGTTCGAAAAAATAGATGATGCTCCTATCGAGGCACAGGTAAAGAAACTGCACGATACCAAACTGGAGAACGCAAAGGCCGAACCGTCTGTCGCACCGATTAAGGAGTGTGTCGGATTCGAGGATTTCATGAAACTGGATATTCGCGTCGGCACGGTAACGGAATGCTGCAAAGTGCCGAAGGCTGATAAACTTCTGCAACTGAAGATAGACGACGGGCTTAAGGGACGTACAATCGTTTCGGGTATTGCAAAGCATTACAAACCCGAAGAGCTTGTTGGCAAACAGGTCTGCTTCATAGCCAATCTCGAGCCTCGCAAGTTGAAAGGGGTTCTGTCGGAGGGAATGATTTTATCGGCCGAGGATGCCGACGGGAAACTCTCCGTCGTTTCTCCTGCCGCAAATGTTACTCCGGGCAGCGAAGTGAAATAGTATTTTTCCCCTCTCCTCTCCTTTTCGGCGAGGCGGGGGGGATTTTTATCTGTTTTCCTGTTATAGATACGTTATATTTACACTCATAAAAACAACTGATACCGAACAATGTCCGACAATCTGAAATCGAAAACCGAGAAGGCTCTGATATGGAGTTTCTTCGACAAGTTCGGACAGCAGATATTGTACTTCTTTTCGGGCGTGATACTGGCGAATATCCTTATGCCGTCGGACTATGGCAAGATAGGGTTGCTGGCTCTTTTTACCGCGCTTTCGAACATTTTAATCGACAGCGGTTTCGGCTCTGCGCTTATACGGAAACGGGGGGCTACGGAAACGGATTATGCTACGGTTTTTTATTTCAACATTGTTCTTTCGGTATTTTTTTATGCCATACTCTTCTTCTGCGCTCCGCTGATAGCTTCCTTCTTCGGGATTCCGCAACTTACCGAAATTTCGAGGGTTCTCTTCCTCGCCATAATTTTCCAAGCTTTCGGACTGATTCAGCAGACGCGCATGTTTAAGGAGATTAAGTTTACTTATCTCGCCCGCATAAATATCATATCGCTTGGGGTGTCGTCGGCCATTGCCATCTGGATTGCTGTTGAAGGTGCCGGGGTATGGGCTCTCGTTGTTCAGGCAGTGGGAATGGCTATAATTAAATCGCTCCTGCTCTGGTATTACGGGAAATGGAAACCTTCGGCATCGTTCCGCCTCTCGTCGCTGCGGGAGTTTGCCGGATACAGTTCCAATTTGCTCGGCACGGGGATTCTGAATACCGTATTCAACAATATTTACCCGATGATTATCGGTAAGAGTTTTTCGGCCAACGCCGTCGGGTTTTATACGCAAGCTTACAAGTTTCAGGATATTCCGTCGGCTCTTATCGGGAATATATTCCGCAGCGTGGCTTTTCCTGTTCTCTCGTCGATAAACAACGACCACGACCGTCTGCTGCGCGTCTTCGGCAAGTATATCCGGACTACGGCTTTTTTCATCTTTCCCATAATGGGGGCGATGATTGTTGTCGCCGAACCGCTTATATTGAGCCTTATTACCGAAAAATGGAGAGAGTCGATTCCAATACTCAGAGTTCTGTCGATTGCCGGCAGTTTTTCTCCGTTCATAATATTGTATTACGACCTTTTCAATACTGTAGGCCGTTCGGATATAAACTTTAAAATGGAAATAGGGAAAAAGATTTTCCTTATAGCCGGGATAAGCTATATTATCTACATGGGAACGGGCATAATGCCGCTTATCTGGTTATGGGTGGCTTATACTCTTTTGTCGCTGTGCGCCACATGTATAATATCGGCCGTAAAGACGGGGTACCGTATCGGGGATTTTCTGAAGGACATTTCTCCTTATCTGCTGCTTACCGTCGTGTCGATGGCCATATCGGCTTCCTGTTTTCTGTTTGTGGAAGGATGCTGGGCGCAACTCTTCTCGGCGGCAGCGGTGTTCGGGACTGTTTATCTTGGAATCGCATGGCTCCTGCGAATGGAAATATTGCTGGAATGCCGCTCGTTGTTAATCAGAAAACTGACCGGTCATGAATAGTCTTGCTCCCATATTGTTGTTCGTTTACAACCGTCCTGCACATGTTGAAAGGTGCGTGGCTTCGCTTCTGCAATCTCCGCTCGCGCAGGAGAGTCCGCTTATAATCTTTTCGGACGGCGCGAAGGGGGAACATGACAGGGCGCAGGTCGATGCCGTCAGGGAATACATCAGGAAGATTGAAGGGTTCAAATCGGTAGAGATACGGGAGAACACGGTAAACAGGGGGCTTGCCGACAATATTATCGGCGGCGTTACGGAGTGTACGGAGCGTTTCGGCCGTGTTATCGTGGTCGAGGACGACCTTGTTCTGTCGCCCTGCTTTCTCAACTTCATGAACCGTGCCCTCGACCTTTATGAGAATGTGGAGGAGGTAGTGAACATAAACTCGCATGTTCTCGAAGGCCCGCAAAGGTTTCCCGACAATTTCCTTATATCGTTTGCCGACAGTTGGGGCTGGGCTACATGGAAACGGGGCTGGGAGCTGTTCGAACCGGACGGTACGCTTCTGCTCGACAAGATAAAGAAAATAAGGGGGACGAAACGGTTCGACATGGGATACCACTTCGTGCGCATGTTGCGTGAACAGATTGTGGGGAAAAACAATTCGTGGGCGATTCGCTGGAACGCCTCGATATTCGTAAACGGCAAACTTTCGCTGAACGCGGGTAAGCCGCTTGCTGTAAACGGAGGGTTCGGAAAGGATGCCACGCATTGCAACACTCCCGACCTTTTCGGGGTAAGGCTATATACGGGGAATCTCGAGCCGAGGCTTATTTCGCCTGCCGAGGAGAACCCCGAAGCCCGCAACAACCTGCGGTTAAACTATATTGTACGTACTTCGTACGCCAACAAGTTGCGTGTCAGATTGCTTGAGTTTTTTTATCGGCTGGTTAAATGAAAATAGCTATAATAAATACCAAACAGGGCGGCGGCGGCGCGGCAATAGCGGCGGCACGCCTTTTCGCGGCATTGAGGGACAAAGGGGTTGATGTGCATTTTGTCGTTGCCGAAGGTAAAGGCGGCGAAGGGGTTACTGTTTTGTCGGATTCGTTTTGGAGAAGATTAAGATATAAATCGGCCTTTCTGCTTGAACGTATCGGTATATGGAGGTGCAACAAGTTGTCGCGCCGCGGATTGTTCGAGGTATCGACGGCAAGATACGGCTTGCGCATTTCAAACTTGAAAGCGGTAAGGGAAGCCGACATAATACATCTGCACTGGGTTAATCAGGGGTTGCTGTCGGTTAAGGAGATAAGGCGGCTGGTTGCGTCGGGCAAACGGATTGTCGTAACGCCACACGACATGTGGTATTGCACTGCTATCTGTCATCATTCGTACGGGTGCATGCGCTTTACCGAAATGTGCCGCGATTGCCGTTTTCTTGCTTCTCCGTCGGCAAACGACCTTGCGTCGAGAGTATGGAAACGTAAGGAGGGAATGTTCGACAACGGGGTTTGTATGGTGGCCTTAAGCGAATGGATTAAAGAGCGTATTTCCGCCAGCGCGATTACGGGCGGATGCAAATGCAGGGTTATACCTAATTCAATCGACTGCGGCATTTATCACCCGGGATATGACAGGACGCTTGTCCGTGAAAAGTTCGGTATTTCTCCCGACCGCATAGTGGTAATATTCGGAGCTGCGAAACTGAACGACCCGATAAAGGGGAGCGGGATGTTGTTCGAAGCTATTGAACGGTGCAAATACAGGGACGGGATGACATTGTTGCTGTTCGGGAATATTAAAGATGACGATGATTTTCTGAGAAGAATCCCTTGCAGTTGCGTTTATGCGGGCAGTATTTATGACGAAGGGGAAAGGGCTGCTCTTTATGCTGCGGCGGATATTGCCGCCGCACCGTCGCATTACGAGACGTTCGGGCAGGTTATTGCCGAAGCTGCGGCTTGCGGTACTCCTGCGCTGGCGTTCGACAACGGAGGCCAGAGCGATATTATAGAGCATAAGAGGAACGGTTATTTAGCTGTTTATCCGGATATTGACGATTTGGCACGGGGATTGGAATGGCTTGTCGAAAACCGCAGCGAAGAGATGAGGCGGTATGCGTCGGAGAGCATTGCCGGACGCTTCTCGCCGGAATCGGTAGCTGAAAGGCATCTGGATTTGTACAGGGAACTGGTTGGTCAATAATGTTATTCTTTTTATGGATACTCCGCTTTTTTCAATAATTACGGTCTGCTACAACGCCGCAGGGTGTATCGGCAGGACTCTTGCCAGTGTAAGGGAACAACTCTTCGGGGATTATGAATATATAATTATCGACGGGGCTTCGACCGACGGGACGACGGATATTGTAACCCGAAGCGGAGTGAAATGCGACCGGCTTGTATGTGAACCCGACAACGGCATATACGATGCGATGAACAAGGGTATCGGTCTGGCTCGCGGCGAGTATCTGATTTTTCTGAACGCCGGGGATACGCTGTTTGCCGATGATACGCTGTCGAAAGCGGCGGGGATGCTGAAAGCCGGTAATCCGGATGTCTTCTACGGTGATACGGCCATAGTGGATGACGGCGGTAATTTTATCGCCATGCGCCGCCTGCGACCGCCCAAGAGATTGAGCAGCGCGAGTTTCAGAATGGGGATGACCGTATGTCATCAGGCTTTTTGGGTAAAACGGAGCGTTGCTCCGCTATATGACCTCGCATTCAAATATTCTGCCGATTACGACTGGTGCGTGAGGATTCTTAAAAGGAATCCGAGCCCTGTCTGTATGAACAGCGGGCTGACTCTCGTTAATTATTTGCAGGAGGGAACTACCACCAAACATCACAGGGCTTCGTTAAAGGAACGGTTCGATATTATGTGCCGCGAATATGGTACGGCTGCGACGGTTGTGCTGCATTTATGGTTTGCGGTACGGAACGCCGCGAGTAAGGGTTCGGCCATGCTGCTGCGCCGCAAAGCCGTATAATTCGTAATGGGAGAGTAACATCTCGCCGTCGGTTTTGCAAGCGTCTTATTTGTCTCTTATTTACGGGGTTTCCCCAATTGCATGTAGTATTTCCGTTCGTCTTCGGGAAATTTCTCTATTGCGTACCGCAACATTGTTCGGGGCATATTGCAGGCATGCCCGGACAGGAATTTTTCCAGTGCGGGTTTGTCGCGCTTGCCTGCTTCGCGGAGCATCCACCCTGCTGCTTTTTGTATCAGGTCTTCTTTTGTCCCGAGGAGTTTTTCCGCGAGGGTGAACGTATGCGTGTTCTCTCCGTTGCGGATAAATGTGTAAGTCGATACTATGGCTATGCGCTGTTTCCACATGTCGTCGGAGTCGGCGTACCGGTACAGTAATCTGCAATCTTTGCCGTACAGGTGTGCGCCGACTATGCCCGGAGCGGACAAATCGACCAAGTCCCAATTGTTTATATAGTGTGTGTTTTCGGTATAGGTTCGGAATATTTGCTCGCGTTCTTCGGGTTCTGTTTTTTTGTCGGAATATTTACATACCAACAGCAACAGGGCACATAGACGGGTTTCGTGATATTCGTCGGCGAGCAGCGGGTGGATTTCTTCCGTCCGTATCGTTGCTGCATGTCGTTTGGCTACGCTCCTTATCTGCGGGACTGTAATGCCGAGAAATTTGTCGCCGTATCCGTACTCGCCTTCACCCGTCTTAAAGAAACGGGAGAGCACGTGCGCTTTTTCGGGATTGGCCAATGCTGTTATTTCGGCTCTTATCTCTTCTGCCTTTGTCATCAGCCGATATTGTTTACTTTGTATATCTTGCCTCCTTCGAAAAAGTTTATTATGTTGTCGGAGACTTGTTTGGCCATTTCGTTGCGGGTTTCGAC
>JADIMW010000064.1 GCA_017694415.1 Candidatus Caccoplasma merdipullorum
TTTTATATATAGTACACTCTGTTGCTTTTTTTTTTGAAAAAAGTTGATTTTTCTTGTTCTACACCTTAAATAGGCGAAAAATTTGCATATAAATACCTTTTTATACTCCTTTTCGGCGTTTTTTCGAATTCCGTCGGGTATATGTATATCTTCGCGATGTTTTCGTACGGGGCTACTTCCTTGTTGAGATTTACCCTTATCTCCTCCATGGCTTCTTCGAGTTCGCAACTTGAAATGCCGCATTTGTCGGCAGCTTCGAAATCGGGATATACCAACGCTACCAGCTTCCCGTCTTTTTCTACGACTATGCTTTCATTGACAAACGGCATGTTGTTCAATTTCGATTCTATCTCTTCGGGGTATATGTTTTGCCCGCTCGGCCCGAGAATCATGTTTTTATATCGTCCTTTTATAAAGATGTTCTTGTCCTTGTCTATTATCCCCATGTCGCCGGTATGCAGCCACCCTTCGGAATCTATCACTTCTGCCGTGGCCTTGTCGTTCTTGTAATACCCTCTCATTACGTTTTCGCCTTTGACGCATATTTCTCCGGGTATCAGATACGGGTCTTCCGACTCGATTTTTACATCCATAATTCCTTTCAGTATCTGTCCCGATGAACGCGGGATGAACTCTTCCCACGGGGAATAGCTGATAAGCGGCGCACACTCGGTCATTCCGTACCCTACGGTGAAAGGGAATTTTATCTTTCTGAAAAAGTTCTCTACTTCGGGATTTAACGGAGCACCTCCTATTATAACCTGTTCGAAACGTCCTCCCAACGCATCGATAAGTTTTTTCTTTATTTTTTCATAGATGCGGGTATTCAGTACGGGAAGGGTAACTGCCCAGCGCAACGGTGTTTCGCTTAACTGCGGCAGGACTTGTTTACGGTATATTTTCTCGAATATCAGCGGTACGCAGACTATCAGGTTCGGTTTTACTTCGGCAAATGCCTTTAACAGCACTTTTGGCGACGGCAGCTTGCCGAGCAGGGTTATGTGTGCTCCTACAGCCAACGTGGTGAGCATGTCGAATGCACAGCCGTATGCGTGCGCCAGAGGGAGGAACGATAATGCCTTGCTGCCTTTGTAATGCAGATTGGTTTTCATCCCGAACAATACATTTCCGGCGAGGTTGTTGCCGGTAAGCATTACGCCTTTGCTGTATCCGGTAGTTCCTGAAGTGTAGTTTATTTCTATTATCTTGTCATTGGAGAGTTCGGCATATTTTATGTCGTCGCGCGTAAAACCTGTGGGATAGTTTTTGGTAAAGAGGTCGTCCATGCCGTTGAGATAGGCTACTACGCTTTCGCCTCCGCGCTGGTAGTAACAACTGAAGTCGTTGAGCGAAACGACGGCTCGTAAGCCGGGAAGCGCGTCGATGTCGAGGTTCTCCCATATGTGGTCGCTGACAAACAGCATGGACGATTCGGAATGGCGTATTATGTGCGAGATGTCGTTACTGTTGAAGTCCTGCAATATGGGGACTATTATGGCTCCGTACGTTACTACGGCCATATAGGAGATTACCCAATTGGAGTTGTTGCGTCCTACAACTGATATTTTATCGCCGCGCCTCAACTGACATAGCCTGAACAATATGTGCAAGCGGGCTATCTTAGCTGCCATTTCGCCATAGGTCAGCGTCTCGGCCGTATTGTAATCGGTCAGAGCCGGCAATTCCCAATTCTCCTTAAAACTCTCTTCGTAGAGTTTTATAAAATTTCTGTCTATCATATCGATGATATTTATATTGTATAATTTTTTCCTGATTGAAATATCGGCAAAACGGGAGAAACTCTCTTTTTGCTTCTGCCTGCCACACTGTTGCAATGATGACCTGCGGAGTCAAATATACACATATTTTTCCGTATTGCAACGCTTTTTTAACAACGTATATGAATACCGCCTGTTTCTTTTTTATTGCACTCTTTTTGCGGACAGGTCGGTTTCGCTCACGTTTCGTGCAGCAGCGCAACTGGTTTATGGGTGTAGGGACGGAGATTTTTGCAGCAGGGTTATTGTATGCCGTATCAGTTCCGTGCCTCCGGGCGCTCCATGGCCGGGTATGACAACTGCATCGGACGGATATTTGTCGAGCAGCGTCTGCATCGTTCCCGGCCATTCTTCCAACGATGCGTCTTCGGTATTGCCGAGCGATTCGGCTTCGAGGTCTTTTACCATACACCCCGCGAAAAGGATGTTCTCGGCCGGAAACCAGACTACTATATTGTCGCGGGCGTGCGCTCCGCCGGGATAGAAGAGCTGCATCTCAACACTCCCTGCATACAGTGTAAGCGTATCGGCGAATGCCTGCTGCGGGGCTTCTATTCCTCTTGCATTACATTCGGCTATTGTTTTGTCGGACGCGTATGAAACCGTCCCCGCAGAATGCAGATAGTGCAGTCCTCCTATACAGTCGCCGTGCCAATGGTTTGCTATAAACCCAGTTATTTTTGCTCCCAATGCTTCTCTTACCCACTCCACAATTTGTCGCGTGGCGGTTTCGCTCATGGGGGTATCGAGCATATAAGCCGTTTCGCCGTCGGCTGCAATCATTCCGTTCGACGGTACAAGCCCCCACTCTCCTATCTGCTCGGTTGCGGTATATAAATAAAGATTGTCGGTAAGTTGCATGACGGTTATGTTGTCGGAGATGTCAAATTTTTTCGCACCGTCGCGCCCGTACCCGCAAAGGGCGATTTGCGAAGCGATTATGGCAATCAGGATTGTCGATATTTTCTTCATGTCGGTCAATGCTTTACACGATACGAATATAGTTGTTTTTTCCGTTGTACATTGTTTGTCGTGCGTTTTTCCGCATTTGCGAGAGCGGGAACAGGTTATTCCGCTCCGTACTGTACGGAGGCGGGGACGGACTAAAAGCGTTTTGCGGATTTGCTTTTGCCTCTGCGATATATTATCTTCGCACTGTGATAACAGCATGTTTTTAAGAGATGACCGACCCTGCTCTGTTTAAGGATAAGAAAGCGGCTTTTTATACGTTGGGATGCAAGTTGAATTTTGCAGAGACTTCTGCCATTGGGCGTAGCCTCGCCGATATGGGGATACGAAAGGCCCGCCCCGGGGAAAAGGCCGATATTTGCGTCATTAACAGCTGCTCGGTTACGGAAATTGCCGACAAGAAGAGCAGGCAGGCAATCAGACGCATTATACGGCAGAATCCGGAGGCTTATATAGTGGTAACGGGGTGTTACGCCCAACTGAAGCCGGAGGATATTTCGGGGATAAGGGGTGTGAATCTTGTTCTGGGAACTGCCGAGAAAGGGGTTGTGGCACAGAAGATAGTGGAGTTCTTCGACAAGCGGGATGCCGCACACGTGGAAACTTCGGGTTTTAAGGATATAAGGAATTTCGTACCGTCGTGCTCAAGGGACGACCGCACGAGGTATTTTCTGAAGGTTCAGGACGGATGCGACTACTTCTGCTCGTACTGCACGATACCTTTTGCAAGAGGGCGAAGCCGCAACGGGTCTGTCGATTCTATCGTAAAACAGGCCGAGGGTGTGGCTGCCGAGGGGGGAAAGGAGATTGTTCTGACCGGTGTGAACATAGGGGATTTCGGCAAGAGTACGGGGGAGTCTTTTTCCGACCTCGTAAAGGCTCTCGACAATGTGGAGGGGATTGAGCGGTTCAGGATTTCTTCGATTGAACCGGACTTGCTGTCGGACGAACTGATAGATTTCATTTCCGGGTCGAAACGCATTGCTCCGCATTTTCATATCCCTCTGCAATCGGGAAGCGACGAAATGCTGCGGATAATGCGCAGACATTATGACAAGACGCTTTTCTGCAATAAAATAGAAAAAATAAAAAGCGTTATGCCTGACGCCTTTATCGGCGTGGATATTATAATAGGCATGCGTGGCGAAACGGACGGACTGTTTGCGGAGAGTTACGCCACGGCCGAATCGCTCGACATATCGCAACTGCATGTTTTCAGCTATTCGGAACGTCCCGGGACGAAAGCTCTCGGTATAGACCTTATTGTCCCGCCGGAAGTGAAAAGCGCGCGATGCGACATGATGCTGAAACTTTCGGAGGCGAAACGGCTGGCCTTTTACTCTTCGCAAAGGGGGAAGACAAGGAAGGTGCTCTTCGAGAAACCTGCGAAAGGTGCGCCGATGCACGGATTTACGGACAATTATGTCCGTGTTGAACTTCCGTACGACAAGACGCTGGTAAACTGTACGGCTATGGTGGAACTCGGCGATTTTAACGAAACGGGAACTGCCCTGACCGCAAAAAACGTGTTTGTTTAAGTCATGAAATTCAACAAGGATAACATATTGTACGCGCCTCTGTACGCTCTTCTTTGGGTGCTTGCCCTGCTACCGTTTTGGGTATTGTACTTGCTGGGGGATATTCTGTTTTTCCCGCTGTTCTATATTGTAAAATACCGCAGGAAACTGGTATTCGAGAATATGCGGGCGTCGTTTCCCGATTTGAGCGACCGCGAGGTGAAACGGATGGAGAAGAAGTTTTACCGCCACTTGTGCGATTATGCCGTAGAGACTGTAAAGCTGTTGCATGTATCGGACAGGAGCGTAAGGAAACGTTTCGAAATGGTGAATATCGAACTGCTTCAGGAATCGGTGGACAACAGGGAACAGGTTATTTTGATGCTGGGGCATTTCGGGAACTGGGAATATATCCCGTCGATAAAGATATGGCTCGACGCTCCGGAAGAGGCTGCGCTCGGCGAGGTTTACCGTCCGCTTAACAACAAATGGTTCGATTCGTTTTTTCTGAAACTTCGCTCTCGGTTCGGCACGGTGAATATTCCGAAACGCGACGTCCTGCGCGAAATGATTCGTTACAAGCGGAACAATATTCCTGCGGTAATAGGGTTTATGGCCGACCAGACGCCGTCGCGCGCGAACATATATTATTGGACGGAATTTCTGAACCATAAGGACACTCCTGTCCTGACGGGAATAGAAAGGATTGCGAAGAAACTCGGATGCACTCTTGTATATACCGATGTGATAAAGGTTAAAAGGGGATACTACAAAATTGTATTTGAGCCTATTACAAAAAACCCGTCGGAATACGGGGATTTCGAACTGACCGAGATGTATATCCGCCGCATGGAGAAGACTATCGAACGGGCTCCCGAATATTGGTTGTGGACTCATAACCGCTGGAAACACAAACGCCTCGACTGATGAAAAAGGTTGCAGTAGTAATAATGAACTGGAACGGGCGGAAACTGATGCAGATGTTTCTGCCGTCGGTGGTTAAATATACGGAGAACGACACGGCGGACGTAATTGTAGCCGACAACGGCTCGACCGACGGTTCGGCGGAATGGTTGGAATCGGAATTTCCGTCTGTTGTAAGATTGCTGTTCGACAAGAACCACGGGTTTGCCGGAGGCTACAATCTTGCCGTGGAGAAACTGGACGGCTATAAATATATACTGTTGCTCAACTCCGACGTGGAGGTTACCGCAAACTGGCTCGCGCCGATGCTGGATGTTATGGAGAACGACACGGATATTGCCGCCTGCCAGCCGAAGATAAAGGCTTATGCCGACAAGGGACGTTTTGAATATGCCGGAGCGGCGGGAGGGTATCTCGACCGTAACGGTTTTCCGTTTTGCCGCGGCAGGATATTCGATACTGTGGAACGCGACGAGGGGCAATACGACGGGGAGGTCAAACAGGTGTTCTGGGCTTCGGGTGCCGCAATGCTGGTAAGGCGCAAGGATTATCTGGAAGCTGGGGGACTCGATACTGATTTTTTCGCACATATGGAGGAGATTGACCTCTGCTGGAGATTAAACCTGTTGGGAAAAAAGGTTTGTATTGTTCCGCAAAGTACGGTTTATCATGTTGGCGGGGGGACTCTTGCCGCCGGTAATCCGCGAAAGACTTACCTTAATTTCAGGAACAACCTGTTTATGCTTTATAAGAACCTGCCGCTGAGAGAGGGGCGCAGCATAATTTTACGGCGCAAACTGTTGGACGGTACTGCGGCGGCGATGTTTGCCGCAAAGCTCGACTTTGCAAACGTCGGGGCGGTATGGCGTGCTCATCGCGATTTTGAGAAGGGAAAGTGCCGATATTCCTGCCAGCCCGAAAGGAACATAATGAACGTGCTGCCCGAATCGCGACGGAATATAGTAACGGACTATTACCTTAAAGGGAAAAGAGTTTTTTAAAAAGGAAAGAGATACTGCTACCTCTCTGCCGACAGCGACGGTACGGCGTTCGGTTCGTGGCATTTCCCGTTTTTCTTAGCCCGGATATTTTCATCCCGAATGTTTGCTTGTTGTTATTCCTGTAACGGGGAACGCTCTGGCCTCGTCGAACGGGAGCATGGCGTTTATAAGCATCGCATTATCGTAACAGCATATCTCTTCTTCGGTTATGAGCCGCTCGGTTACGACGCCTTCGGCCAACAGTTTTTCGCGGCATGTTCCTTTTAAAAGGGGAGTCGAGGGGGTAAACCATCTTCCTCCTGCCGAAAAGAGTATATTGGCATAGGTAACGTCCGTAACATGGGCGTTTTTTATTATCAGTACATCGTCGCAGCACCCGCGTCTTGCACGGAGGCCGTCCAACACCTGTCTGTCGGCGTATTTAAACGGATATGATATGGTATCGCAGCGTATCGCCTTTAGTGTTTTTACCCGCCGCTCTTCATATTTTTGCAGAGTGCTTCCTATTATGCCGCTTGCGGTATCGTAATCTATCCGCAGCTTATATACTCCGTCCGACGGCAGACTTAACCGTTCTATATACGGTGCCAACTCCACGGAGGTGATTTGCTCCACTCTCTGCTGATGCCAACGGAGCGAAACTGCTTTCCCGTTTTCTACCCGTATGGTTTCAAATAACCGGCACATATATCTTGCTTATCATTTCTTCGTATTCATCTTCCAGCCTGCTGCATGAGGTTATGCCTCCTCCGCTGCGGTAGTAGTATTCTCCGTTTTCGCCTTTTTCGATATACCTTATCGCCACGCAACTCTCCAGCCTGTCGCATTCGAATATGCCCATTATGCCGGTATAGTAGCCTCGCGGGGTTGTCTCGCTTTCGGCTATTATTTCTACCGTCCGCCGCTTGGGAGCTCCGCTTATGCTGCCTGCGGGGAGCATGGAAAAGAGGTAATCGCCAATCTTGTCCTGCCACCCGTCGGAAAGCTGTCCGCTTATTTCGGAACTGCTCTGCAGCAACTCTCCTTTGTGCGTCTTTATCTTCTCAATATATCTGAAACGTTCTATTTTCACGTTGTCGGCTATGGCGGAGATGTCGTTGCGTATCAAATCGACTATCGTATTGTGTTCGCATCTCTCTTTGTAATCTGCCAACAACTGCTTCTCTGCTTCGGGACAGGCGGCATCTATCGTCCCTTTCATAGGATATGACCTTATGATGCCGTGCTCTATCTTCACGAAACTTTCGGGAGAGAAGAAAACGAACCTGCCCGGCCACAGGAAGCGATACGGCGATGTGGCGTTCCGGAAAATATGTGCCATGTTTATCCGGCGGCCTATCGGCGTTTTAAAGGTGAGATTTACCAAATAGGAATCACCCCTCTTTATTTTGTCTGCCACATTGTTGAATGCCGCCGCATATTGGGCTTTCGGTACAGGCTTGATATTCAGCTCCGTGCGGGGTGTTGCCTTTTCGGGTGCAACAGTACCGTAATTTTTCCCTCCAATCCTGCATGCCAGTCCGCTGTCGGGAATATCGGATACGGGGATCACGACTCCTCGCTCCATGTGATAGTCTATCAGGAAAAGAAACGGCTCGCGTTTTTTTCCAAATTCGTTCATAAGGGTTCGGAGGTTGTCTGCTCCGGCAATCTCTTCTACCATAATGCTGCGGATGTTTTTATTCGCGATAGTAAACGCGTTTTACGCGCGATGAAACGGATGTGAGTATTTCGTACGGTATCGTCCCGAGTTTGCCGGCCAGCTCTTCTACCCGTATATTGTTGCCGAATATCTCTACGGTGTCTCCTTCGGCACACTCTATGTCGGTTACGTCTATCATCGTTACGTCCATGCAGATATTGCCGACTATCGGGGCATGCTTCCCGTTTACGAACATTTCGCCCTTGCGGTTGCCGAGGTGCCGGTCGAGCCCGTCGGCATACCCTATCGGAACGGCTGCTATGCGGGAAGGACGTGAGAGTTTTCCTTTCCGCCCGTACCCTACCGTCTCTTCGGGCGTGAGTTCTTTTATTTGCAGTATCGTGCTTTTTAGCGACGATACGCATTTTAGCCCTGTCTCGCCGTCGTATGGTGCAACGCCGTAAAGTCCTATTCCGAGCCGCACTCCTTCGTACTGGTATTGTGTGAAGCGCGATATGCCTGCCGTGTTAAGTATATGGCGGAATATAGGAGAGGGGATGCTGCGCTGCAGTTCTGCGGCACAACGGGTAAAGCGTTCTATCTGCTGCATGGTAAAGGCATCGAGCGCAATATCGTCGCTCCCTGCGAGGTGCGAAAAGACCGAACGGGGGAGCAGGGCGGTTCCGCGCGACAACTGCCGTATCAGTTCGGGCATGTCGGACGGCGTAAACCCGAGACGGTGCATCCCGCTGTCTATCTTTATATGGACGGGAAATTTTGTTATTCCCTGTGCTTCGGCTGCACGTGATAATGCCCGCAACAGCCTGAAACTGTAAACTTCGGGTTCGAGATTGTAACGGAACAGGGTATCGAATGCGCTCATTTCGGGATTCATTACCATTATGGGCATTGTTATTCCGGTTTTGCGCAATTCGGCGCCTTCGTCGGCAACGGCAACGGCAAGATAATCGCACCCTGCGTCTTGCAGCGTTTTTGCCAGTTCGTACGAGCCTGCTCCGTAACCGAACGCCTTTACCATACATATCATGCGGGTCGGCCTGCTCAGCTTCTGCTTGTAGTGGTTGTAGTTGGCAAGAAGGGCATCGAGGTTTATTTCGAGTATCGTTTCGTGCCGCTTTAACGACAACGCTTCGCTTATTTCATCGAACATGAAACTGCGGGCTCCTTTTACAAGTATCAGTTCGCCGCTGTAACGCTCTATGCTGCCGGATGCCATATATTCGCGGGTGGTAGTATAAAATTCGCTTCCTTCGGGGAAGAGTCTCCGATTTGCACAGAGGCGAGCGCCTATACCGACGAAATGCGCCACCCCGCACCGGGTCAGCATTTCCGCCACACGGGTATAGAGTCTTGCGTCGTCGGACGTGGACTGCAGGATGTCGGAGAGGATTACCCGCCGGGGCATCTCTTTCGACGTGTCGCGCCGCGACAGGAAATCGAGGGCTATTGCAAGCGAGTTTATATCGGAATTGTACGTGTCGTTTATTATCGTACAGCCGTTTTTCCCTTCTTTTACTTCGAGTCGCATGGCTACCGGCTCGAGTTGCATCATGCGTCGGGAGAGTTTTGCCGGTGAGATGCCGAGCAGAAGCGCAACCGTTGCGCAATGTATGGCATTTACAATGGAGGCTTCTTCGATGAAGGGTATTTCGAACGATATTGTTTCGCCCGAGTATTGAATATCGATGCGTGTAGAAGAACTCTTTTTTTCTATTTGCGAGACGTAAACAGGGGCGGATGGGTCGTGTTTCGACCACCCTGCCAGATGTTTTCCTTTGCAATATTTTGTTATGGCTGCGGCCACTTCCTCCTCATCGGCATTGTATATTACGGTATCGGCCGTTTCGAAGAGTTTCAGTTTCTCTAAAATCTTTTCTTCGAACGTCGTGAAGTTTTCCTGATGGGCATCGCCTATATGCGTGAAGATTCCTGTAGTGGGGGCAATAACTTTTGCTATTCGTTCCATTTCGCCCGGCTGCGATATGCCGGCCTCCATAATAGCCAACTCTGTATCGGGTTCTATTCCCCATACCGACAGAGGCACGCCCGTCTGAGAATTGTAGCTGCGGGGCGAGCGGGTTATAGTATATTCTTCGCGCAACAACTGATAGAGCCACTCTTTTACGACGGTCTTGCCGTTGCTTCCAGTAATCCCCACTACGGGTACAGAGAATCGGCGACGATGTTCTGCGGCTATCTGCTGCAACGCTACCACTACGTCGGGGACTATAAATATGTTGGTATCGGTCATGCCGTCCCACTCGCTGCTGTACGATTCGGCCACGAAATTCCTTACCCCGCATGAATAGAGGCGTGGAATGAAACGGGACGCATCGGTACGTTCGGTTTTTATAGCGAAGAAAAGGGTCTCCTCGGGGAATGTCAATGAACGGCTGTCGGTGAGAAGTACCGATATGCCGTAATCGGAAACAGCTTGCTTATACGGCGCACCTATAATAGACGCTATTTTTTTTATATCGTATTTCATTCGGCTGGTTGTTATTGCGATTCTTGCTTTTTTGCCTCGATTTTTGCCAACTGCGGCGATATGTCGAGAAACGGATATTTTACGGCCAGTTCGTTATATGATGCGGCCAGATTGTCGAGGAATTTTACATACCCTTTCCTGTCGGGTGTAAGCGGACGGTGTTCCAGCCCCCGCAAAAGCCGTTTCCATTCGGTTATGAACCGACGTGTTTCGGTATTGAAAAACGTATCGGAGAGGCGTTCCCAAACATACTCCACGGCCTGCTGCGACGGATGCGCCATATCTTCGGCATAAAAACGGTAATCGCGCAACTCGTCGAGAAGTATCTCATACGACGGGAAATAACAGACCTTTTCGGGAAATTGCCTTTGCAGTTTGTCGCAAAGCAGGAGCAGTTCGCTCTTGCTCAGGTTGTTCTCGTGCGCACCGTCGCGCAGATGCCTTACAGGGCTGACTGTCAATACAACTTTTATGTCGGGCAACTTTGCGAAGAGTTCTTCAAGCAACGGCCGCCACATATCGTATGCTTCAGTTGCGGAGACCCGCCTCCTCGTAAACTCCGATGCAGGCAACTTATGGCAGTTCGAGACCACCTGTCCCGTAGCTTTTCTCTCATAGACCCATGCAGTTCCGAACGTAATAAAAAGGCATGAAGCCCTGTACAGTTTGTCGGAAGCAGACAGTAGCGAGTTGTTGATATTCAGCAAAACCGTAGCCGCGTCCGTACCCGAAAAAGAGGAGTGATGTTCAAAACTGTGATATAACGCCCCGCAGAGGAATATGTCGGACGGTACATATTCGCGGCGATGCAGCAAGCGCACAAGTCCCGTATGCAAAGAGAGCGGATTATAAACGACACCAAAAGGATTTACCACAGCGTCGAAACAAGCTTCAAGAAAACGATTTCCTATCTCCTGAGAAAAGCAGGAGCCCATAAAAAGCAACGTATCGGAATGAGATATCCCGAAATTCAGACCTTTTATTTCAACCCTTGTCATCAACTCCATACCCGACATTTTAGATAGGACAAAGATAGTGAAAGGCGAGAGCAGAAAAAACAAGCTTGCTTGATTTTTTATGCCGAGCCGAATCCTATCTTCGCTGCTTTGCAGCAAAGTAGTAAAAGGCGAGAGCAGAGACAAATGAAAACAAAGTTTTCAAACTTGGCTTTGCCGAGCCGCAGCCTGTCTTCGCTGCTTTGCAGCAAAGTAGTGAAAGGCGAGAGCAGAAAAAACAAGCTTGCTTGATTTTTTATGCCGAGCCGCAGCCTGTCTTCGACGGCAGTCAAAGACAATACCCACTCCGTTAATCTTGTTGTTACGGTAAGGGCCGTTCGAAAAATGTTTGTTTTTTTAATTACGGTTTTGCTATTTTTATTACTTTTGCGGCTCGATACGACGTTCTGTTTTTGTTGTATTTTTCGACTGATTGAAATGTTATATTCCTGTATGACTAAATTTTGTTCGGCGGTATTTGTTATTGTTGCGGGAATCGGTTTTTCTGCCTGTTCCATGAACGGCAACAGAAATCCTTTTACCGGCTCGAATGGGGAAAAATCGCAACTGTTCGAGTTGAATCTAAGCACGGATTCGGTAAATATAGAGGCGGAAAAGGATGAGACTCTTTTTTATTCGGCTACCGACCTCCCGGCTTTTAAGGACGGGATTATGCTCGGTTCGATGTTGTACTCGGAGAGTTTTGCCATTGATGTTATAAAGTTGCCTGATTGTGATTCGGCATATTTGATATTGGCGGAATTCAACAACAGGGACGGGAAAGGGAATACTTATTGGAGACTTGCCGATTCGTTAAAGGTGCATTTTCCCGACGGTGCGGTTATTGGATGGCCGGGATATGTGATGAAGGGCGAAGTTCCGGAACCTGAAACAATGGTCCTGCTTCCTGAAGACAGGGACTGGGTCAATACCGAAATATACTACGACATTATCAGCGCATGGAAATTCGACCGTGAAAAGAAACGGATATACGGAGTGGAAAAAGACAGCCTTATCTGTATGAACGAGACGTTTGGTGCGGATTGACTTAATTTTAGGGTTGGTTCTGTTTCGGTTTTATTCGCAGATTCCACATGCTGTTTTATATGGAGTAACGCTTTGGCAATTCCCTATTGCGTGTCTGTTTATTGTTAAGTCTTTATAAACGAAGAACCGCTTCCTCTTTAGTGAAGCGGTTCTTCGTTTTTTTCTTCTATTCTGTTGCAGCGAAAAGTGGGGTATTTCGCAGTTCTTCCGCTACTGTTTTTTTACAGTCGGGGCAAATATTATGGCTTGCCCGCCTCCTGATGCCATTTTTATTTGCAGCGTATCGGATGCCGATACGTTCTTTTCGCTTATCGTATAATCGGTAGGATTGGTTTTCCAGTCGGCTTTTTCTCCGTCGGCATATATCGTAGCTGTATATTGCTTGTCTTTTTCGAGGAATGTAAGCGGCAACGTTACTTCGCGCGGTGTTTCATCGGTCGAAGCTCCGAGGAAATATTTGTCGCCCGCCTTGCGCACTATAACTATATATTCGCCTATTTCTCCGTCGATTGCACGTGAAATGTCGCAATCGGGCTCGAACTCTTCGAAGAAACGGAATGCGGGATGTCCTTCGTAGTTGTCTATCAAATCGGCTGCCATCTGTAACGGCGAGTAGAGTATTACCCAGTTGGCTATCTGTTTTGCCAACGTCGTATTTACTCGGCTGTCGCCGGTATCGTTGGGATTCCACTGTTTGCGCTGCGGCAGATTGCGGGTGTTTGTGTATAGTATGTCGAAGATTCCGGGATTGTAGTCCATAGGCCCTGCCAGCAGTGCTGTATATGGGAGTGTTACGGTATGCGACGGGGTGTTGCCGCGGCTCCATGCGTTCCACTCCATACCGCGTCCGCCTTCGCGTGTCATCATGTTGGGCCATGTGCGACGGATTCCTGTATCTTTTACGGGTTCGTGAACGTCCAACATCATGTTATGTCTTGCGGCTGTCTCTACTACTTTCTGGTAATGGTTCACGAGATATTGCCCGTGGTGTGTGAAATTGCCGGGGATTCCTCCTGCGTATCCTGTTTTTATGCAGTCTATCCCGTAATTTTTATACCATGTCATTGATGTATCGAGCTTGCTTTCGTATGCCGATATGTTACCGCCTGTCTCATGGTGCCCGATTATCTTTACTCCTTTCTCGGCGGCATATTCCGATACCTCTTTGATGTCAAAGTCGGAATACGGGCATGTGTAGCAGAATTTTTGCGTGTTTCCCCACGTTTCCCAGCCTTCGTTCCACCCTTCTATCAATACGGCGTCTATCTTGTGCTTTGCCGCAAAATCGATATGGCGTTTTGCTTCGGCTGTGGTTGCTCCGTGCCGTTCGCCTTCTGTCCATGTGTTTACCCCGAGGTGCATTCCCCACCATATTCCGATGTATTTCATCGGTTTTATCCATGACGTGTCGGCAATTTTTGAGGGTTCGTTAAGGTTGAGTATCAGCGATGAGTTTATCAGGTCGGTTGCGCTGCGTCCTATCTGTACCGTGCGCCACGGGGTTTCGAAGTCTGCTCCCACCGAGGCTTTTATGTTGGTAACGCCTTTTATCGTTTCGGAGAGCGATGCCATAAAAAGCAGGGAATCGGACGGGTGCCGTACAATTGTCATTTCGGGGAAGTTGTAGAGGGCGGCTTCGTGAATGGATGCATATAATCCGTTATCGAACTTTATGGTAAGGGGGGTATTGGCGTGCCCGACTTCTGACAGCGGTGTTTTTCTGTACTCAAGTTCGTACGTGTCGGGGTCGGCAGGCTGCCACCATGCGGTTCCGTTCTCGGCAAAGAAGAATGACGTGTTGTCTTCTGTTACGGGGACTTGTACGGCATTATCGACATTGTATGTGTAACGGATTGCAAAACCGTCGTTGAACAGTCTGAAATAGATGATTTCGTATGTGGCGATACCGCTTAGAAGCGTAACTTTCATCTCGTTGTAATAGGAAAGGTTTACTTTGTTCTCGCCCCATGGCTGTTGCCATATCTCTTTTTGCTCCCATCGGTATTGTACTTTATCGACCGTGTGTCCCGTGGGTGCGGCTCCGCCGTATGAGATTCCCAGTCCCGACTCTTTTATGAACGGCTTGCCATCGACCGATACTTGGTAGAACGGGACTCCCATCCACGATGTGGAGAATTCGAGTTTTATCCTGCCGTCGGGGGATGAAACGCTATTGGTTTTTATGTTCGTCTGCAGTTTCGACGCTCCTTGCGACTGTGCTGCGAATGTAACGGCAAATATCGAAACGAGGGTTAGAATGAGTGTCTTGACTGTATTGTTCATATTGTTGCTTTTGTGTGTTTGTTATTTATCGGCTATCGGGGTCAGTGATGTCGGGTATGCCGCGGGGTCTGTTCCTCTCTCCGTATTCGGTTTGTCTGTCATTTTGACTTTTATCTCTCCTCCTGCGGTTATTTCTTCGTGTTTAAGATAATTGCGCTTGAAATTTTTTCCGTTCAGTTTTGCGGATTCTATATAGGGGCGTCCGCTGCCGTTTTCCGTCGCCGTTATCATAAATGTCTTTCCTTCGGGGAGATTGAGTTTTACCGTATCGAACAGCGGCGAACCGACAGCATATTCGGGACGTCCGGGGCATACGGGGTAGAATCCCATTGCGCTGAATACGTACCATGCGGACGTTTGTCCGTTGTCTTCGTCGCCGCAATATCCTGCCGGCGTGGGGGAATAGAGGCGTTCCATTACTTGACGGGAATGATATTGTGCTTTCCACGGAGCTCCGATATAGTCGTACAGATATATTGCGTGTTGTACGGGCTGGTTGCCGTGTGCGTACTGCCCCATGTCGAGCGCGACCATCTCGGCTATTTCGTGTATTACGAATCCGTATGTGCCGTAATCGTAAACGGGGGGAGCGGCAAACATGGAATCGAGTTTTGTTTCCATAGCCTTGTATCCTCCCATTAGGCGGGCGAGACCTTCTACGTCGTGCATCACGCTCCATGTGTAATGCCATGAAGAGCCTTCGGTAAAGGGCCCTCCCCACTCTTCCGGTCGGAACGGTTCTATCCATTCGCCGTTTTTATTGCGTGCACGCATGAATCCGTGCCGTTTGTCGAACAGGTTCCGGTAATTGTACGCTGTTGTTTCATACTCCGCCGCCATGTTGCTGTTTCCCGTCTGTGCGGCGTATTGCGACACGCACCAGTCGGCGTACGAGTATTCGAGGGTCTTGGCTGTTGCTTCTGTATAATCGGGATACGGTACATATCCGATTTCGAAATATTCTTTATGGCCGTTCCGCCCGCACGAGGGAACGGGTCCTTGCGCTTCGACCTGATTTATCATTGCCTTGAGGGCTTTTTCGGTATCGAAGTTCCTGATGCCTTTGGCGTATGCATCGGCTATCAACGAAACGGAATTGTTGCCTATCATGCAGTTGCGGTGTCCGGGGGAGGCCCATTCGGGCATGAAGCCGCTTTCGTCGTATGCGTTCAACAACGATTCTATTACCCGTTCGGTTACTTCGGGGTATATGAGTGTAAAGAGGGGATGCACGGCTCGGAATGTATCCCAGAAGCCGTTGTCGGTGTACATGTACCCTTCGTGTATTTGCCCGTCGTACGGACTGTAATATACCGGTACGGAATCGGTGTCGTACTCGTAAAATTCCCGTGGGAAGAGCAGCACCCGGTACAGGCATGAGTAGAATGTTTTCTGTTGTTCGGGTGTGCCGCCTGTTACTTCTATGCGTCCGAGCGCATCGTTCCACTCTTTTCGGGCTTCGGCTTTTATCTGTGCCAAAGTCTTGTCGGATACTTCGCGACGATAGTTTGTCGATGCTTGTTCGGGTGATATGAAGGATGATGCTGTTTTTACCACGAGTTTCTCGCCCGTCGGGACGATGAAGCGAAGGTATGCGCAGACTCTGTCGTGTTCGCCTGCCATTTTGCCGGGCATTACGGAATCGTTTACCATAACTCCTTTTTCGGCAATCGGATGGCTGAACTCCATTGTGAAGTAATTGGCAAAGTTGTCCGGCACTCCGCCGTGGTTGTTTTTGACGTATCCTGTTATGCGGCGGTTTATCTGGTCTATTTCTATGCTACACCCTCCGCGCATGGCATCGATAATAAGGTATTGTCCTTCTACCGTGGGATATGACACTTCCATTATCATTCCTGTCCGCGTGGCGGAGAGTTCGACGGCTACTCCGTTCTCCATGGTTACGGCGTACGCTTCGGGGGAGGCGTTTTCTTTTTCGTGTCTGAAGAGTTCACCCCGTTCAGATGCGGCAATCCGCAATTCTCCCGACAGGGGCATGACGGAGAATGTCCCGTAGTCGTTTATCCACGGACTGGGCTGGTGGGTCTGTCTGAAACCGCGTATTACGGTGTCGGTATAGGCGTACATCCAACCGCTGCCGTTGGCTCCTGTCTGGGGCGACCAGAAGTTCATCCCCCACGGACGGGCTATTGCCGGATAGGTATTGCCGTGTGAGAATTCGAATGTGGAACGGGTTCCCATGAGAGGTTCGGCATAATCGACATACTCTTGGGATACGCCTTTGCCTGCTGCAAGTGCAAGTATTATTGCGGACAATATTTTCCTTATTTTCATTGTATCTCCCGACAATGCCGTAACGGCGTTTTTTTTCTGCATTTTAATAGAGTTTCCGGTATCTGCCTTTGCCGAATTAATGCATGAAGAGCGCTACTTCCGCTATATATACTGCCGCTCCTGCCAGATAACCGAGCAGAGCGAGCAACGATACGTTTTTGAAATACCAGATGAAGTTTATCTTTTCGAGTCCCATGACTACGACTCCGGCTGCCGAGCCTATTATGAGCATGCTGCCTCCTACTCCTGCACAGTATGAGAGGAACTCCCAGAATACGCCGTCCTGCACGAAATTCATCGCATAGGCGGCTTCTGCTGCGGGCATGGCGGCCAACGTGGCCGGATCGACTAACGGGTACATGCCCATTGCCGCCGCAACGAGCGGTACATTATCGACTATCGACGAGAGTGTTCCCAATACGAGATTTATTACATATACGTTGTGGACATGTTCGTCCAGATATGTTGCGACGTTCCCCAATATTCCTGTTTCCTGCAATACGGCTACGGCCATGAGGATTCCGAGGAAGAAGAGTATCGTGGGCATGTCGATACGTTGCAATATGCTCGGCAGACGGTGTTCTTGTCCGTCTTCCGTTTTTTTGCGGTTATAGTAGTATTCTATATATATCCACAACAGGCTGAGGAAAAAGAGGACTCCGATAAACGGAGGAAGGTGTGTAATGGACTTGAATACGGGGACGAGTACCAGTGAAAGGACGCCGAGTATCAGAAGGCGGCGTCTGTCGCTTTTCTTTATATATGCTTTGCCGTCGTTTCCCGAGGCTGATTTTTGTTGTTCTTCTCCTTTGAGTTTATGCGAGATAAGGAGCAACGGTACTACCATGGAGGCAAGACTCGGCAAAAAGACTTGGGATATTATTCCTCCTGTTGTTACGTTCCCGCGTACCCAAAGCATTATTGTTGTTATGTCGCCGATTGGAGACCACGCTCCGCCGCTGTTGGCGGCTATTACTATCATGCTGCCGAATATCCAGCGTTCTTTTTGCTCGCTTATCAACTTGCGCAACAGCATTATCATTACTATCGACGTGGTAAGATTGTCGAGTACGGACGACATGAAGAAGGTTACGAAACTGAGCAGCCACAGCAGTTTCCGTTTTTTGCGGGTGGTAATGCGCTCGGTTATTATCGAAAAGCCTCCGTGGACGTCTATCAACTCTACTATCGTCATCGCTCCTATCAGGAAGAAGAGGATTTCGGATATGTCGCCCATGTGCTCTATTATGGAGCCGTTGAGCAAATCCATGTTTCGGTCGGGGAATACATCGCCCGACAATACTCCTACTGCATACATCGTCCACAGGAGCATTCCGAGAAAGAGCGCCGATGCGGTCTTGTCGGTCTTCAACGGATGCTCCAAGGCTATCGCCATATAGCCGAGAATAAATACTACTACTATTGCTGTCAACATAATCGTTCCGTGATATATTTAGATTGTTTGTTTAAAAGATTTTTTCAGATTGCGAAGTTAAAAAATTATATCTCCGTTTTAGAAGTTGTTTTCATAAATTATTTTAAAACCCTATATAAAATTGACTTTGCTCGGGGTGTGGGAGGAATATCTGTTAGGGTTATGCTGTTTACCGACAGGTTTGATCCGGTTTCGGCTTGCGGTTAGAATACGGGATTTTTCCGTTCTGCCGGAATTTTCAAAGCGCATCAGTACGTATCGGGTTCCGTAAAGGTTGTTTTTATACGCTGGGAAACGGATGTTTTTTGGCGGGCACGATACGGTTGAACGGGTTTTCCTTACTTCTATGTTGTGTGAGCTTATAAAAAAGAGACGTGTCATGTCTGGCACGTCTCTTAAACCGGATTTTATTTATATTGCGGTTTTTCAATTGCGCACATATATATCGGCAAATGCTATTCCGTCTTCGTCATACAGATACATGCGGTTGCCATCTATGGTTATATAGTCGGTTTCTACGGAGCCGTCAGACCACAAGATATTCAGCGTACCGGCTTTTTCATCGTATGAAAAGGTAAACGGGTCGTTTATTCCTCCGGGGGCATAGATATATGCTCCAGTTCCGTCGGCATTGAATACCATTACTTCATCGGAAAAGCCTTCGCAGTACCATGTACCGGCTATTTTTGACGATGATGCTGAATCTTTATCATCTTTACACGCTGCAATATTAACGGCGAGTGCCGCAACAAAAATTACGAAAAGGATTGATTTTAATTTTTTCATGATAAACAGTTTGGTTTTCTATATATTGAATAAGTTATGCTTTGTAGTTTGCGTATTAGCGATTGTATATTTTCTGTTTGACGCCCTTTTTGACCGGTTTACTTCCGCAGGTATATTTCAACTGTCTCCCCGTCGGTGATGTATAGCGTATTGCCGTCTATCCACACGGTGTACGATTCGTAAATTCCGTCATCCCAAATGAACTCCAGTACTCCGGTTTTTGAGTTATAACTGTACACAAATGAATCGCTGCTTCCTAAATATGTATTTTGCCCTGTTCCGTCGGCATTGAAAATAGTAAGGTCTTCAGGGTCTTCACTGTAATACCATGTACCGACTATTTTTGAAGATGGGCCGTTTTCGCATCCTATCAAATTGAGTGTCAGCACTGCAACAATAATAATTCCTAAAAGAATCTTCAAACTCTTCATGATAACTCGTTTTTTTGTTTATTACAGATATTGTCATTATCCGGCAGGTTTATAGCTCTGTCTGCTTTTTATTCCGGATGCCTGTTTCGACGCTTTTCTCTTTTGTTTCCGTTCGTCGCAAGAGTTAAGAAATATATCGTTATGTTTTTGTATTGTTCCGGTTGTTAAAATTCAAATATAAAAACGCCTCCCTTTTTCTATTATTTTCTAAAAAAAGTGCGAAAAAGCGCGACAAAGATATTAATTTTATTTTTCATAAGGAAAATTATTTACACTATTTTTGATTGTGTTTTTCTTATCTGTCTTGTCGTCATAATTTGCGTTTATTTCCACCATGTGTAAAGGACAAACAATCCCGGGACGTATTGTTCCGGGATTGTTTATTGTTTTGCCAGTACTTGCGGTATCTGAAAATTTATATCGTGCCGTTTTGTTGTCTTGCTACGCGAGAGTCCCTACAAGCCATACCTGAAAGATGTAAAACGCGGCTCCTGCAAGATAACCGAGCAGCGCAAGTAAGGATATGTTTTTGAGATACCAGATGAAGTTTATCTTTTCGAGCCCCATTACCACTACTCCGGCTGCTGAACCGATTATAAGCATGCTGCCTCCTACTCCGGCACAGTATGAGAGGAACTCCCAGAATATGCCGTCCTGCACGAAATTCATCGCATAGGCGGCTTCTGCCGCGGGAAGCGACGACAGGGCTGCAGGGTCGGCCAACGGATACATGCCCATTGCAGCTGCTACCAACGGCACATTATCGACTATGGACGAGAGGATTCCCAGCACAATGTTTATTATATATACGTTATGGACTTTTTCATCGAGGTAGAGCGCCATGTTTGCAAGTATTCCGGTTTCCTGCAACACGGCCACGGCCATAAGTATGCCGAGGAAGAAGAGTATGGTGGGTATGTCTATACGGCTCAACACCCGAAGTATCCTGTACTCTCGCTCTTTGTTTACCGTTTTGTTGTTATAATAGTATTCGGTATATATCCACAGAAGGCTCAGGAAAAAGAGGACTCCTATAAACGGGGGAAGGTGTGTTAGCGATTTGAATACGGGGACAAGCAGCAATGAGACTACTCCGAATATGAAGAATCGGTTCTTGTCGGATTTGGTTACGGTATCGTTTCCTGTTGCGGATATTGCAACGGGGGGCAAAACGGCTTTGTCGAGACGTGTAGAAATTATGGCTAACGGGACAAGCATGGAAACGATACTCGGCAGGAGGATGTTGCTCAACAGTCCTTCGGTGGTTACGTTTCCGCGTACCCAAAGCATTATCGTGGTTATGTCGCCGATTGGAGACCACGCCCCGCCGCTGTTGGCGGCTATTACTATCATGCTGCCGAATATCCAGCGTTCTTTTTGCTCGCTTATCAACTTGCGCAACAGCATTACCATTACTATCGATGTGGTAAGGTTGTCGAGTACGGCCGACATGAAGAAGGTTACGAAACAGAGCAGCCACAGCAGTTTCCGTTTTTTGCGGGTGGTGATGCGCTCTGTTATTACCGAAAAGCCTCCGTGGACGTCTATCAGCTCTACTATCGTCATCGCTCCTATCAGGAAGAAGAGGATTTCGGATATGTCGCCCATGTGCTCTATTATGGAGCCGTTGAGCAAATCCATGTTTCGGTCGGGAAATATATCGCCCGACAATACTCCTACTGCATACATCGTCCACAGGAGCATTCCGAGAAAGAGCGCCGATGCTGTCTTATCCACCTTCAACGGATGCTCCAGGGCTATCGCCATGTAGCCGAGGATAAATACTACTATTATTGCTATTATCATATCGCCTTTTGTGTTATTTTTTTGTATTGTTTTTTAAAGAGATACAAATATAACAAATTTTACATAATATCAGTGAAAGAGGTATTGTTTTTTGCTTTGCCGCACTGTCATTACTCTGATGACTGTTGGAGACGGTCGCGGTTTTTATGCTGCCTTATGGTCGCTTTTATTTGTTTAGGGGTTTGTGTTTATGACCGGGTATATAAATAAAGTTCTGACAGATAGGTTTTTCGCTGTCAGAACTTGTCTGTTTTTTATTTTTATGTGCGGTTTTCTTCTGGACGTGGTTATCCTTTCTCTCCGCATCTTTTATTTCGGGGCGTTTCCTCCGGCTGCGGCGTTTGTTATTTTTGACGCATGAATATATTTATCGGTGTTCCGCCGAACTTCCATTTGGAGCGTATCTGGTTTTCGAGATAGCGTTTGTACGGTTCTTTTACCCATTGAGGCAGGTTGCAGAAGAATATGAATGTTGGGACGTATGCTCCTTTTAGCTGTGTTACGTATTTTATTTTTACGTATTTTCCTTTGTGTGCGGGAGGCGGATAGGCTTCTATAGCGGCGAGCATCTCTTCGTTGAGGCGCGCCGTGGGTATCTGCCTCTTTCGGTTTTCATATACTTCTTTTACTGTTTCGAGGACTTTGAATATCCGCTGCTTGGTGATTGCCGACGTGAAGATTATCGGAAAATCGGTAAACGGCGCGAAGCGGTTTCGTATTGCCGTCTCGAATGTTTTTATGGCTTTGGTGCTTTTGTCCTGAACGAGATCCCACTTGTTTACGCAGACGACAAGTCCTTTTTTATTTTTTTGTATCAGGGAGAAGATGTTCATGTCCTGCCCTTCTATTCCGCGCTCGGCATCTATCATAAGTACGCAGACGTCGGAGGCTTCTATCGCTCTTATGGATCGGATTACGGAATAGTATTCGATGTCTTCGGTGATTTTTCCTTTTTTGCGGATTCCGGCGGTATCGACAAGAATGAAGTCGAATCCGAATTTGTTGTACCGTGTGTGTATGGAATCGCGTGTGGTTCCGGCTATGTCGGTTACTATGTTGCGGTCTTCTCCGATAAAGGCGTTTATTATCGAGGATTTTCCTGCGTTTGGCCGCCCTACTACGGCTATGCGGGGTACGTCTTCGACTTGGACCGATTGCTCGTCGGGGGTGAGACGGGCGAGTATGGTATCGAGCAGGTCGCCTGTTCCGCTGCCGTTTATTGCCGAGAGGCAGAAGGGGTCGCCGAGCCCTAATGAATAGAATTGGGCTGACGCGTACCGCTGTTCGTTGGAGTCGATTTTATTGGCTACCAGTATCACGGGTTTGGTGGTGCGGCGCAGTATTGAGGCGACGTGGTCGTCGAGGTCGGTGGTTCCGTTTACTGAATCTACGACGAAAAGTATTACGTCGGCTTCTTCTATGGCTATGGAGACTTGCTTGTTTATCTCTTCTTCGAATATGTCGTCGGAGTTTACAACCCACCCGCCTGTATCGACTATGGAGAATTCCCGCCCGCACCACTCGACTTTTCCGTACTGACGGTCGCGTGTGGTTCCCGACTCTTCGTTTACTATCGCACTGCGCGTATTGGTAAGGCGGTTGAAAAGGGTCGATTTGCCTACGTTGGGACGTCCTACTATTGCTACTAAATTTCCCATGTGTTATTGTTTTGTTACTCGGGCGTATAACCGAAATATTTTAATTTGTTCAACTTGTTGCGCCAGTCTTTTTCTACTTTTACATAGAGTTCGAGATAGACTTTTTTGTCGAAAAAGGTCTCTATGTCTTTTCTGGCTAATGTGCCTACTCGCTTTAGTGCCGAGCCGCCCCGCCCTATTATGATTCCTTTTTGGGATTCGCGCTCGACGTATATTAAGGCCATTATGTGTATGGAGGTTTCGTCTTCTTTGAACTGCTCGACGGCGACTTCTACGGCATAGGGTATCTCTTTGTCGTATGTGAGGAGTATTTTTTCGCGTATTATTTCTGTTACGAAAAAGCGTGCGGGACGGTCGGTGAGGGCGTCTTTGCCGAAATAGGGGGGTGAGTATGGCAACAGTTCTTTTATCCGCTTGAGGAGATAGTCGAGATTGAACTTGTGTAATGCGGAGACGGGTATTATTTCGGCCTTGGGCAGCATCTCCTGCCATTTGGCGACTATTCCTTCTAATGCCGACTGGTCTTTTAACAGGTCTATCTTGTTTATTACCACTATTACGGGTATCGCCTCTTTCGATACTTGGGCTATGAAGTCGGGATTTTTGTCGGGCATCTCCACTACGTCGGTTACATACAGCAGTATGTCTGCATCGGTCAGCGCCGATTTGGAGAAATCGAGCATGGCTTCTTGCAGTTTGTATTTGGGTACCAACACGCCGGGGGTATCGGAATATACTATCTGCATGTCGTCGGTATTGACAATGCCTATTATTCTGTGCCGGGTGGTCTGTGCTTTCGATGTTATTATCGAGACGCGTTCGCCTACCAGCGAATTCATCAGTGTCGATTTGCCTACGTTGGGATTGCCTACGATATTTGCAAATCCTGCCTTGTGTTTGGAGGTGTCGTCCATATTGCTCTGCCTTTTTATTTGTAGTCTGCCCTGCCTTGCCTAAAGTTTCCGGCAACGTTTTTCTACTCTGCCCTCTTTGGATTTTAAAAAGGGGCATCTATATTTATATAAACGCCCCTTTTTGTGTTTTGTATCGAGACTGATATTTCAGTCTGCCGCTTTTATTTTGTGTCGTATGCCCATTTTACATAGGTGGAACCCCATGTGAATCCTGCTCCGAATGCCGTGAAGAGAAGGTTGTCGCCTTTGCGGAACTGTTTCTCGAACTGGGCCAGACATACGGGGATGGTGGCTGAACCGGTATTTCCGAGGTGTTCGATGTTCATTATCACTTTGTCGGGGGATATGCCGAGACGGCTTCCTACGGCTTCTATTATTCGAGCGTTTGCCTGATGAGGTATGAACCATGATACGGTTTCGTTGCTCAACTGGTTTCGTATCATTATCTGACGATATACGTCTATCATGTTCGATACGGCATATTTATATACGGTACGTCCTTCTTGGTAGAGGAACTGTTCGTTGCGCTCGAGTCCTTCGTGGGTTATCGGTTGCGCCGATCCTCCGCCTTTCATCATCAGGTAGGGGATTCCGTCTCCGTCGGTATGGAGAAGGGTGTCTATTACTCCTACCGGCTCGTATGTGGGCTCTAACAGCACTGCTGCTGCGGCATCGCCGAAAAGGGTGCAGGTGGTGCGGTCCTTGTAGTTTACAAGCGATGTCATTTTTTCGGCTGATACTATTACTACTTTCTTATACAGACCGGAGTTGATATAGGCTTTTCCTACTTGGAGGGCTACCAGAAAGCCTGTGCATGCGGCTTGTATGTCGTATGCGAAACAGTTCTTTACTCCGCAACGGTCGGCTATTACGGCTGCCGTGGCGGGGAAGCGGTAGTCGGGTGCTGATGTGGTACAGATTATTACCTCTACTTCGTCGGTTGTGGTTCCGGTCTTTTCGAGCAATGCGTCCAACGCCTTGGCTCCCATATATGACGACCCGCGGGTCTCGCCTTTCAGTATGCGCCTCTCTTTTATTCCTACCCTCGTATATATCCACTCGTCGGAGGTATCTACCATTTTTGTCAAATCCTCGTTTGTGAGTTTGTCTTCAGGGAGATAAGAGGCTACCCCTGTTATAGCCGTATAAATTTTTTCCATGGCAAGCTTGTTTTTAATTAAAAAAAATGCCCTAAGAGAACCCCCTTAAGGCTTACTTTTTTAAAGTACCGCACTGTTAGAGGGGTTTAGACTGCCGCCTCTTTTTCGATTGCTACTTTTCCGCGATAATATCCGCACTCGCCGCATACCGTATGATATACATGCCATGCTCCGCAGTTGGGACATACGGCCATTGTCGGAGCTACTGCCTTGTCGTGTGTACGACGTTTTGCAGTTCTTGTCTTGGATTGTTTTCTTTTAGGATGTGCCATTTCTTATCTGATTTTTAGTTTATTTTTATTGTCAATTTTCGTCTATAATTTTTTTCAGTTCGTCCCAGCGAGGGTCGTTCTCCGATGCTGCTTCGTAAAACTCGTCGTCTTCTTCAACATAGGTGCTGTCGTCTTCGTCTGAGTCGTCGGCCGCTACCCTGCCGCTATGCTTGCGCAATACGGAACTCATCTTCTTGTTGCATTTCCCTGCCGGATGAACGTGTTTCATGGGTATTTCCAATGCGACGAACTCGTACAGGAACCATGCGATATTCAGTTCTCCTTCGCTTTCGGGGACTATCAACACGTCGCCTTCTTCGCTGTATCCGCTTCCGAACTTTACGGAAAGCGTGTTTTCCGTGTTTACCGGAGTTTCCATGTTGTCGAGGCATCTGTCGCACGGGACTATCGCTACTCCGTCAAGTTTGAATTTCAACTCGAAAGTATCCCTTTTACGGTTTACCTGAAGAAGTACGTCAACATTGCCTTTGTGAACTTCCGGCCCGTCGATTTCGCTGAAAAACTTATCGTCTATGTGAAACCGGTACTCTCGCACCCCTTCCGGCAGACTTTTAAGTTGTATTTTATATGCATCGAACTTCCCCATATCAGGATGAAATGCTGAAAAACTCTGCAAAGGTAATCAAAAATATTCCTACGACAAATATTGTTGATACAAAACTTATATTTTTTGCTCCTTATTTAGGGTTTTATGAGGTATTTATCCTGTTTTATGCGGTTTCGGGTATTGTTGTTTTTGTTTGTACCGTAGCTATTGTCTCTTTTCTGACGCATTTACCGCAGATGCCGGTCATGCGCTTTTGAGTTCGATGCGGAACGTCGTGCCGCTTCCTATTTCCGACTCCTTTACATATACTTTTCCTCCGTGGTATTCTTCTATTATCCGTTTTACCAAAGTCAGACCCAATCCCCATCCCCGGCTTTTCGTCGTGTATCCGGGGCGGAATACTGTCTTGAAATGCTTACGGGCGATTCCTTTGCCTGTGTCTTTTATGTCAATGTAAAGCTTGTCTTCTTTTTGCATGAGAGCTACGGTTAATGCTCCTACTCCGTTCATTGCGTCTATCGCATTTTTACACAGGTTTTCTATTACCCACTCTATCAGTGGGGGGCAGAGCATGGCTTCGATGGCTTCGGCGGGCAATTGCACGCTCATCTTTACTTTTCCGGATATGCGCCGGCGCATGTAATCGGTTGCATTCTTTATTACCCGACATATATCGGTTCTGCTCATTTCGGGTCTTGAACCGATTTTGGAAAACCTTTCGGCTATTATGGAGAGACGGTTTACATCTTTTTGCATGTCGGCAAGAAGATTACTGTCCACATTTTTCATCGACAGCAAATCCATCCATGCCATTAGGGAGGAGATAGGAGTTCCCAACTGGTGGGCGGTCTCTTTCGATAGACCTACCCATACTTTGTTCTGCTCGGCGCGTTTGCTGCTCATAAGCGCAAGATAGGCTATCAGCAGAAAGAGTATCATTATGGATAGCTGCAGATATGGATATACGGCCAGACGCTTCAACATGACTGAATCGTCGTAGTATAGGTACTGCACGGTATTTTCGTCTATCGGGATTTTTATTACTTTCCCGCTCTCCTTGTATTCGGAATATTTCCGTGCAAGATATTCATCGCTTCCTTTTTCGGGTATCTGAAGGTTTATGCTGTATAATATATTTTCGTCATCATCGGCTATTATTACCGGAATGGAGGAGTTGCTGCGAATTATCTGCAATACCAAATCGAAATCGACCTCGGATGACGGGTTTGCTGCTATGCGTGTCGCTTCTGCCCATATTTCCATTCGCTTTTGCTCTTCTTCGGACAGGTCATCGACCAACTGGTTGGAGATATATAGATAGCCTGCCACAAGAATTACCGAGACGACCAGAAATATTATCTTTATTTTTTGCCGTGTGTCGTATATGTTACGCATTCGTCTTTGGGGTTGTATGTTCGGGTACTTTTTTATAACGTCCCAAGTTAGCAATTATTGTAATATGCCATGTGCGGTATGCTGCAGATATTTTGTTTTTATACAAAATGCTTAATGACGGATAAAAAAACGAGACCGCTTCCTTGTTTGGAAACGGTCTCGCTCTTTTGTTATTTCTTGTCGTTTCGTTTTTTACGAAGCGTTTATTCCGCATTAAGGGTGTAACGCTTGAACGATACGGCGGTAAGTTCTTTGTCTTTCGACTCGAGATACTGCTTGATGCTCATCTTGTTTTCTTTTACGAATGCTTGTTCGAGCAACGAATTCTCCTGATAGAACTTGTTTATGCGGCCTTGTGCTATTTTGTCGAGCATAGCCTCGGGCTTGCCTTCTTCGCGGGCTTTGTCTTTTGCTATCTCAAGCTCTTTTGCCACGAGTTCGGCGGGGAACTCATCGCGTTTTACTGCGATGGGGTTCATTGCTGCTACTTGCATTGCTACGTCGCGAGCTACCTGATATTCGGCTTCTTTGTTGAAGCCTACTATCGTTGCGAGTCGGTTTCCCGGATGTATATAGGAGATTGTGGAGGGTGCGGAGAGGAACATATATTCTCCGAGTTCCATTTTCTCGCCTGTTATACCGCTACGATCGGTTACGAGCTCTGCTATCGTGCGTCCGTCGATGCTTATATTTTTCAATTCATCGAGGCTTGCGGGACGAGACTGCATTGCTGCGTCGAGTATCGACTGGGTAAGTGCGATAAAGTCCTTATTGGTTGCAACAAAGTCGGTTTCGCATTTGAGTGCTACCAATGCTGCGAAATCGTCTTTTGCAGCGGCGAGCACACACCCTTCGGAAGCATCTCTGTCTTCACGTTTTGCAGCTATTGCCTGTCCGCGTTTGCGGATAAGTTCTATTGCTGTTTCGAAATTTCCTTCTGCTTCGGCAAGTGCGTTTTTGCAGTCTATCATGCCGGCGCCGGTCATTTTACGAAGTTTTGTTATATCTGCTATTGATACAGCCATATTCTATTTTATTTTCGTGTTATTTATAAATGTAAATCGGTAATCCTTTTTGGCTATTCCTTTTTCGGTTTATTTGCCTTTTTTCTCGGATTCCTCTTCTTCTACATTCTTTACTTTCTTAACTACTTTAGCGTTTTTTTCCTTAACCTCTATCTCTTCTTCTGCTTCGCTATCGTCCTCTGATTCGGATTCGCTTTCTGCCGATTCTTTGGCTTCTGCTTCAGAATCTTGAGCATCGCGGCGGATGCGTGCACGGGTTTTGCGAGATTTGCGCGGTGCTTCTTCTTCGTCCTCGGCAGATGCTTCGGCTGCATCGGAATCGGCTTTTTCTATCTTGCGCTCTTCGAGTCCTTCTGCTATCGAACCGCAAAGTGCTTCGAGAATTACTTCTATCGACTTTGATGCGTCATCGTTTGCGGGTATCAGGAAATCGATGTTCGAAGGGTCGGAATTGGTATCGACCATTGCGAATACGGGTATGCCCAAACGGTTTGCCTCGCTTACGGCGATATGTTCCTTCATTACGTCAACTACGAAAAGGGCTGCCGGCAGACGGGTAAGGTCGACGATGCTGCCGAGGTTCTTTTCGAGTTTTGCACGCTGACGGGTTATCTGCAGTTTTTCTCTTTTGGAGAGGTTGTCGAACGTTCCGTCTTTGGTCATGCGGTCTATCGTGTTCATCTTCTTCACAGCCTTGCGGATTGTGGGGAAGTTGGTAAGCATACCACCCGGCCAACGCTCTATTACGTACGGCATTCCTACTGCGGATGCTTTGTCGGCGATTATCTGCTTTGCCTGTTTTTTGGTTGCAACGAAAAGGATTTTCTTTCCCGATTTTGCAATCTGTTTCAGTGCGGCTGCAGCCTCGTCGATTTTTGCTACTGTTTTGTTGAGGTCTATGATGTGAATCCCGTTACGTTCCATGAAGATATAGGGACGCATTGCAGGGTTCCATTTGCGTTTGAGGTGTCCGAAGTGCACTCCGGCCTCGAGTAATTGATCGAAATTTGTTAATGACATTTTTTTCTTATTTTTTTCGTTTACATTCTACTGATTCAACCACAAGGTAATTTTGCGTAACTTGCCAAAAGTCCTTGCAATTTGGATACTAAACGTCGAACTCGCCTTGCGAATAATCGCTCCGATATTAACGTTTGCTGAACTGGAATCTCTTTCTTGCTTTGGGACGTCCCGGTTTCTTACGCTCAACGCTGCGCGGGTCGCGGGTCATGAAGCCTTCGGATTTCAATGCAGGTTTGTCTTCGGGATTGATTTTAACCAATGCTCGTGCTATTGCAAGACGCAATGCTTCGGCCTGGCCTTTGAATCCTCCTCCGTCGAGATTTACCTTAATATCGTACTTTGCCTCTACTCCGAGTTTTGCCAACGGCTGTTTTACTATAAACTGGAGTATTCCTGACGGAAAATATTTTGCGAGTTCTTTTTTATTTATTGTAATGACTCCTTCGCCATCTTTTTTTGCTTCTTTTACGAATACACGTGCTACGGCAGCTTTACGTCTTCCTATTGCGTTAACTGTTTCCATACTGCTTATTTAAGTGTGTTTATATCTATTGTCCTGGGCTGCTGGGCCGAGTGCGGATGCTCCGGACCGGCATATACATATACGTTTCTCAAAAGCTGTGCTCCCAACTTGTTCTTGGGCAACATGCCTTTTATAACGCGAAGGAAGAGATGCGAAGCTCCCTTTTTCATCAACTGTGCAGGTGTAATCTCGCGCTGACCGCCGGGATAACCCGTAAAATTGAGATATATCCTGTCATTCCACTTATTACCCGTAAGTTTTATCTTGTCGGCATTGATTATTATCACATTGTCGCCGCAATCTGAATTGGGGGTATAGCAGGGTTTGTACTTCCCTCTCAATATTTTGGCTACTTTGGCTGCCAAACGACCCAAAACCTGATCGGTAGCATCAACGACAAGCCACTCCTTGTTTGCTGCGGCTTTGCTGACTGATACCGTCTTATAACTTAATGTATCCACTTTATCTACTTTTAATATTAAACACTAAAACAGACACAAAAGTCTCCCCTTACGAACACACTAATAAGGGAAAGAATTTGTTCTTTTTCTCACATTTGGTAATAATCGGCGTGCAAAGGTACGTTTTTTCTTTGTAATACAAAATTTTTTAATAAGAAATTTGCATTGCTTTAACTGCTAACTCTTCGGAGGAATAAAAGATTTGACAATATACAATGAGTAAAACCGTATGCCGCGGAGCGGTCGGGCGTGTGTTTGTGTCTTTGGGCGATAATATTCATTTCCCACCTTTTTCTCTTGGGGGGGATACTTGTTTTTGCGCTTGGGTGTCAAAGCCGAAGGGTATCTGCGGTCGGTACGGGTTGTTTTTTGCCGTATTGTTTGTTTTGTTTTATGGCTCTTTCCGAGAAGGGAAAGGATGGAATGCGGGCGGATGATATGGGTGTGGAAAACTACATTTCGGGAGTGTAAAACTGCATTTCGCAGTTGAGGGAGGGGGATGGGAATTGGGTTCGTCTCGAACCGTTATTCTCTTTTTGCCCGGCTTGTTTTTACCCTGCCTTTAAAATAACGAAGCCCCGGGGTTTATCCCCCGAGGCTTCTTAAGCGGCGGCTACCTACTCTCCCACTTGCGCAGTACCATCGGCGCGGTCAGGTTTAACTTCTCTGTTCGGAATGGGAAGAGGTGGAGCCCTGACACTATAACCACCTTAATAGTGTAGACATATTGAATTAACCTTGGAAAGTCTTTTGTTTTCCGAGCTCAAGAGCATCGTATCTCTTATACCTCGTACGGCGCAAAAGTGTCGGGTAATTAGTTTCGCTCGGCTACAGCCGTTACCGACTTTACACCTGCGACCTATCTACGTCATCGTCTTTGACGACCCTCATGGAAAACTTATCTTGAAGTTGGCTTCGCACTTAGATGCTTTCAGCGCTTATCCTTGCCAGACTTAGCTACTCAGCTGTGCTCCTGACGAAACAACTGATACACCAGAGGTCTGTCCAACACGGTCCTCTCGTACTAGTGTCAGATCTCCTCAATTTTCCTACGCCCACAACAGATAGGGACCGAACTGTCTCACGACGTTCTG
>JADIMW010000009.1 GCA_017694415.1 Candidatus Caccoplasma merdipullorum
GTGAAGCATGGCGGCAAGTTCGGTATCGTTCCCGCCTGAAGCAGCCGCCGGATTGAATACTATCTTGTCCCCTTTGCCTGCTCCTGCGAATTTCTTTTTCTCATCCTCGTTCTTAATGTGGCGCGGTGAAATCATGCCCGATTCAACCACTATGCCGCCCTCTTTATATGAACCGTCGGCATTAAGTTCGGTAAACTTGCATTTTATTATGTCGTTGTCATCCGTAACCTTGTCGCACTCCTCCTGTTTCCCGAAGCGGTTGCGGAAAGCCTCGATTTGCTTATTAACCATGTCGTCGTCGATGGTAATATCGTAGAAATCTATTTTGTCATCTTTGCCGAGCGACAGGTTTATTTCGGGAGCTATGGCAACGTCGAACGTAAATTCGAAATCCTCCTGATTGTCGAAATCTATTTTTTCCTGGCTTTCAGAAGGGAGCGGCTCACCCAATACACCTATATTCTTGTCTTTTATATAGTTGTATAATTTCTCCGAAACGAGTTTATTGATTTCGTCAATCAATATCGATTTTCCAACCATTTTCTGAATCATGGCCTTAGGGGCTTTTCCCTTGCGGAATCCGGGAATACTGGCTTTTTGCGCATACGAACGCAAAGCTTTATCCACACTCTCCTGATAGTCTGCTTTACCTATCTTTACAGTTATTTCGGCCGAAACCTTGCCGGTACTCTTTTCTGAAACCTCCATTTATTATTAAGTTTTTAAATTTTTTCCGGGCGCAAAAATACTCTTTATATTTTAATTCGTCAAACGTATAATTGCAATTTGCAATAAAAAAATGCAGCATTCCAATCTATAATTGAGTCGATTTGACTAATTATTCCGTTAAAAAATCGACTTGAAAAGGTTGTATAATAAAAAATTTTTATATTACTTTGTGCATATAATGCTCGGCAGACTTTGAAATTTCGGCATTTAAAGAGATCAAATAGCGTATTCATCGTTAGCGCGGGTGGTTTTTAATTTTCTTTTTATATGAACATTTACATCGGAAATCTTAACTTCAGAGTTAAGGAACCAGCTCTCCAGGCGGCATTGGAAGTTTATGGCGAAGTAACATCAGTGAGGATTATCAGAGACCGTGAGACCGGACGCTCGAAAGGATTCGGTTTCGTCGAGATGCCTAACGACGAAGAAGCCATGAAAGCTATCGAGACGTTGAACGACAGCGAATTCGAAGGACGTCGCATGATAGTCAAAGAAGCCCTGCACAGACAGTAACGGCTTTTCACCGCAAAGAAACGCATAAAATGCGTATTGCAAAGGACATACAAGAACAAGCATATCAAATGATATAAAATCATACCGGAACAGAGAATTGGGGTTGCACAATGCGGAGCAACCCCAATTCATTTATACGCATTATTGTAAACCGACGGAAATATGATTAATTTTGCAGCATAACAAAAACACAACATATATTCCAAAGATGAAAATATCCGTCAAAATACTGTTGCCGTTATACATCGTTTTACATGTAGCAAGTTGCAATAATGCAGAAAAAGCAAAAGATTACGCCCAATATGTAAATCCGTTTGTAGGAACGGACTATGTAGGCAACACATACCCCGGAGCTACACTCCCGTTCGGTATGGTGCAACTAAGCCCCGACAACGGTTTGCCCGGTTGGGACAGAATATCCGGATACTATTACAAGGACAGTACGATAGCAGGGTTCAGCCACACCCATTTGAGCGGAACAGGAGCAGGAGAACTCTACGACATATCGTTCATGCCGGTAACAAAACCGTGGCGCGAGGCCGAGCCTCCGTTGGGAATACATTCCAGATTCTCGCATGAAAACGAAGAAGCCGCAGCCGGTTACTATCGGGTCTATTTGAGCGATTACGACATAACGGTAGAACTTACGGCAACGGAGAGGTGCGGAATACAGCGATACACATTCCCCGAAGCAGAAGCGTCGGTATTCCTGAATCTGACCAAAGCCATGAACTGGGACGCCACGGTAGATTCCAAAATAGAAAAAGTCGATTCCGTAACAATATGCGGATACCGATATTCCACAGGGTGGGTAGAAGACCAGAGGATATACTTCGTGACGAAATTCTCCCGGCCGTTTGAAAGCATGACGCTCGACACCGTACCGGTTTACAAGGACGAGAAAAGAAGCGGAACCGGATATACCGCGCGGTTCGATTTCACGACCGCCGAGGGCGATACCATAGTAGTACGAACGGCAATATCCCGTACAGGAATAGACGGAGCATATAAAAACCTCGCAAAAGAAGCACCGGCAGGAGGATTCGACCATTACCGCAAAGCAGCCTACCGTACATGGAACAAAGAACTCTCCAAAATAGAGATAACAACGCCCGACACGACAGTCAAAAGAACATTCTATACAGCGTTGTACCATACCATGCTCGCCCCCACGATAGAGAGCGACGTTGACGGAAGCTATTTCGGGGCAGACAAAAAGATACATCGCGATTCGACGATGACCACATACGGCACATTCTCGTTGTGGGATACCTATCGCGCAGCGCATCCGCTGTTCACCTATCTGTGCCCCGACAGAGTAAACGACATGATAAAGTCGTTCCTCAACCATTACGACCAGTACGGGCGGTTGCCGGTATGGAGTTTTTACGGAAACGAAAGCGATATGATGATAGGGTATCATTCAGTACCGGTAATAGCCGACGCATATATGAAAGGAATAGGCGATTTCGATGCGGAAAAAGCATTGGAAGCATGTGTGGCGACAGCCGACAATTACGACTATCGCGGAATAGGCCTGTACAAAAAATACGGATATATCCCGTACAACCGCGAAAAAGAATCGCTCTCCAAAACCATCGAATATTCATACGACGACTGGTGCATAGCACAACTCGCAAAAAGTTTGCACAAATACGATACTGCATCGGTATTCGCATCACGTTCGTGCAATTACCGCAACCTTTACAATCCCCAAACAGGATTCCTGCAACCGCGCGATGACAAAGGACGCTTCCAGCCCGACTTCGACCCGAAGGAATACACGTCCCATATAACCGAAAGCAATGCATGGCAATATCTGTTCGCGGCGCAGCACGACATACTGTGGTATCTCGAAAAAATGGGAAGAGACGGAGTCTTGGCAAAACTCGATACCCTTTTCTCGTCCGAAGCCAAACCCGAAGACGAGTTGCCCATATTCTCGACAGGCATGATAGGGCAGTACGCGCACGGCAACGAGCCGAGCCACCACGTTGCATATATATACAACTATTTCGGCGAAGAGTGGAAAACGCAAGACTATGTAACCCGCATAATGTACCAGATGTACAACGACACCCCTTCGGGGTTATGCGGCAACGAAGACTGCGGACAAATGTCGGCATGGTACGTATTCAGCGCCATGGGAATATATCCGATGAATCCCGCACAGTTGCGTTATGAAATGGGAGCACCCGTCGTACAGCGGGCGGAATTCCATTTGGCAAACGGCAAGACTTTTGTCGTAAACGCACCCGAGGCGTCTCGCGAAAACCGATATGTACAAGGCCTGATATATAACGGCAAGCCGTACAAGAAAAATTTTATTACCCACGAACAGATAATGAGCGGCGGTTCCATAAAATTCGAAATGGGTTCGGAGCCCCGCAAATAGAGAATGATAGACCAGCAGACGATAGACCGGATAATGGATGCCGCCGATATAGTAGAGGTGGTATCCGATTTCGTCTCGTTGCGCAAGCGCGGCGTGAACTATATCGGCCTGTGCCCATTCCACGACGAAAAGACCCCGTCGTTCAGTGTCTCACCCTCAAAAGGAATATGCAAATGCTTCAGTTGCGGCAAAGGCGGAACATCCGTACATTTCATAATGGAGCATGAGCAGATGACCTATTACGAGGCTCTCCGCTATTTAGCCAAGAAGTACAATATCGAAATAGTAGAGCGGGAACTCTCCGACAAGGAAAAGGCGGCAAAAAGTCTGCGCGAAGAGATGCTGCTGATAAACGAATATGCACAGAATTTCTTTGTCGAAACGCTCTGGAACACCCAAGAAGGAAAAAATATCGGATTGGCCTACTTCTACGAAAGAGGCTTCCGCGACGACATAATAAAAAAATTCGGACTCGGATACTCGCCCGAAAGCCGTGATGCCCTGTCGCAAAAAGCCATAAAAAGCGGATACAAAAAAGAACTGCTGATAAACACCGGCTTGTCGATAGAGAATCAGGAACACACATCAATAGCCGACCGATTCAGAGGAAGAGTAATGTTTCCCGTATATTCGCTGTCGGGAAAAGTCGTGGCGTTCGGAGGGCGCGTATTGCGAACCAGCGATAAAGTAGCCAAATATGTAAACTCGCCCGAATCCGAAATATACCATAAAAGCAATATCCTGTACGGGATATATCAGGCAAAATCGGCAATCGTAAAAAACGACAGATGTTTCCTCGTAGAAGGATATACCGATGTATTGTCGATGCATCAGGCAGGCATATCAAACGTAGTAGCATCGTCGGGGACTTCCCTTACAACAGGGCAGATACGGCAGATACACCGTTTTACGTCGAACATAATCCTGTTGTACGACGGCGATGCCGCAGGCATAAAAGCCTCCCTTCGCGGAATAGACCTGTTGCTCGAAGAAGGAATGAATGTAAAAGTCGTGCTGTTGCCCGACGGTGATGACCCCGATTCATTCTCCAAGAAGCAGAGTGCCGATTCATTTGCAAAATACATAAAAGAACACGAAACCGATTTCATAACATTCAAAACCCGGCTCCTTATAGGCGAAGCCGGGAACGACCCCATACGCAGAGCAACCCTCATAGGCGACATTGTCCGTTCAATATCCGTAATCCCCGACGATATAGCACGGTCGGTATATATAAAAGAGTGCAGCCGGATGATGGAGATGCGCGAAGACGTTCTGATGCAAACAGTGTCGAAGGAGCGGATAAAAAGGGTCGAATCGGGAGCATCCCCCGTAACCGTGCCGCAAGTCGCACCACCCCATACGCAAGCCGACGAATATCCGGCAGGCGACATAATGGCGGCAATACAAGCCGGCAAAGAAAACCCCGTATCGCAGTTCGAAGAGTACGAGCAGCGGATAATCCGTCTGATAATAAAATACGGGCTGACACCAATATACTATACCGGCGGAGAACGACAGGACGTCATTACATACATCGTAAAAGAACTCGAGAACGACGAGATAACATTACAAACCCCGATATACGACAAGATAATAACAGAAGCCGTACAAATACGTGAAAAATATCTCCCGTCCGACAAAGACGAACTCTTCCTGTTCGATGAAATAGAAGCCCCGTCCGAACGGGCAAAAATAGCCGCATGGCGTGAACACGTAGAAAAATTAAATCACAGTTTCATGCGGCATTTCCTGAACCATCAGGACGAAGCAATAAGTACGGCCGCGGTAAACATGATAAGCGAGAAATACCGTTTAAGCAAGAAAAATACGATAAAAAGCGAAGAAGAACGGCTATACACGTTGGTAAGGCGGAGCGTTACAGAACTTAAGGATGCCATAGTAACAGCAAAAATAAAAGAACTGAATGCCGAACTCAAAACCGCATACCGCGAAAAAGAACACGCACACATAACAGCGCTGTTGGAAGAACTGAACGAATACAAAACTATAAAAACACTGCTCTCTAAAGAGTTGGGCGAAAGAATAATAAACCCCGTGTAACAATAATGCAGGAATAAAACGGACTATAAAAAACAACAGTATGAGAAAAACAACAGTCGCAGCAGTGCTGATAACGGCGTTTGTCGCAGTAGCCTATGCAAAAGCAGACAATCCGCGATACAAGTTAGTATGGGAAGACGATTTCAACGGAACAACCATAGATACCGCATACTGGTCGAAGATACCGCGAGGCGGTTCCGACTGGAACAGGCACATGTCCGATTTGGATACCCTGTATGAAGTACGCGGAGGCAACCTCATATTGCGTGGAATAGCAAACACGCAATATCCCGATACATCCCGATATTTGACCGGAGGAGTATATACCAAAAACAAAAAGACGATAAAATACGGAAAAGTCGAGATACGCGCAAAATTGCAGGGAGCGCGCGGAGCGTGGCCGGCATTCTGGATGGTGGCAAATAATGTAGGGTGGCCGACAGGCGGCGAGATAGACATAATGGAACGCCTCAACAACGATACGATAGTCTATCAGACCATCCACTCGTATTACACCCACGTACTGGGGATAAAAGACACCCCGCAACACGGAGGCATAAACAAAATCGATGCAGACGGCTATAACATATATTCCGTAGAGATACACCCCGACAGTCTCGTATTGTCGGTAAACGGCAATCACACATTGACATATCCGCGAATAGAAACCGACAAAGAAGGGCAGTACCCGTTCGGGATACCCTACTATCTGATGCTGGACATGCAGATAGAAGGAAGTTGGGTAGGTAAGGCGGCACCCGAAGACTATCCCGTAGAACAGCATATCGATTGGGTAAAATTCTACGAACCCGAAGATACAGAAACGGTACAGTCCGAAAAATAAATAAATTTGTCAAACCCGTCGGCAAATGTTACATTTGCGCGGAGAACAGCAAAATACCGAAAACACGAAAAGAAACAAAAAAATACAACCATGTCGAAAGTATTGATAATCGGAGCCGGAGGAGTAGGGACGGTAGTAGCGCACAAAGTATCGCAACATCCCGAAGTATTTCAAAATATCGTAATAGCCAGCCGAACCAAGGAAAAATGCGACGCGTTGGCAAAAGCCATCGGGAATCCCGACATAATTACCGATTCGGTCGATGCCGATAACGTATCCGAGCTTGTAGCACTATTTAAAAAGCACAACCCCGATATAGTTATAAATGTAGCATTGCCATATCAGGATCTCCCGATTATGGACGCCTGTCTGGAATGCGGAGTAAATTATCTCGATACGGCAAACTACGAACCCAAGGACGAAGCCAAATTCGAGTACAGCTGGCAGTGGGCATACCGCGACCGTTTCAAAGAAGCCGGTCTTACGGCCATCCTCGGTTGCGGCTTCGACCCCGGAGTATCAGGCGTATATACGGCGTATGCTGCAAAACACCATTTTAAGGAGATGCATACGCTCGATATAGTCGATTGCAATGCCGGAAACCACGGCAAAGCCTTTGCAACCAACTTCAACCCCGAGATAAACATCCGCGAAGTAACGCAAAAAGGAAAATATTACGAAAACGGCAAGTGGATATATACCGAGCCGCACGAAATACACAAACCTCTGACATACCCCAATATCGGAGCACGCGAATCCTACCTGCTTTACCATGAAGAACTGGAGTCGCTGGTAAAGAACTTCCCCACATTGCGCAGGGCACGATTCTGGATGACGTTCGGACAAGAGTATCTCACCCATTTGCGCGTGATACAAAATATAGGTATGGCGAGGATAGACCCGATAATGTACAACGGAGTAGAGATAGTCCCCATACAATTCCTCAAAGCCGTATTGCCCAATCCCAAAGACCTCGGAGAAAACTACGAAGGCGAAACATCGATAGGGTGTCGCATAAGCGGAATAGGGAAAGACGGCAAACCATTGACATATTACATATACAACAACTGCAACCATCACGAGGCATACCTCGAAACCGGAGCGCAGGCCGTCAGCTATACCACCGGCGTACCCGCCGCGATAGGAGCAATGATGTTCCTTACCGGCAAATGGAAACGCCCCGGAGTATATAACGTCGAAGAGTTCGACCCCGATCCCTTTATGGAAAAACTCAACCAGATGGGATTGCCGTGGCACGAAGAGTTCAATATCGACCTCGAATTGTAAAAAACGGAGATTTAAGACAACGGATATTTTGCAAAAACAATAAAAAGATGTACTTTTGCACCCGTTGAAAAAACAGATAAGGTGAGGTCGGGTAGCTCAGCTGGATAGAGCAACAGCCTTCTAAGCTGTGGGTCAAGGGTTCGAATCCCTTCCCGATCACCGAAAGTTTACCACGCATGAAAACAATTTTCATGCGTGGTTTTTTATGCATAGTGGGGAAGGAGATATTTCAAAAAAAAGAACCTTAAAAAAACGTCCGAACTTATTATGGCGAAAAAGCAAAAAAAAGCTGTTGCAAATAATATTGCAACAGCTTTTCAATATTCAATATCGAGGATAAAACCCGATTATTTCTTCATATAACTGCCCATGTCGGCAGGCGAGAACGATGCGATAAACGAGGAGTTTTTCTCTACTTCAGCCTCGCCGTAGCGGATATAGACTTCGGCAGAAGTACTGAACGAATCGTTGCGGGTAGCATCGGCCAACAGCAGGTATCCCATTATTATATGACCGGCTATCTCAACCAGACGTCTCGCATGGAAATCGATATATTCCGCATTCTTGTCTGCCGTAACAGCAGCAACGCTGCTTTCGTATTTGGCAGTCATGGCTTGCAGTTTCTCTTTAAGCGGAGCGAACTTTTCAGCAACCTCCATAGCTTCATATTCCCTTATAAGGTTGATATATGTTCCGCTACCCACGTGGCGTATTGCAGCCACTACCTGCAACTGCGTCGTACCCTCATAAATAGAAGTAATGCGGGCATCTCGATAAATCCTTTCGCACGGATAATCCTTCATAAAGCCCGAACCTCCATGCACCTGAACGCAGTCGTAAGCGTTCTGGTTGCAGAACTCGCTGCCCATACCCTTAACCATGGGGGTAAGAGCGTCGGCTTTGCGCTGAGCCTGTTTCATTTCGGTACGTTCATCCTTTTCAAGCGGGCGTTCTTTAGAGATAGCCTCCAACGTCTTGTATAAATCGACGAAGCGGGTTGTTTCGTAAAGCAGCGAACGCGAAGCGTCCAGTTTAGCCTTCATTACCGATATTATTTCGGAAACGGCGGGGAAGTTTATTATGGCTTTCCCGAACTGGTGTCTTTCTTGAGCATATTGCAGAGCCTCGCGGTAAGCAGCCTCCGAAATACCTACGGCTTGGGCTGCAATTCCGAGACGTGCGCCGTTCATCAGAGCCATTACATATTTGATAAGACCCAGACGGCGTTCGCCGCAAAGTTCGGCTTTGGCGTTTGAGAAAACCAGTTCGCAGGTAGGAGAACCCTTTATACCCATTTTGTTCTCTATGCGGCGAACCTTCACGCCTCCGTCGTTGCGGTCGTAAATGAACATTGAAAGTCCGCGGCCATCTTTCGACCCTTCTTCCGAACGAGCAAGAACCAGTGCGATATGTCCGTCGCCGTTGGTGATGAATCGCTTTACACCGTTAAGCCTCCATGTGCCGTCCTTTTCGTTATAAGAGGCTTTAAGCATTACAGCCTGCAGGTCGGAACCGGCATCCGGTTCGGTAAGGTCCATAGCCATAGTCTCGCCGTTGCAGACTCTCGGCAGATAACGCTGTTTCTGTTCATCCGAAGCAAATTCGCATATCGTCTCGGCGCAGTCCTGCAATCCCCATATATTTACAAAACCCGCATCGGCACGGCTTACCATGTCGGCAGCCATTATATAAGGAACGAGCGAGAAGTTCAAACCTCCGTAGCAGCGTGGCAGCGAGATACCCATAAGTCCGGCCTTTACAAGAGCATCGAGGTTCTTTTCCGTCCCTTCGGCATACTTAACATGCCCGTCTATAACGTGAGGCCCTTCGCAATCGACGCTTTCAGCATTCGGAGCAACGATGTCGCCGCTCAATTCTCCGGCAATCTCCAGAACCCTTTCGTAGCTGTCGAGAGCATCCTCATAGTTCATCGGAGCATAGTCGAACTTCTCGGCTTCCGAAAAGTTCCTCTCGCGCAACTCTATAAGTCTTTGCATCATCGGATGAGTCAGATGATGCTTCAAATCGGGGTTATCCAAATAAAAATTAGCCATATCTTAAGATACTGTTTAAATTTACAATCACATTAATAAAATACAGAGCAAAACTATTTGCTGTTTTTCTTATAATACTTTATAAGTTTGGGAATAACCTCTTCAACGCTACCGGTTATTACATAGTCGGCAATGCTGTTTATAGGAGCATCAGGGTCGGTATTTATAGAGATTATCATTGAACTCTCCTGCATACCGGCTATATGTTGAATCTGTCCCGATATTCCGCAGGCGATATATAATTTAGGTCTTACCGTAACGCCGGTTTGACCTATTTGGCGTTCATGTTCGGTATAACCGGCATCGACGGCGGCACGCGAGGCACCCACTTCAGCACCGAGTACACCGGCAAGGTCGAAGAGAAGTTTGAAATTCTCCTTCGAACCAACACCGTAACCTCCGGCTACGATAATAGGTGCGCCTTTGATATTTATTTTCGATTTTGCAATCTGCCTGTCTATGACCTTTACCACAAAATCCGTATCGGACAGATATTTGTCAATATCTATCTTTATGATTTCGCCTTTATAGCCGGCATCCTTTATTTCGCGTTTCATTACCCCTTCGCGAACGGTAGCCATTTGAGGACGGCAGTCGGGGTTTACGATGGTGGCCACGATATTACCGCCGAAAGCAGGTCGTATCTGGTACAGCAGATTCTCGTAGCTTTTGCCGGTGCGAGCGTCGTTATGTTCGCCAATCTCCAGCGAAGTACAGTCGGCGGTAAGTCCGCTGTGCAGAGCCGACGAAACGCGAGGGCCGAGGTCGCGACCGATAGTGGTTGCGCCCATAAGGCAAATTTGCGGTTTTATCTCTTTAAACAATCCCGTCAAGATAGCAGCATGCGGGAGAGAAGTATAAGGTTCAAGACGTTTGTCGTCGGCCATATAAACAGTATCGACGCCGTAAGGAAAAATCTGTTTTTCCACTCCGTCGGTACCCGAGGCAAGAACCAAAGCCTCCAGTTTGCAACCAAGTTTATCGGCCAGAACACGACCTTTGGTAAGGAGTTCAAGACTCACATCGGCAACAACGCCGTTTTCAGTTTCGCAATATACTATTAAATTATTCATGATTAGCCGATAGTGTGATTAGTTATCAATTCTTTCATCAATTCATCTATTTCATTATCAGCATCCGAGAGTCTTTTGCTCTCTTTGGCCTGAAATACTACGCTCTCAACATTCTTAACCTTCGTGGGCGAGCCGGCGAGACCGGTTTGGGAAAGGTCGGCATCGACAAAAGCCGCGCTCCATTCCATAAGGTTCAGGTACGGTCTGCTTTCATACAGGCTTTGGTCGGCGGTGTTGCCTTTCTCGGTAGGAGTCTTTGCGTATTTGTAACGTTGTACCAATTTTGCGTTGCAAGGACGACACTGGTCGGCCGAACCGTTTACGGTAACGAGGAGCGGCAATGAAGTTTCCACTGTTTCCGTCCCGTGTTCGAGGCGTCTGAGGACGCTGATTTTTTTACCCTCTATCGAGAGAATCTTTTCGGTGTATGTTACCTGTGGTATCCCGAGCTTTTCAGCAACCTGCGGGCCTACCTGCGCCGTATCGCCGTCGATGGCCTGACGCCCGCATACGATTATGTCGTAATCGCCTATTTTGCGTATGGCGCAAGCCAGTGCGTACGATGTTGCAAGCGTATCAGACCCTGCAAAAGCACGGTCGGTAAGTAAAACGCCGTTGTCTGCACCCCTGAAAAGGCTTTCGCGCAGAATATCGGCGGCTCTCGTCGGGCCCATGGTAAGAACAGTTATGGTCGAACCCGGATTTTGCTCCTTTATTTGCAGAGCCTGTTCCAGAGCATTCAAATCTTCGGGGTTGAAAATAGCGGGAAGTGCAGCGCGGTTTACCGTTCCGTCCTCTTTCATCGCATCTTTACCCACATTTCTGGTATCGGGTACTTGTTTTGCAAGTACGACAATTTTTAATGCCATTTCTTTATAATTTATATTATTGTTATGGAAATACCGATTAAGTTGCATATAAACAAAATGGAACAGTCTCGTTAAAAACGCAACGCCCGGGAAATATGCTTAGGCCTGTTTTGCACTGTGCATATGTTTTGAGTCTTCATATTCCAAAGAGACTGTTGCAAATATTTGTTGTCTGATGCAAAGATAGCCATTTTAATTTTCAGAAGCTAACTTTTGGACGAAAAGTTGTTATTTCTGAAATAAAGAAAAATGGTATTCGGGATAAATAATTTGAAGAAAGTAAATAGTATAGATTGCCGGACGGGAAGGAGTTTGCGGATTTCAGAGATTCTGTGCGTGCACCCTTTTTTACGGTGTAATAAAAGCAGAAAGGCAACGATAACCTTATCGTCGCCTTTTATATTATGTTCTTTAAATAAAACGGCTATCTGTCTTATTCCTTTTTGTCCTGTCTGTTTTTGCCACGCAGAAGTTTCCATGCATATGCGCCGCCCAGTCCTAGCAACCCAAGTATGCTTTCAGCGATAGGAACAGAAGGTGCAGGGTCGGAAGGAGAGCCTCCCCAACCGCCGTCATTCTCTGCCATTGTGGATATAAAGGCGTTGTCTCCGAATATGCCGCTGCCGGTCGGTGCAGAACTGCTTGAATAGCTATCGTCCGTATCGCTGCTGTAATCTATGCCGAAACCTTCGAATGAAGAGCGTGCCCCCGAACCATGAGGCCAGCTTTGAGCATTGGCTAAACATGTAAATAAGAATAGGCTCAGAACTAAGGTGTAAAATTTTCTAATCATCATTACGATAATAAATTAAAGGAATAATTTAAAGGCTGACCCTTTTTTTGTCCTTATCCGCCGATAAGCACGTTAAGGAACGTGCCATTCATCATTCGAGCGGCAAAGTTATTAAATAAATATATATATGCAAAATAAAATTGAGTTTTTTTTACAGTGATTTTCAGAAGGTTATTTTTTTTGTGGACAATTATTTTATAAAATGACCGGCAATTGCCGTCAGTCGTGCAGTGTCCTCCAGAAGTAACTCTCTATAATATCTCTGTTATTTGAAATAAAGCTCTCTGTTCCCTCCCTGTTTTCGAACAAGCCGAACAGGGCAGACCCCGAACCGGACATGGAGACGTACAATGCTCCCGCTTTATACAATGCGTTTTTGATTCTTTCCAATTCCGGGTACTTTGCAAATATATGCTCCTCGAAGTCGTTGATTACTGAATCTGCCCAATTTTTTACAGGCAGACGCACAAGTTCGCCAATATCTTTTGTCGGTTTGTGCGGGGTAACGCCGGCATAAGCCTCGGCTGTCGAGACAGCTACATTAGGTTTTATCAATAATATCTGCAAACCGTTGAGCGATACGTCTATATCGGAAAAGTCGCAACCGGTACCCGAAGCCAGAAGCGGTCTGTTATACAGGAAAAACGGGCAGTCGGCGCCCAATCCTTCCGCAATGGAATGAAGCTCCTCTTTCGATACCGGAAGATTGTATTTTTTTACCAGAGCCATAAGCATAAATGCCGCATCGGAAGAGCCCCCTCCAAGTCCTGCTTGAACAGGAATGTTTTTCTTTAGCCAAACCTCAACGGGAGGAAGGGCGTAATTTCGGGCAAGGGCATGATATGCCTTTTCAACAAGATTCGGCTTGTCGTCCTGAGGCATGCCTATAAGGTGCAAAGCAATATCTTTTCCGGAAGGTATGTCCGAACAGAGGTCTGTAACTTCCAGCACGTCGTATAGCGGGACGGGATAAAATACGGTACGTATGTTATGGTATCCGTCTTCTCTTTTGCTTACCACATTAAGACCGATATTGATTTTTGCATTTGGAAAAACGACCATGATAAAAAACAGAAAAAATATAAACGTAATAAAAGCGAAGATATACCAATCGTAGATAAAAAGCAAAAAATAAACGGTAAAAAACAAATTATTTGTAAAACCGGTAATTCCAGGATTCAAGGACTTTGGTGCGTAGGCATATATGCCGCTTTCTCCGCCTGTTCGAATATTTGAAATCGGAAATATAAAATCCAATCGAAGTAAAAGATATGAAAATAAGTACTAACTTTGCGATTGTGCACCACCGATAAGTCGGGGCTGTTGCAGTTGTGCTGCAGAATCATTAAATATCGAAAAAACAATATTGCAATGAAAAAAATATTACTGTCCATTTACGAGATATTCATAGCATTGCCGATACTTGTCGTATTAACGCTCCTTACGTCGATAATTACCATAATAGGCAGTGCGATAGGGAAGAGCGATTTTTGGGGATATTACCCCGCCCGTATATGGTCGCGTCTGTTTTGTTTCTTTTCCTTAGTAAAAGTAGAAGTAAGCGGGCGCGAGAACATAGATAAAAACAAATCGTACGTATTTGTATCAAATCATCAGGGCGCATACGACATATTCCTCGTGTACGGATACCTTAACCACAATTTCAAATGGGTCATGAAGCAGAGTTTGCGCAATATCCCTTTTGTCGGAAAAGCATGCCAATCGGCAGGACATATATTTATAGACCGCGGTAATCCCAAAGCAATACAGCACACTATAGAGGCAGCCAAGAAGAAACTTCAAGGCGGCATGTCGGTAGTGATATTTCCCGAAGGTACACGGTCGGAAGACGGTAAGTTGCATAAGTTCAAGCGTGGAGCATACCAGATAGCCGTAGATTTGAATATTCCCGTAGTGCCGATGACGATAAACGGCTCTTATAAAATACTCTCCAAAAATTCCAAATTGATAAATCCCGGAAAACTCACGTTGAAGATACATCCTCCTATTTACCCCGATAAAGAGTCCGGTCATGATATGGAAGCGCTTGTAAAAGAGAGCTATGAACAGATAGCTTCGGGGCTGGATGAAAAATAATGAAAAAAAACCGCTAAAAAAACAGGTAAATAATTTTTTATTATTCCGAAATAGTATATCTTTGCGCTCCGAAAAGGGAAGAGAAATCTTCATTTTGTCCAGTGGTGTAATGGTAGCACTTCAGATTCTGGATCTGCCTGTGAGGGTTCGAATCCTTCCTGGACAACAAAAAACAAAATGAGTCCCTGCCACGAAAGGCGGGGATTTTTTTTATGGTATTGGAGAGGAGCGGGGAGGGAGAGGTGATGTGCGGGAGATATAGTCGTCTCGGACAAGTTTCACATGATATAAGAGTATTTGTTCGTTATGCGCCATAGCGATTCACGACAGCAAGTATAAGAGTGGAGCAGACAATCCGAAATCGGGAAAGAGCAACCTTACTCCGGTTGTGGCTTTAAATGGGTATTCCATATATGCTATCATAATAAACATCTGAATAAGGGGAAATTTCTTAATGTTAATTTTCGGGCTCGTCGTTAAGATATATTTGTTAAGAACAAATTAAAAGGACGAAAAATATTTGTGTATTATAACAAATAGTATTATTTTTGCTATTGACTGTATATGTGCGTTTTTTATGTGAAAAATATGGAAAACGGCAAGGGAGTCGAAGATGTTTAGTGTTCCGAATTAGGCAGATATGTGAAGGGAACAAGTTCTGTCGTGGTAAATAAAACCAGTACATGGATACATGGAGGCTTATTCTGAAAAAGGATGTTTAGTATTTGACATAGTTTCGACGGGCGTAAAAAGTGGAATTTGGACATAAGATAGAAGAAATCTCCATATGACGGATGAGAAAAGATTACTTTCGACAAAATTATCGACGCACTTAAAAAACATATCGGAGATGCATAGGAAAGTTAAGTATATATGCATCTGCTTTTAAAAATGTACTGAAAATATAGAGAGCGAGTTCGATATTGGCATACAGAAATAGTATATAAATGCAGTAAACATATCTTTTAATTTCTAACCAATAAAAAATGTAGTATGAGAAAAAAATTATCTTTATTAACAGCATTGGCAGTTGCGCCCATGTTGGCATTCTCGCAGGCTACACCGCAGCACGAAAAGTATGTTTCCATACCTTCCGAGACTGTATGGGCATCGGCCTATGCCAACTGGTCGCCCGGTACGCCTCTCTATCAAGGTGTCGATGAGACCTTGGCAGAGAATGAAAACTTTTTCATATCGAGGGTAAAACCTCGCGAAAGGTTTACGTTTGCACAAACACAGGTACGCCCTGAGCAAGACCCCTCGCGTAAACTGTTGTGGTGGTGTCCTATTGGCGGCGACGGCTGGAATGCCATACCTTCCTATTTCTTCGGAGGCGAAGTTTGGGGTATGTGGAGCTACACCGATACATGGGGTAACTGGACAGCACCGTTTATAACCATACCGGCAGCCATGCTCGACGCATGTCATAAAAACGGCGTCCGCGTATCTGTATGTGCACCGATAGCATGGGCAGCATCCATATCTCCCACATCATCAGGTTGGGGTTCTGTTGTCGGGACCATGGTCAATGGCGGACATGAAAAACTCCTCAAATATTTGCAATATTACGGAGTTGACGGAATCGGTTTTAATTCCGAGTTCTCATGGAGAGGCAATATCACACAAGGCGAGTACAGCGGTAAAGGTTTTGCCGAAGCCATGAAATGTTTCCTCGGCGATTGCTATACTGAAGCCCCCAATTACGGAGTTCCTTTCCATAACGCGTGGTATTCATTAACATCCAACTCAGGTTCAATGGGCGGTTCATCGGCGTTAAACGAAACCAACTACGACTGGTTCCACTACAACGGAAAGAAAACCTCCGATGCATATATGACCAACTACGGAGCACCGCTTTCAACATCGCAAAATACGGTAGAAACCTATTTCCCGTCGCGTTCATCGTTCGACGTATATATGGGTATCGACTATCAGGCAGGAAAAAGCCAGTATAACTGGACGATACTTAAGAATTACAACATATCAATCGGTATATGGGGAGCACACAATCGCAACATGATCTACGAAGCACGCGGTGAACGCGGTTCCGATCCCCAGCAGCAGCAGAAAACATACCAGATGATACTCGAAAACGTATTTACCGGTTCAACCAAAAACCCGGTAAATCCGCCGGCAGTAACATCCACTACCCGTTTTAGCTCGCAATCGACCGACGCATACGGTTGGGCACAATTCATTACAGCACGCAGTACCCTTACCTGCGACGATTTGTCGGCCGATCCGTTTGTAACCTATTTCAACCTCGGTAACGGAAAATTCTTCAACATAAACGGCGAACGCCAATCCGATACCGAATGGTACAATCTCGGTCTTCAAGACTATCTCCCCACATGGCGTTGGTGGGCAACCAAAACATACATGGGACGCGACGAAAGTCAGGTAAGCCCCGACTTGTCAGCCGAATTTACATGGGATGATGCATGGTTCGGAGGTTCATGTCTCCAAATATCGGGCGGAACCGACCAAACCTACATGCAGATGTTCAAGACCAAATACGCCATAGAAAAAGGCGACAAACTGTTGATCCGCTATAAAGTTCTCTCCGGAAACGGAAAAATGGAATGGGCATGCTCTACCGAGTCAGCACCTTCAACATCAGTAGAAGCTACCATAATATCCAATGCCACAGCAGGCAACGGGTGGGTAGAAAAAATTGTCAATTTGGGCAGCGGACGTAGCGACCTGAAGATATACGACGAAACACTCGCATTGATAGGTTTGAAATTCACCAACACCAGCAGTGATTTCAAAGTCCTTATAGGCGAAGTATCCCTTTATCGCGGAGTATCACCGACACCGGCCGCACCCGAAATAGAGAAGAGCAAGATAATGGCATGTACCTACAAAGGTGTAGATATGAAAGTCATCTTCAATATGGTATCATCGAAAGCAGCTCCGGTTTACAACTCCGATGTAAATACATGGTACTACAAAATATACACCCAGCAGGAAGGCAAAGACCCCGTTATGTTTACGGCAACCACCTCATGGGCTTCGTATGTAGTAAATGCACCGTACGATTATACAAACGGAACAGTCGATAAAATAAGAATAGGAGTAAGGGCCGTAAGTATGGATGGCAGAAGCGAATCACCTATAACATGGAGCGACTATATGACAATGCCCGAACCTTCAGTTGTAGAAGGCCTTACAATCGACAAGCCGATAATAAAGGCAAATGAAGAGTTCACGTTATCATATGTCGATCCCAACCATGCTCCGGCAAACTGGCAGATACTCAACTCGGCAACAGGAGACATTGTATATTCCGAAAACAACGTATCGAAAATGACCATATCCCTCCCGGAAGAAGGATCATACGATGTAGTTGTAATAGTTGACGGATCATACGCATACAACCGCGGATTGATACAAGTATCGCCGGCCGAGACAGGAGCATTGCCAATCCTCGAATCGGTAAGCGCAAGCAAGACCGATGACGTAAACGTATCGGAAAACATAACACTTTCATACGTTACCGCAAGATTGGGTGAAGGTCGCGTATCCCGTGCAATAAAAGTAGAAGACCCGATGCTGCTGCGTTTCCCCGAAATAGTAGCACAGCGTCCATATACATATATGATGTGGTTCAAAGCCGAAAAATTCCTGCACAGCAATCAGGGAACCAACCTCATCGACAAACGTTCGTTCGCCGATGTATGGCCGCATAACAACTGGGGCGATTTCTGGGTAACGGTAAGACCCGAATGTACCGCAAACAAAGAGTACAGCTCAGGATCGACAACCGCATATATGACCCACTCGGCCAACGAAATATCGTTCAACACGTATGGTTGGACAGAGCACGATAATCCAAATCACGATATGATGTCCACAGGATACAGCGTTGATCCCGGACAGTGGACACATGTAGCCGTAACGTGCGATGCAAGCAACAACCAGAAGATATATTTCAACGGCAAGCTGGTAGCATCTGCAAAAGTTCTGCACGACAAAAACAACGGAGTACGTCGTGCAGGTTCGAGCATATACGTAGGCGGAACAAGCACCTACAAGGCAGGATTTACCGGATGGGTAGATGAATTCCAGATATGGGACCGCGTACTTAGCGATGCAGAAGTATTGACCGCCATGAAAGGATTCGAAAGTGCTCCCGACGGACTTATGGGTTATTGGACATTCGAAGACATGGTACAAGACAGCGAAGGCCAGAACGTATTCCCGAACCTCGGTAAAAAAGGCACTCAGTACTATGCCGAGTACATAACCACACAAGGACAAAAAGGTGAAGACACACAAGAAGTGGTACAAACGGTAATAAGTGCCAGCAACAGCGAACTCGGTAATCCCGCAATAACCGGAACGATGAACATCTCGACTTCGGCAACATGGGATCTCAACGGCGGAACCCTCATCGATACGAGCGGAACGGCCGAAAGCGGAACGGCAACCGTATCATACGATGCCAGTGGAAAATACACACCGAAACTTACCCTCGAGAACATGTGGGGAAGCGATAGCAAGAGCATCGAATACATAACGGTAATCGACCCGAGCGGAATAGAAGACATAGAAGCAGTAGAAACACTCGGAGTATATCCCAATCCGTTTACCGACTATGTAAACCTCATGTTTGCGAAAGCCGGAACATATACCGTACAAATAGTTGCCATGGACGGCAAGTTGATAGAAAACAAGAAACTTGTCGTAAACGATAACGAAGGAGTACGCGTAGATGTAAACGGAAGCAAAGGCACCTACATAATACGCATAATAAATGCCGACAATGTAGCCGTACGCACCTTAACCGTATTGAAAAAATAAGTGGATTAAATATCCATAACCATAAAGAATCAGAGGGGCTTCCATACCGCGGAAGTCCCTCTGACTTTTTGTACAAGCAAAAACAAACAAGCCCATAATACAACATAAAAACAAAAACCGAACAAAAAATCATAAGCAATACAAAAACCCGGCAACGATGCCCCAAATAGATTTTGTCGTTCATTCCCTTTATACTATATTTGTCGGGAAAAGAAAGGCCGCAGTAATATATGAAATACGTAGGCGCACATGTATCAGCAACAGGCGGAGTAGAAAACGCACCCGAAAATGCAAAAGCAATAGGCGCAACCGGCTTTGCGCTGTTTACCAAAAACCAGCAGCAATGGAAAGCCGCCCCGTTATCGGAAAAAAGCATCCGGCTATTCAAAGAACGGTGTCGACAATACGGATACGTTCCCGGGTCGATATTACCCCACGACAGTTATCTAATAAACCTCGGCAGTCCGAAGCCCGACGGGCTCGAAAAATCGCGGCAAGCCTTCATCGACGAAATGCAGCGATGCTCGCAATTAGGCCTCACCCTGTTGAATTTCCACCCCGGAGCGACATTGAACATGATAACCGAAGAAGAATGTCTCAATACCGTGGCCGACAGCATAAACATAGCACTTGAACAAACAGAAGGAGTAACCGCCGTAATAGAAAACACGGCAGGGCAGGGCAGCAACATAGGATACAAGTTCGAGCATCTGGCACATATCATAGAGCGAGTCGAAGACAAAACCCGGGTAGGCGTATGCATAGACACCTGCCATGCGTTAGCCGCAGGATACGACATAACCACCGACGAAGGGTACGAAAAATTCTTTACCGATTTCGATTCCACGGTCGGATTCAAATACCTGCGCGGGATGCACTTGAACGATTCCAAAAAAGGCGTCGGTTCGCGAGTGGACAGACACGAAGTAATAGGCGGGGGGAGCGTAGGAAAGATACCCTTCCAAAAAATAATGCAGGACAAGCGAATAGACGAAATACCATTGATACTCGAGACCCCCGAGCCCGCACGCTGGAGCGAAGAAATAGCATGGCTCATGAGCCTTCAACAATAAACAAAACCAACCAGAAAAACACGGCAAGCACACCCAATGAACACAGACAAACAAAACGAGTTAGACCGACGATATATCCGAATGGCCGCCGTGTGGGCCGAGAACTCATACTGCCAGCGCAGGAAAGTAGGAGCATTGTTGGTAAAAGACAAAATGATAATATCCGACGGATACAACGGAACACCGTCCGGATTCGAAAACATATGCGAAGGCGACGACGGCAAGACCCTGCCGTACGTATTGCACGCCGAGGCCAATGCCATAACCAAAGTAGCCCGTTCCAACAACAGCAGCGACGGTTCCACGCTATACGTAACCACCGCGCCCTGTATAGAATGCGCCAAACTCATAATACAGGCAGGAATAAAGCGAGTAGTCTATTCCCAGCAGTACCGTCTTTGCGACGGAGTAGAATTGCTTAAGCGGGCAGGCATAGAAGTAGAGTCGCTCGACAATTACAACGAAAACGAATAAAAATGAAAAAAAGCACCCAGATAATATACCCCATGCTGATAGCCGTAGCCATAGTCATCGGCATATACATAGGCAAATATTACGACCGGATGTTTACCACACCGATCATATATTCAGGGCAAAACAAAATAGAAGGATTGCTTAACATGATAAAACGGCAGTATGTCGATACCGTCAATATCGACTCGCTCATAGAAACGGCAATCCCCAAGATAATAGGCGAACTCGACCCCCACTCAACCTACATCTCCGCAGCCGATTTACAAATGGTAAATGACGACCTCGAAGGCACATTCAGCGGAATAGGAATAGAATTCAGCATACTCGAAGACACAGTAACCGTAGTAGGCGTAATCTCCGGCGGGCCCTCAGAAAAAGTAGGAATAATACCCGGCGACCGCATAATAGCCGTAAACGACACAGCATTCACCGGAAACGGCATCAGTAACGAAAAAGTCCTGAAGCGGCTGCGCGGGCCAAAAGGAAGCGAAGTAAAACTCACGCTCTCCCGCATATCCGCATCCGAGCCGATAGAGATGCTCGTTACCCGCGGCGACATACCCGTAAACAGTGTCGATGCAGCCTTCCGCACAAACGACGGCATCGGATACATAAAAGTAAGCAAGTTCGGGCGCAACACCTACACCGAGTTCCTCAACTCATTAGCAAAACTCCGTCGCGAAGGAAGCGACAAATTCATAATCGACCTGCGCGGCAATACCGGCGGATACATGGAATCCGCAATAAACATGGTAAACGAGTTTCTGCCCAAAGGATATCTGATAGTATATACCTACGGAAACGCATCGCCTCTCAACCAAGCCTTCTCCAACGGAACAGGCATCTTCAAGGAGAGTCCCGTAATAGTCCTCGTCGATGAATGGTCAGCCTCCGCCAGCGAGATATTCGCAGGAGCCATACAAGACAACGACCGCGGATTAATAGTCGGACGCCGTTCATTCGGCAAAGGGCTCGTCCAGCAGCAAATCCCCTTCAGCGACGGATCAGCAGTACGTCTCACCATAGCCCGATACTACACCCCGTCCGGGCGTTCCATACAAAAAGAATACAAGATGGGCGACAGCGAAGGGTACGACATGGACATAATACACCGCTACGAGCACGGCGAATTCTATACCCGCGACAGCATCCACCTCAACGACACGCTCAAATACCACACCCTGTTAGGACGCACGGTATATGGAGGCGGAGGCATAATGCCCGACGTATTCGTTCCGCGCGACACGCTCGGCAACACCCCCTACCTCACGAACATAATCAACCAAGGGCTGATGTACCAGTTCGCATTCAAATACGCCGATGACAATCGCGAAAAACTCAAACAATACCAAAACGCCAATGAGATGCTCAAGTACCTGCAACGCCAGCCCATACTCGACAAATTCGTATCCTATGCAGCAAGCAAAGGCGTAAAGCCGCGGCCGGTATATATAAACATATCGAAAAAAATAATAAACAACACCCTGTACGCCTACATCGCCCGCAACATAATAGGCGACGAAGCATTCTATCCTATAATATTAATGGACGACAATACATTTATAAAAGCCGTAGAATTGCTGAACGACGAGGACACATATATCAACATGCTGATAAGTGGAAAAGAATAACATCCGCCAACAAATAAAAGCGTTAAAATCCGCATTGACACCACAATACAAACAGCAAAGTTCCGAAGCGGTAAAATCCGCCATAGAACAATTGCCGCAGTATGCAAGCGCGCGCAGCATACTGCTGTACAATTCCCTGCCCGACGAGCTCTCCACCCGGCAAATGCTCGCAGCGTGGCATCCACGCAAAAAAATATACCTGCCCATAGTCGAAGGCGACCAAATAACAATAGGCGAATACCAACCCGGGCAGATGCAATGCGGAGCATACGGCATAATCGAGCCGCGAAAACACATAACAGAACCCGTACAAATCGACATGGCCATAATCCCCGGCGTAGCGTTCGATGCCGCCAAAACACGGATAGGACGCGGAAAAGGATACTACGACAAGCTCCTCTCCCGTCTCCACACCTATAAAATAGGCATAGCCTATCACATACAGCTGCTCGCCGATTTGCCAAGCCAGCCGCACGATATAAAAATGGACTGCATAATAACAGAACAAGAAACAATAATATAAAACACAAAACGATGAAAAGAACAATTTTAGTAACGCTACTCACCGTAATACTACAATCCGTAGCAGCACAGCAGTTGATGCCGCTGCCGGTCGATACCGCCGTACGATACGGCAAGCTCCCCAACGGCCTGACATATATAATCAGGCACAACGCCAATCCCGAGCACCGGGCCGACTTTTACATAGCGCAAAAAGTAGGTTCCGTACTCGAAGAAGAAGAACAGCGCGGGCTGGCGCACTTCCTCGAGCACATGGC
>JADIMW010000065.1 GCA_017694415.1 Candidatus Caccoplasma merdipullorum
GAGTATATACAAAATGTCTAAGATTTGTCAAATTACCGGGAAACAAGCATTGGTTGGCAATAACGTATCTCACTCTAAGAGACGTACCAAGAGAAGATTCAATGTCAATCTTTTTACAAAAAAGTTCTATTGGGTAGAACAGGATTGTTGGATAGACCTTAACGTATCGGCGGCAGGTCTTCGTCTTATCAACAAAATAGGACTTGATGCAGCAATAAAACAAGCCGCAGAAAAAGGTTATTTAAAATAATAAACGAGGGAGAACAATAAGATGGCAAAGAAAGCAAAAGGTAATAGAGTACAGGTTATCCTTGAATGCACAGAGCATAAAGAGAGTGGTATGCCCGGTACCTCGAGATATATTACTACCAAAAACAGAAAAAATACCACAGAGAGATTGGAACTCAAAAAGTACAATCCGATACTTAAAAGAGTAACAGTTCACAAAGAGATAAAATAACATCGAACTATGGCAAAGAAGACAGTCGCATCATTGCAGAAAGGCGAAGGCCGTACCTATTCCAAGGTAATCAAGATGGTAAAATCGCCCAAGACAGGAGCATATATTTTCGAAGAGGAGATGGTTCCCAACGAGAAAGTAAACGAGAAACTTGCAAAATAGATTAAACTGCATATACATACGATTAGAGGCTGTCGGTATATAACACGTCCGGCAGCCCCTTTTGTTATATCCGCACAAACCAAAGAATAACAGAATAAAAATATATACAATGGGTTTTTTCGATTTTTTTTCAAAAGAGAAGAAAGAGACGCTCGACAAAGGGTTGGAAAAGACCAAAGAAGGAGTATTCTCGAAGTTGGCGCGACTTGTAGCCGGCAGAACAACGGTAGATGATGATTTGCTCGACGATTTGGAAGAAGTGCTGATAACCTCCGATGTGGGAATCGAGACCACATTGCGGATAATAGAACGCATCCAGCAGCGAGTAGCCCGCGACAAATATCTCTCCGCAAACGAACTTCAGACAATACTGCGCGAAGAGATAGTAGCGTTGCTGACCGAGAACAACAATTCCGACGACAACGGATTTGTGCTCGGCGACAGTCGTCGTCCCTATGTGATAATGGTAGTAGGCGTAAACGGAGTAGGCAAGACCACAACCATAGGCAAGCTGGCATACCAGTACAAGAAAAACGGATACAAAGTATATCTCGGAGCAGCCGACACCTTCCGCGCGGCGGCAGTAGAACAGTTGGACATATGGGGCGAAAGAGTCGGAGTACCCGTAATAAAACAGAAAATGGGAGCCGACCCCGCATCCGTGGCATTCGATACCCTGTCGTCAGCCAAAGCAGGAGGCGCAGATGTCGTAATAATCGACACGGCAGGGCGGCTTCACAACAAAGTAGGGTTAATGAACGAACTAACCAAAATCCGCAAAGTAATGGACAAGGTAGTTCCGGGAGCACCCGACGAAATACTGTTGGTACTCGACGGTTCCACCGGGCAAAACGCATTCGAACAAGCACGGCAGTTTATGGCAGCAACCGAAATAAACGCTCTGGCAGTAACGAAACTGGATGGAACAGCAAAAGGCGGAGTGGTTATAGGAATCTCCGACCAGTTCAAAATACCAGTGAAATACATCGGTTTGGGCGAAGGAATAGAAGACTTGCAGCCGTTCAACCGCAAAGCATTTGTCGAGTCCCTTTTCGGAGACAAATAATACGTCAGGCACAAGAGGGGAAGGAAATATGCAAAAAAAACGAATAGACATAATAACGTTAGGGTGTTCAAAAAACCTCGTCGATTCCGAAAAACTGATGAAACAGTTCGCATCATCAGGGTACAACGTATATCACGATTCAGACGACGTAAAAGGCGGGACGGTAATAATAAACACCTGCGGATTTATCGGCGACGCAAAAGAAGAATCAATAAACATGATACTGCAATTCGCCGAAGCAAAAGCCGAAGGGCGGATAAAGCACCTGTACGTTATGGGATGCCTCTCCGAACGCTACATGACCGAACTGAAAGGCGAAATACCCGAAGTGGACGGATACTTCGGCAAATTCGACTGGCAGGCAATAATAAGCCGGATAGCCGGAAAATACGATGACACCATTGCCGACGAGCGTATTCTCACCACCCCGTCGCACTATGCCTACCTTAAAATCGCCGAAGGATGCAACCGTATGTGCGCCTACTGTGCAATCCCGATAATAACAGGGAGGTACAAGTCCCGTACGATAGAAAATATCGTATCCGAAGCAGAATACCTAATATCAGAAGGCGTAACCGAACTGCAACTGATAGCACAAGACTTGACATATTACGGAACCGACATATACGGCGAGCCACGCCTGACAGAGTTGATAACCCGTCTCTCCGATATAAAAGGGTTGCGGTGGCTGCGGCTGCACTACGCATATCCCGCCGATTTCCCCTACGACATACTGCCCGTAATGGCATCCCGCCCCAACATCTGCAAATACCTCGACATAGCATTGCAGCATATCAGCGACGGCGTATTGGCACGTATGCGCCGGCACGTAACAAAAGCCGAAACGTACGAACTGATATCACGCATCCGCAAAGAAGTTCCCGGCATACACATCAGGACTACACTGATGGTCGGATTTCCGGGAGAGACCGACGCAGAATTCGAAGAACTCGTGCAATTCGTAAAAGAAGCACGTTTCGAACGAATGGGAGCATTCGAATACTCCGAAGAAGAAGGAACCTATTCCGCCCGGCATTACAAAGACGATGTCCCCCCCGAAACAAAATCCGAACGGCTGCAAAAAATTATGGCCATACAAGAACAAATATCCGAGGAGATAAACCGCGAAAAAAAGGGTCGGGTACTGCAAGCCGTCATAGACCGTGAAGAAGGCGACTATTATGTAGCCCGCACAGAGTACGATTCACCCGAAGTCGATCCGGAGTTGCTCATAAAAAAAGAGACAGCCCGACTGAAAATCGGAGAATATTACAACGTGAAAATCACCGATGCCGCACCATACGAACTTTACGGCGAAGCAGTATTATAAACAACACACACCGTAAAATCATGACATGTGCCGATATTACAACCGTAAAAAAGGCCGTAAAACTCGCAATAGAAAAGAAATACCCCTTTTACGCATACAGCCTGCCCGGGACAACGGCAGTACACATGGCACTGTCGATCGAAAGCACACCCCACGACAAACCCGACGGACATACACCGGGATTTATCATGGTGCCGTTCATTACCGGGGACTATAAGCAGCTTTTCATAAAAGAAGAACTTCCAATATACAGCGAAAAAGAAATACGGATATTGGAAAAGCTGCAATCCCGATGCATACAAAACATGCCCGTCCCCAATATCGTTACAACGTACGAAGAGTACCGTGCAGGAGCCGAAAAACTACTTGAAACCATAAAACAAGGCGAAATAAAAAAAGCGGTATATTCCCGTACCAGCGAATACAAAAGCAGAGCCATAGATGCAGCCCCCCAATGGTTCGATACCATAACCCGAACCTATCCGTCGGCATTCAGTTTCTTGGTATCCGTTCCGGGAATAACCACATGGATGGGCGCCACCCCCGAGTTGCTGCTCCAGTACGCCGACGAAACAGTCCGAACAATGGCATTGGCCGCGACAAAAGCCCGTAGCGAGTCGCGGGAGTGGAGCAAAAAAGAAGACGAAGAACAGCAAATCGTAACCCGATACATAAAAGAACAGTTTCGGAAAGCCGGAATAGAGCCCGATATATCCCCCCGCGAAGAATACCCGGCAGGGCCGGTAACCCACCTGTGTAATAAAATAGCGGCAAAGGGCGAAACATTCCAAAAGGCTCGCGAATTGTTGAAACTGATGCATCCCACACCCGCAGTATGCGGCGAGCCTGCAGAAAAAGCCGCCGCGATAATAACCCGATTGGAAAAACACGACCGCCGATATTATTCAGGATATTTAGGCCCCGTAAAAAGCGACGGAAGTTTCAGTTTATTTGTAAATTTGCGTAGTATGGAGCTTTTCAGCGAGAGAGCCCAGTTATATGCCGGCGGAGGATACACGGCCGATTCCGACATCCGGTCGGAGTGGCAGGAGACCGGGCATAAAATAACCACGTTACTCTCCTGCATAGATAAAAAAGATGAATACTACAACCGATAAAAAACAAGTAAGAATACTGTTCGAAATACTCTCCCGCAAAGGAATAAAAGATTTCGTCATATCACCCGGGTCGCGCAATACCCCGCTTATAATAGGCGCGGCAAGGAACGAAAATTTCCGAAAGCACGTAGTCCTCGACGAACGTTGCGCCGCATTTACAGGATTGGGAATAGCCCAACAAAGCGGCAAACCCGTCGCATTGATTTGCACGTCAGGCACAGCCGTCCTCAATTATGCACCGGCAGTAGCCGAAGCCTGTTACCAGCAGCAGCCACTGATAATACTGACGGCCGACCGTCCACCCGAAGCAATAGATCAGGACGATACCCAAACCCTGCGGCAACACGACATATACCGCAATTACATAAAATATACCGTTACATTGCCGGTAGAAATAAACAAGCCCGAAGACGAATATTATGTAGTACGCGAAGTGAATCAGGCGGTAAATGCAGCCATGCGCCCACCGTACGGCCCGGTACATATAAATATCCCGTTGCGCGAGCCGTTGTCGGGTACGGCCGCCGCAACCGAATCGCCCCGCATAATAGAAAGCGTACAACCCCAAAAGACACTTGCCGAAAAAACGCTTGCCGAATTGTCGCGAACCATTTCCGAGTCTCCGAAAATAATGCTGCTGGCATCGTTCGGACAATACGACAAAGAGTTGTCCGATGCCCTCGCCCGTCTCGCACGGTATCCGCAGGTAGTGCTTATGACGGAAAGCATCTCGAACATACATGCCGCAGGAGCCATAAAAACCATAGACAAAGTACTTACCGCCATACCCAACGGCGAAGAGCCGACATATGCACCCGATATACTTATAACATTCGGCGGCTCCCTCGTGTCGAAAATGATAAAGCGGTTTATAAGAACATATCCACCGAGAGAGCATTGGAACATAAACCAAAGTGCGGCGCTTATAGATACATTTCAGGCACTTACCCGACAAATAGATACATCATCGCCCTATTTCTTAAAACAGATAGCCGAAAGAGCCGTTGCAAACAGCAGCTCAAACTATTCCGCACTATGGCATGAATTACAGGAAAAAGCAGAAAAAGAGAAAAACACCTATGTCGAGGCAGTACCGTGGAGCGATTTAAAAGCCTTCTCAATACTCATGCCTGCAATACCGGCAGGAACAGCTTTGCAGCTCTCCAACGGCACGCCCGTAAGATACGCACAATTATTCCGGTGCGACCAGTATGCAACGGTCAATTCCAACAGAGGCGTCAGCGGGATAGACGGCGCAGTATCGACAGCCGCAGGAGCGGCCATTGCCACCCCCGGCAGAACTACACTGCTGATAACCGGCGACATGGGATTCCTGTACGACTCCAACGGATTGACGATAGCCGATATTCCCCCCACACTAAAAATAATAGTAATGAAAAACGGCGGCGGCAACATATTCCGTTTCCTGCCCGGGACATCCGTACTTCCCGAATTGGAGCACTATTTCGAAACCGTGCAGGACGTAAAAGTCAAAGAACTTGCGCAAATCAACGGATTCGAATATTTCGAGGCCGACAACGAAGGATCGCTTCAAAAAGCGATACCGCGGTTTTTCGAATCACCGACAAAGGCGTTGCTCGAAATACGCACGCCCCGAGTAGAGAACGACAAAATATTAAGAAACTATTTTAAACAATAACAGATATGCAGCGCGAATGGACAACAATAAAAGAGTACGGCGACATAAAATTCGAGCAGTACAAAGCAATAGCCAAGATAACAATCAACAGGCCAAAAGTATATAACGCATTCCGTCCGCAAACCAATGACGAGATGCTGGACGCCATGAAGATATGTCGCGAACGGAGCGATATAGGCGTGGTAATACTGACAGGCGCAGGCGACAAGGCATTCTGTTCCGGAGGCGACCAAAACGTAAAGACGCTCGGCGGCTATATGGGCGAAGACGGAGTGCCGCGTTTGAACGTACTCGATTTGCACCGAGCCATACGCTCCATACCCAAACCCGTAATAGCCATGGTAAACGGGTATGCCATAGGAGGCGGACACGTACTGCACGTAGTATGCGACCTGACCATAGCAGCCGATACTGCAAGGTTCGGGCAGACAGGACCCAAAGTCGGGAGTTTCGACGGCGGATTCGGCTCATCCTATTTAGCACGTTGCGTCGGGCAGAAGAAAGCCCGCGAAATATGGTTTCTCTGCCGGCAATACACAGCCAAAGAAGCCGAAGAAATGGGAATGGTAAACAAAGTCGTTCCTTTCGACCAACTCGAGGACGAAACAGTAGAATGGTGCGAAACGATACTCAAACGCAGTCCAATGGCAATCCGCATGATAAAACGCGCGTTAAACGCCGAGCTCGACGGACAGGCAGGCCTTATGGAATTCGCAGGCGACGCAACCCTTATGTATTACCTTACCGAAGAAGCCCAAGAAGGCAAAAACGCCTTTCTGGAAAAACGCGACCCCGATTTCAAGAAGTTTCCCAAATTCCCCTGATTCCCGAAAACAAAAACAGGCAATGAAAGCCGCATACGAAAAATACATATTACGGTTCAAAACCCCCGCCACCACATCCCGGAATACGATGACGGAGAAAGAGACCTATTTCATTAAAATATGGGATGAAGAAAACCCCGAAAAATTCGGAGTAGGGGAGGCCGCACTCTTCAGGGGGTTGAGCACCGACGATACCCCAGAATACGAAAACAAACTGCGGGAGGTCTGTTCGGAGATAGAGCAAATAGAAAAAATCGACCTGAGCCGCTGGAGCTCCATCCGATTCGGTGTAGAAACCGCAATAGCCGATTACAAAGGCGGCGGAACGCGCGAACTGTACGACACGCCGTTCACGCGCGGGGAGAGCGGAATACGAATCAACGGCCTGATATGGATGGGGAACAAGGACGAAATGAAAACCCGCATAGCCGAGAAACTCGCGGCAGGCGTAAAGTGCATGAAACTGAAGATAGGAGGAATAGACTTTGAATCCGAGCTCGCCCTCATATACGAAATACGCAAAAACTTTCCGCCGGAAGAATTAGAACTACGGTTGGACGCCAACGGAGCATTCAAACCCGAAGAAGCGTTGAGCAAGTTAGACACCCTCTCCCGATACTCGATACACTCGATAGAACAGCCGATAGCCGCAGGCGCATGGCAACAAATGTCGCGTATCTGTGCCGAGTCCCCCATACCCATAGCATTAGACGAAGAGTTGATAGGCATAGCGACAAAAGCCCGTAAAGAAGAAATGCTCGAAACGATAAATCCCCGATACATAATATTGAAACCCACGTTATGCGGCGGACTGAGTGGTGCAGACGAATGGATAAAACTCGCCGAGGAGCGCAAAACAGGGTGGTGGGCCACATCCGCCCTCGAATCCGACATAGGGTTGAACGCAATAGCACAGTGGGTAACACAATATCCCGTAAAAATGCCGCAAGGCCTCGGAACAGGAATGTTGTACAAAAATAATATCTCGTCGCCGTTAAAATGCGAAGGCGACATGTTGAGAACAGACAAGAACAAAAGTTGGGATTTGTCGGTATTGAAAATATGAAATTACGAATAAACAATAAGACATACGCCGGCATTGAAGAAGCAATGCCCGAATTAACAGAAGAATTTTCCACATTTATAAAAGAGTGGTTCGACGACAAACCCTATGTAACAGCACATACATCCGGCTCTACCGGAAAGCCGAAAGCGATAAAACTGCTGAAAGCCGACATGAAAGCCTCCGCCGAACTAACAAACTCGTTTTTCAACATAAATTCCCATTCGCGGCTGTTGTTGTGTCTCTCCCCGTCATACATAGCAGGCAAGATGATGATAGTGCGGTGGCTTCTGTCAGGAAGCGAACTCGAAGTCCGCAAGCCCACATCATCCCCGTTGCAGGCCGAAGAACAACATTTCCATTTTGCCGCCATGGTGCCGGCACAAGTAAAAAACATCCTTTCAAGCAATGCGACTGCAAGTCGGATAGATAATATCGATTCCCTTATAATAGGAGGCGCTCCGATTGACGAAACTACCGAAAAGCTGTTGGCGCAGACACGAGTTGCCGCATACGCCACATACGGAATGACCGAGACCATGTCGCATATAGCGTTGCGTAAGGTCGGGCGCGATGACGAATATTTCGCCCTCGGCGACGTATCATTTACACAAGACGAAAGAGGGTGTTTGGTAATAACGCTTCCACACCTCTCGATAAAGCGCGTGATAACCAACGATATGGTGCGGTTGAACGGAAGCAGGCACTTCAAGTGGCTGGGACGGTATGACAATGTGATAAATTCAGGAGGAATAAAAATTATCCCCGAAGAAACAGAAGAGGTATTGCGCCCCTACATAACCTCTCGATTCTATATTGCAGGAGCTCCCGACAGCAAGTGGGGCGAAAAGCCGGTTCTCGTGATAGAAGGAGAACCGTGGAGCATGGATAAGCAAGAAGCACTTGTTGCAGCCATAGCGCAAAATACAGAACCTTACAAAAGACCGAAAGAAATACGCTTCTACAAGCAGTTTAAAGAGACCGCGTCGGGGAAGGTTGTTAGAATGTTGTCGCCTGAACAGCAGGAAGGGTATATAAAAGACCGTGTCAAATAACCTTCCCGTTTTCCGCCTTTCCAATCCCTACACACCGCCGCTCATGGAAATATAAAATTTGCAAACTTGCCGTCCAACCCGGAATAATCGGTTTGCGGCGGTTATATGCGAAAAGCGGCAATCCGTTTTTATCTGGTACATGTGTATATACACTAAAAGGAGATGTGCCCGAACAATCATATTCTCGGCACATCCCCTTTTATTACTGCTGGCTATATATTGCGTGCTTAGTTCGCTTCGTCGGCAGGAGCTGCGGGCAGAACGGGAGCAGTCTGATTCTGCTGCAGGTCGGGCATTGCAGGAGCTTCTTTTTTTACCATGTCCTGAATTTCCGATTTGGCACCGGTGTTGCGGGTTATAAATGCAGCAGACACGATGCTCAAAACAACTATTGCTCCGGCAAGGCTCCATGTAGCCTTTTCAAGAAAATCGGTAGTTTTGCGAACACCCATTATCTGATTCGAAGAAGAGAATCCGGCAGCCAAACCTCCGCCTTTCGAGTTTTGAACCAAAACTATAAGTATCAAAAAGATAGCGGCCAATACAATTAAGATGGTGATAAACAATGACATATTACTCTGTTTTTATATTATCTATTAATTTTTTCAGAAATCTGATTTGGTCTGCAAAGTAAATATTTTTTTCCGGATAAATCAAACTTAATTTGTTTATAATTTCCAGAGCCTTATCGTAACGTCTCTGTTTAATGTATATTTTAGCCAAACTCTCGGTAAAGAACGATTCGTCTATTCCGCCCGTTTCATCATCGCACATGTCGCAATCGTCCGATTCCAAAATCTCCTCGCCATCCGGAATAGAACAAGCATTCTTCAATTCCCCGTTTTTTACGGCAGCCAAGAAAGAGTCTATCGAATCGATTTGAGAAGAACCTCCGTCAGACGCATCCCCTTCCACAAAATCATTTTCCGAGAAATAGTCTCCCGACGGAGCTCCCGAACGAATAATGTCGTCAATGGTCATATCCGTCGCCTCGCCCTCGGCCATTATAAACTCGTCTATCTTTGAAAAGTCGGTTTTTCCCGATACAGTAGTTTCAGAAACAACATCGGCAGCACGTCCGTCCGCAGTATCCTGTTGCGAATCATCCTTCTCATTCTTTTTTACGTTGCGCATCAGAAGGGCAAGTTTCCGCAGTTCTTTCGAAATTGCGGATTTATTGCCGTTGCCGTGCATCTCCAATGCCGACAAGAAGTCATGACTCCGCCCTTTATTTTTGGACGGAGCAGAGTTGCCCGTATTAATATTTCTGTCATTCTCAACCATAAAGGCTACCAGTTGGCTACCGTGGCATTAAATATCAACTCGGCCAGTTCCGTACTGATTTCCGAAATCAGTTCATCCTGAACCTGTGTGAGCATCAGCGAGCTGTCAAAGTCCCTGTATGCGCTGAACGTCTGGTCGATATTGAATTTCGGGTTTTTCGTATCCGTATATTTTACCCTTACGGTAATAGTCAGTCGTGTTTGCGAAGCATAAGCATCAGCCTTTACGGCTTGCGGCGACAAGGAATAACCGGTTATTTCGCCCTCGACCTGCAAGTCCCCGTTGCGCGGAACAATGCTCAAACGCGTCTGCCGGGTGTAAATATCCTGCAAAGCATTGTTGAAGACGGCAGCCAGAGGCGGATATACCAAAGCCGCCCTGATTGGGAAGTTGGCGATAGATATGGTCTTGGTTACGTTATAGTCGATAGATGCACCATTAAACTTGTACGAAATAGTACAAGAGATTATAATAACCGACAGTATTGCCGAGAGAGCTATAACAACAGATTTCCTTATCATTATTCCAAATTGTACTCTTTTATTTTTCTGTATAACGTGCGTTCCGAAATTTTAAGTTCCTCAGCACATTTCTTCCGTTTGCCGTTATTGCGTTCCAGCGCTTTTCTTATCATGTCCTTTTCGGCTTCCTCGAGCGAAACGGCATTCGATTCAATACTTTCGGCGTGAACCGTTTCGATATTGTCGAACTGCTCCGACGGTTTATGTACTACTGCAGTTAGAGCGGTATTCCTTATCTCCGGTTCGATAATTTTCGATATATGTTCCTTATGGCCTGGTTCCTGAATCGAACTTTTAAGTTCGTCCAGTTCCTTTCGCATGTCCAGTATTATTTTGTACAACATCTCCTTTTCCGACTGCAACATAATATTGTCTCTGTTCGGTACAGGAAGATTCTGTTCATCCATTAACGGCAAATACGAACGCAGAATATCGGCCGTAACCTCCCTCGATGTCTCGAATATTGAAATCTGTTCGGTAATATTCCGCAGTTGCCTTATATTGCCCGGCCAGCGGTAAGACATAAATACCTGTTTTGCATCTTCGGCAAGCTGTATTGCCGGCATACGGTATTTTTCGGCAAAATCCGTAGAGAACTTTCTGAAAAGCAATAAAATATCCTCTTTCCTTTCTCTTAACGGCGGCAGTTCTATACGTACCGTATTCAATCGGTAAAAAAGGTCCTCTCTGAATTTACCTTCAGCAACAGCCTTTTCCATATCGAGGTTGGTCGCCGCAACAATTCTCACATCGGTTTTCTGAACCTTTGACGAGCCGACTTTGATAAATTCCCCGTTTTCCAATACCCTCAGCAGTCTTGCCTGCGTAGTCATGGGCAGTTCCCCCACCTCATCGAGAAAGATAGTACCGCCGTTACCCTCCTCGAAATACCCTTTACGGTCGGCGAGAGCACCGGTAAAAGCCCCTTTCTCATGACCGAACAGTTCCGAGTCGATAGTCCCTTCAGGAATAGCACCGCAGTTTACGGCAATATATTTATTGTGTTTGCGGAGGCTGTTGGCATGAATTATTTGAGGAAAAAATTCCTTACCCGTTCCGCTCTCCCCGGTAATAAGTACAGAAATATCGAACGGCGCAATTTGCATTGCGCGAGTTATGGCTCTCGACAAGGCCGGCGTATTCCCTATAATGCCGAACCTTTGCTTTATATTTAAAATGTCAGTATCCGTAATCATGCAAAAAAATAAAATTGCACATGTGCCGTAATACAGTCAGCAGCAGATTAATAATTCCGAGCATGACAATATGCTTCAATTGAATATTTCCGAATAAGGAACGGCAAAAAGGTACATGTATTTGAACACAAAGTTAGGAAAAAAAAATAATCGAGCTATTATATACACCAAATAAAAGAGACAAACCGCAATACAATCCCCGATAAATTCCACAAGAAAATAAAAAGCCGCATAACAAGAAAATTTACAAAGATTAAAAAT
>JADIMW010000066.1 GCA_017694415.1 Candidatus Caccoplasma merdipullorum
GTCTCTGCTCTCGCCTTTCGCTACTTTGCTGCGAGGCAGCGAAGATAGGATGCGGCTCGGCAAAGCCAACCATAAAACTTTGTTTTCTGTTTGTCTCTGCTCTCGCCTTTGACTACTTTGACTGTCGTCGAAGATAGGATGCGGCTCGGCATAAAAAAATCAAACAAGTTTGTTTTTTTCTGCTCTCGCCTTTGACTACTTTGACTGTCGTCGAAGATAGGATGCGGCTCGGCATAAAAAAATCAAACAAGTTTGTTTTTTTCTGCTCTCGCCTTTCACTATCTTTGCAGCGCAAATGAACGGATGTCCGTGCGAGGCAGGTGTTTGTGGCTTGGTATGTGCGGAGTGTCCGTGTTCTAAATTTTATTCGATATGTCTTTGCAATGTGGTATAGTGGGTTTGCCTAATGTGGGTAAATCTACTCTTTTTAATTGTTTGTCGAATGCTAAGGCGCAGGCGGCGAATTTTCCTTTTTGTACTATTGAACCGAATGTGGGTGTTATTACTGTTCCGGATGAACGTCTGAACAGACTTGCGGAGATTGTGCATCCTCAACGTATTGTGCCTACTACGGTGGAGATTGTGGATATTGCCGGTCTTGTGAAGGGGGCGAGCAAAGGCGAGGGTCTCGGTAACAAGTTTCTTGCGAATATCCGTGAGACTGATGCTATATTGCATGTGTTGAGATGCTTCGATGATGATAATATTACGCATGTGGACGGCTCGATTGACCCTGTCCGGGATAAGGAGATTATCGATTATGAGTTGCAGATTCGCGACCTCGAAACGGTTGAGTCGAGACTGGCCAAGGTGCAGAAGCAGGCGCAGACGGGCGGCGATAAGGCTGCGAAACTGGCGTGCGACGTGTTGCTCCGCTTTAAGGAGGCTCTTGAACAGGGTCGCGCGGCAAGAACCGTGGTGTTTGATACGAAGGATGAACAGAGGATTGCTCATGATTTGTTCTTGCTTACTTCGAAGCCTGTGCTGTATGTTTGTAATGTGGACGAGGCTTCGGCTGCAACGGGCAATGCTTATGTGGAGAGGGTAAGGGAGGCCGTGAAGGCGGAGAATGCGGGTATTCTTGTCGTGTCGGCCAAAATAGAGTCGGAGATTGCCGAGTTTGAGAGTTATGAGGAGCGTCAGATGTTTCTCGAGGAACTGGGTCTGAAGGAGTCGGGCGTGTCGCGCCTGATTAAGGAGGCTTATAAACTGCTTAATCTGGAGACGTATATTACCGCGGGTGAACCGGAGGTGCGTGCGTGGACTTATCTGAAAGGGAGCAAGGCTCCGCAGTGTGCGGGTATTATTCATTCTGATTTTGAGAAGGGGTTTATCCGTGCCGAGGTGATAAAGTACGACGATTATATTAAATACGGTTCGGAGGCTGCCTGCCGGGAGGCCGGCAAGATTAACATCGAGGGGAAGGATTATGTGGTGCAGGATGGGGATATTATGCATTTTCGTTTTAATGTTTGATGTTTATGCCGGGGGCTGAACCGTTTTCGGTTTGTGTTTATTGTGCTTCGAGCTCGAAGGTGGACGATTGCTTCAAGTCGGCTGCCCGCGAACTGGGCCGTTTGCTTGCCCGTGCGGGTATGCGTGTGGTTTTTGGTGCGGGCAAGTGCGGACTTATGGGCGAGCTGGCATGTGGCGCTTCGGAGTGCGGCGGGGAGACTGTCGGTGTTATTCCGCAGTTTATGTATGACGAGGGGTGGGGCAACGATGCTCTTACGCGTTTGGAGATAACGTCGTCGATGCATGAACGGAAGGAGCGGATGTTGAGTCTCGCCGATGCTGTTGTGGCGCTTCCGGGGGGATGTGGTACGCTTGAGGAGTTGCTGGAGGCTATTACTTGGAAACAGCTCGGCCTTTTTGATAAACCGATTGTTATCTTGAATGTGGCCGGGTATTATGATGATATTTTGAGGATGTTGTCGCGTGCCGTGGAGGAGCGTTTCATGCGGGACGAGCATTGCGGGATGTGGCGTGTGGCTGCTTCGCCCGAACAGGCGGTGTCGCTTGTGAAGAGTATCCCGGCATGGCGGAGCGACGCACGTAAGATTGCTGCTATATAGTTCTGCCTTTTCTTGAATTGGAATAAAGCATAATGGATGAGAGTGTAAACAGTGTTACGGAGGTGGCGGAGCTTAATGATGCCGCCGACGCGGGTGCTGAATTGAACGATTCGGCAGCTGTTTATGTACGCCCGTTCATGCCGGGGTTTGCCGATACGTTGTACAGTCGCGATTATCGCCCTGTTTCTACACCCTTCGACAATGTCAGGGTGGAAATGCGTCCGCTCCCCAAAGGTATGGAGGGTGAGGCTCTTCCTTATAATACGGTTTACGATTCGTCTCTTTTTGTTCTTGTCTTTTCGGCTTTGGCTTTGGTGCTGGCTTTTTTGAGCAAGGGCAGAATCTTGTTGGGGCAGATTTTCGCGCGTAACATGAGGGGGCGCGACAGGAATATACGCAGTACGGTTAATGAATGGCGGCTGGGTAGCGCGCTCGTGTTTTTGTCGATTGTGATGACCGGGCTTACTCTGGTCTATTTTATGCGTATGAACGGCGATACGCATTTTTCGGGTATGCCTTTTTTGTATGTGGCTGTTGCTTGCGGCGGTGTGGCGGCGGTGATGATGTTTCAACAGTGTGTGGCGGCTGTCGTGGGCGCGGTGTTTTTCCGAGGCAGGGAGGATGCCGATTTGGCAAGGCGTAATTTTTCGTATTATGTTATTCCGGGGGTGTTGCTCGCCCTGCCGGTACTGGCAATGCTCTATTCTCCGGGATGGGCCGACGGGGCTGTTTATTTGGCTTTGTCGTTGCTGGCTTTGTCGCGTATTGTATTCTTATGCAGCACATTTAAGATTTTTCTGCATAATATATATAGTTTGTTTTATATTATTTTGTACTTTTGCACCGTCGAAATAATACCGCTTGTAGTGTTGTACTACGGAGTGGCGAAAATTTTTGTTTTTTTATAGATACTGTATTTTATCATGTTGACTGTCAAGAAGATTCTTATTTCCCAGCCTCGTCCTGACAATGAAAAATCGCCTTATTATTCGTTAGCCGACAAATATGGCGTGGATTTGGTTTTTAGGCCGTTTATAAAGGTTCAGGGGCTTTCTCCTAAGGAGTTCAGGCAGCAAAAGGTACACATCGAGGATTATACGGCTGTTATTTTTACTGCCCGTACGGCTATCGACCACTTCTTTGCGCTTTGCAAGGAGTTGAGGGTCGCCGTCCCCGAAACGATGAAGTATTTCTGTACTACGGAGGCTATTGCTCTTTATTTGCAGAAGTATATACAGTATCGCAAGCGTAAGGTGTTTTTCGGTACTACGGGTAAACTCGACGCGTTGGTTCCGTCGCTTGCCCGTCATAAGACGGAGGCTTTCCTTCTCCCCGTATCGGATGTGAGCAACGGGGAGTATCCGATGCTCGACAACCTCGGCATTAAATATACCAAGGCCGTAATGTACCGTACCGTGAGCAACGATTTTACTCCGGATGAGAAATTCGATTACGACATGCTGGTATTTTTCAGTCCGGCCGGTATTAATTCGCTGATGAAGAATTTCCCGGATTTCGAGCAGGGGGATATCAAGATAGGGTGTTTGGGCGCAACCACGGCAAAGGCCGTGAAGGATGCCGGACTTCGTTTGGATGTAGCTGCCCCGTCGCCCGAAGCACCGTCCATTACGGCTGCTTTGGAACTCTTCCTGAAGGAACAGGTTAAGGCTGCCAAGGCCAAGAGATAGGCCTGTTTTTGTTCGGGGTGCGAAGTCTCCTTCGGGAGCGGTTTTGTTTTTTCCTGTTTTTATTTTATATTCGTGCAGGCTCGGTGCCTTACATTTTTTACCGTGTCTGCATGTTTTATTTTAAGGGTCGTGGCAGTAGATGGCGTTGTTGATATTGGCGGTTGTGCTCTTCCCCGCGTGGAGCGTTTGAGGGGTAAGAGGCGTATCGACCGCCTTTTTGCCGAGGGGAAAGGGGTGCTTGTTTATCCTTTCAGGTGCGTGTTTGTTGCAAACGGCGAAACGGATAGTGTATCGGTACTCTTTTCTGTTCCAAAGAAACGGTTTAAACGTGCGGTTAAGCGGAACTTGTTGCGCAGACGTATGAAGGAGGCTTATCGGTTGAACAAGCGGAAGCTTGTTTCTGCCGTTAATGGCCGCGGGCTGGATATGGCTTTGATGTATATCGGGAATGATGTGGCCGAGTTCGGGTTTGTGCAGAACAGGTTGTCGTCGCTTTTGGATAAGGTTTGTTCTAAATTGGATGCCCGGGAATGAAACGCTTTTTGTCCTGCATATTGTTGTTGCCGATTTACTTTTATCGTGCCGCCATATCGCCGATGTTCCCGCCGTCGTGCCGTTATGTCCCCACTTGTTCGCAATATGCCATAGAGGCTATTAAAAAGCATGGCCCGTTTAAGGGGCTGTGGTTGGCGGTTAAACGTATTTTGCGCTGTCATCCGTGGGGAGGCAGCGGTTACGACCCTGTTCCCTGAATGGTATATACCGATGTACATACTCATTTTAACCCGGCTCGTCCTGCGCGTGCGGACGTGAGACGGATTGTTTCGCTCCGTTTTCCTTCGGAGACGGCTGTTCCTGCAGGCCTTTTTTCGGCGGGGGTGCATCCGTGGGATGCCGCGGCGGTGTCGGATGCGGATGTCTCCGACCGTCTTGCCCGTTTTGTCGTGTCGCAATCTGCTGTTGCAATAGGGGAGTGCGGCATCGACCGTCTTTGCGGCGTCCCGCTCGAACGGCAGATGAAGGTGTTTGCCGCTCAGACCGAATTGGCCGAGATGCTTTCGCTGCCTCTTGTTATTCATGCGGTGCGGGCGTCGGCCGATGTGGTGTTGTTGCACCGTCGCATGAAACCGTCTTCCGTATGGATAGTGCACGGTTTCAGGGGAAAGCCGCGTCAGGCTGAGGAACTGTTGGCCGAGGGGATTTTTTTGAGTGTGGGGTTGCGTTTTAATCCGGAACTGCCGAAAGTGCTCGGTTGCGACCGCCTGCTTGTGGAGAGTGATACGGCCGATGTGCCGCTTGAGGCGGTTTACGGTGTGGTCGCCGCTGCATGGGGCATGGAGCGGGATGTGCTGGCCGCTTGTGTGGGGAGGACGTTCGACAGTCTGTTCGGCGGGGGTGCTGCTATTGTTTAGCGGCTGTTTTTGTGGGGTATGTCTTGCCGGCTTTTCGAGATATTCTCTTTCCGGCGTTCGCTGTTATGTTTAAATTGTGTATCTTCGCACTTTGAAATTTGAAACTATATTTTTTCTAAGACGATGAATTTTAATTTTGTTGAGGAGCTTCGCTGGAGAGGCATGATTCACGATATTATGCCGGGTACGGAGGAGCAGTTGCAGAAAGAGATGACTACGGCTTATGTGGGTATCGACCCGACTGCCGACTCGTTGCATATCGGGCATCTTGTGAGCGTGATGATGCTGCGTCATTTTCAGCGTGCGGGACACCGTCCCGTGGCTTTGGTGGGCGGCGCTACGGGCATGATAGGCGACCCGTCGATGAAGTCGCAGGAACGCAACTTGTTGGACGAGGCTACGCTGCGCCATAATCAGGAGGCGATAAAGAAACAGCTTTCGCGATTCCTCGATTTTGATTCGGATATACCCAACAAGGCGTTGATGGTTAATAACTACGACTGGATGAAGGATTTTTCGTTCCTCGATTTTATCCGCGACGTGGGCAAGCATATTACCGTCAATTACATGATGGCGAAGGATTCTGTTAAACGCCGTCTTGCCGGCGAGGGGACTTCGGGTCTTTCGTTTACCGAATTTTCCTATCAGTTGGTACAGGGTTACGATTTTACTTATCTGAACAAGACGATAGGGTGCAAGTTGCAGATGGGCGGTTCCGACCAGTGGGGAAATATCACTACGGGTACGGAACTTATCAGGCGCATGAACGGCGACGAGGCGTTTGCCCTTACCTGCCCGTTGATAACAAAGGCCGACGGCGGCAAGTTCGGCAAGACGGAATCGGGCAACGTATGGCTCGACCCGAATTATACGTCGCCTTACAAGTTCTACCAGTTCTGGCTGAACGTGGGGGATGAGGATGCCGAAAAGTATATAAAGATTTTTACCGAGCTGTCGAAAGAGGAAATCGAGGCGTTGGTTGCCGAGCAGAAGGCTGCTCCGCATTTGCGCCCGTTGCAGAAGAAACTTGCCGAAGTGATTACGGTTATGGTTCACTCGCGAGAGGCTTACGAGGCTGCCGTGTCGGCTTCGCAGATTTTGTTCGGCAATGCTACCGGCGACATGTTGCGGAGTCTGGACGAAGCTACTCTGCTCAGCGTATTTGAAGGTGTTCCGCAGTTCGAGATTAGCCGCGACGAACTGGCTGCCGGTATAAAGGCTGTGGATTTGCTTACCGAGAAGGCTGCCGTTTTCCCGTCGAAAGGGGAGATGCGCAAGACGGTTCAGGGGGGCGGCGTTATGATTAACAAGGAGAAACTTGCAGCTTTTGATGTGGTTGTGAATACCGATTCGCTTCTGAACGGCAAATATATTCTTGCTCAACGCGGCAAGAAAAACTATTTTTTGATAATAGCAAAATAAATTTTGTCCCCTCTGTTTGGCGGGGAAATAAATTTACATTAATTTTGCGCCTGCTACGCCGGATTACCTCCGCGAGCAAATGAGGATTGTCTTATGGTGTAATGGTAGCACAACAGGTTTTGGTTCTGTTTGTCCAGGTTCGAATCCTGGTAAGACAACGCAAACCGTTTTATCGGGCTTGATTGCCGGTAAAACGGTTTTTTCTTGTCCCTTTACTCTCCCCTCTCCCCCGAACTTTTTTGCCTTTTCTTTTATTGTCCGACACTTCTTTTTGATGCTTCGGTATTGTCTGCCGTGCTTCGGTGTTACTGTGTAAATTCGTCTTTTGATGACCCTGTATGTCCGGCTGTCCGGCATCGATTATTTTTTTTCACGTGAACAAACCTGCATGTTGGATTGTTTATCTATTGTATGCTTTTGCCGTTTGACGGGTGTAGTTTTGAACTTTTACCGTTTTTCCCTGTTATGGAGGATTCTGTCGGTTTTTAGCGATACCGTGTTTGCAGGGCTGTTTTTGCGCCCGTGCTTGATATATGTCGATTCGGATACTTATGTTTATTGTAAAAAGTGTTATGTTATGAAAAGTGTTGGTGCAACTCTATTCTTTGCTTTGATTTTGATGCTGGGGGCATGTTCTTCACGTTATTATTATCAGATATATGAGGTAAAGGGCGATAATGTTATGAAAATGGATGATTGCCTTTTGTTCAATGACGGGGATTGTTCTGTTATGTATAATTTCTGGAGCAAGGGTGGTCTGGTCGATTTTATAATAGTGAATAATACCGATTCGATTATGTATATCGACATGGAGAAATCTTTCTTTGTCAGAAACGGCCTTTCGTACGATTATTTTGAGAATACGGCTTATGTAACCGGTTCGGGAAATTATTCCTCTTCTTATTCTCTCGGCTCGTTGAATATGAACGGTTTTAGCAGCATTTTCTTTTTTAATAATAATGTTTACAGCGGAAAGTCAAACTCGGATGTTAATGTTGCCGTTTCTTCCAATGCCGGTCCGTCGAAATACAAATTTCAGGTAAAGCAGGAGCGTCCCGTACTCCTTATACCTCCATACGGGGCGAAGTTGATTTCGAAGTTCGTTTTGTGGTCGGGCGACCCTTATTCGGATGATATTTGCGAGAGAGACCTCATTCCGAAAGATTCTATCTTTCATTCGTATTTCATACAAAATTCCCCGCTGGTGTTCTCGAATTTTATAACGTATTCGGTGGGTGAATCGGGCAAGCCTAATCATATAAACAACATGTTTTATGTGTCTGCGATAATCAACTTTAACGGCGCGCTTGTAAATGTTGAGGAGAAATTCCTGTGCGAGGGCGAATCTTATCCCCGTACCGTGTCTTATATGAAAGGTGAGTCGCCCGACCGTTTTTATGTTAAGTATTACCGGTAAAAAGTATTTTTATGTAGTGTCGTTTTCCGCGGTTCGGCATGTGCGCCGATTGGGTTCATAATGCGGCCTGTCTTGTTTTATAGGCTTTTTGTCCGCAGATATGCCCTGATTGTCTATTCTGTTTTTTTATATTTTATGTTTTTATTCTTTTTGCATTAAAGTATTTCGTAGAACAGAATTTTATATATCGGTACAGGTTGTTTATTTGCGTGCTGCCGAATTTATGATTTAAGAAAGCACATTACATTTGTACGCCGAGGGGTTTTCTTCTCGGCGTATTTTTTTAGCGTCATTGTGCAAACCGTTTTTTGCCGGTATGGGACATTTGTACCGGCAATAGCGGATTTTTAATCTGCTTCGGTATCGTTCGCCGTCGTCGCCGGGTTGCCGGCAGACTGCTTGTTTTATTGCCCTTTTCCTGTCTTTTCCCGAATGCTTTTGGAAATTTCGTTTGCGAGGTTCTCGGCTATCCGTTCCCACGAATATTCGGCTCGCAGTCTTTTTAATGCTTCTTTCATGGATTCGAGCCGCTCGGGGTTTTTGAGCAGTCCGGTTATGGCGGCGGCGAGTTCGGCGGCGTCGGGGTGTACGAATACCGTGGTGTTGTCGTTGAGTTGTTCGCGGAATGCTCCTACTTCGGTTGCTATCGACGGGATAAGGTAGTTTATGGCAAGTGTCGCGACTCCCGACTGCGTGGCTTCTATGTACGGAAAGATTATTATGTCGGAGAATGCGAGGCATCGCTTTATCTCTTCGGGTGAGAGTATCCTGTCTATTATCAATATCTTGTCGGTGTCGCAGTCGGTGTTGTTCCGATATAGCCATTCGCCGGCAATGATAAGTTTGTCGTACAGTTCGGAGGGGACTTTTTTTATTGCTTCGAGAAGAAGTTCCACGCCTTTGTATCTGGCTATGCGCCCGAAAAAGAGGAGCATCGGTTTCTCCGTCTTTTTTACGACGGGGAGAGGGCCGTAGTCGATAAGTCCGTGCGGTGCTATAATCGACGGTTTGTCTATCCCGAATTTTTCTTTTACTTCCTCTTTTACGTATTGGCTCAGGAATATCAGATGCGACGACATTTTCATCAGCTGTAATATCAGCTTCTGCTGCTTGTCGTTTTTTTCTCCTGTGTGCATTACCCCGTCGTGTATCACTATGTAAGACGGAAGCCGGCTCGTTTTCCACGCTTTCAGTATGATGCGTTCCCATTTTGTTGTGCCGAACAGCAGTATTCCTGAATATTTGCCGCGAATTATGCCCGTAAGGATTTTTGCAACGCTACAGGCAAGCGATAGTGCCCGCAGGAATGCAGGGTATCCCCAGTATTTGACGCTCCAGTCGGGGGTTAGTGTGTGCGGCTCGGCTGTTCTGGCTGCCATGACCAGCTCTTTTTTGCCCGGCCACCGTGCAATTATCTCGTTGCTGTATTGAAAGCAGCCTCCCGCAACTTGTGTCGATATTATAAGCAGTTTCTTTTCTTTCATCCGGTTGTTTTTAACACATCTTTTTGTTCGGCGTCGTGTCGGCTGTCGGTCGTCCTTTAGGGTGCGGTTGCCGTATATGCCTGCCGGTATATGGCGGTAAGTTTGTCGGCTATGTTATCTATGTCGAAATGCCGCTTCCCCGTCAGGTATGCGTTTTCGGTCATGGCCTTTGCCCGTTCGGGGTTGCGCAGCAGCGATATTATTCCTTCGGCAAGTCCGTCGGTGTCGTCCTGTTCCGTCATTATCGCAATCGGCCCTTCCTGTTCGTTTATATAAGCTAAATCGCGAAGGCCTCCTTCTCCTTTCATTATTGCCACGGGCGTTTTCATCGCCATACTTTCAAGAATTGCCGTAGGCAGTCCTTCCCAGCGGCTTGTCATAATGTAACAGTCGAGGTCGCGTATCAATCGGGGGGCGTTGTTCAAATATCCCAACCAGTGGAATCGCTCTTTTACTTTTGCTTCGGATATAATTTCGTTGCATTCCGTTATTATGCTTTCTGCTCCTTCGCCCATTACTACGGCATGTACATCGGGCATGGCTTGCAGCACTTTGCACATTACGCGGGTAAAGGCCTGCGGGTTTTTCTGGTCAAGAATACGGCAGGCTGTCCCGATTATAGGTGTTTCGGGCGGAAGGCCTGCTGTCTTGTGCAGTGCGTGTTCTTTTGCGGGTACCGTGCCGAAAGGGATTGCGTTGTAGTATATGTGTGCGGGGATTCCTGCGGGGTGTTTGTCCTGTAATAGTTTATACAGCCCTTCCGATACGTAGCAGCAGGCTTTGTAGTTTATTGGGAATATTTTGAACAGGATGTTTTCGGCTCTTGTGCGGAGACGGACGAGGTCGGCTGCTTCGTATATCCCGTGGTAGGTTATTATGTGTGGTATCCGCCTGTACGATATGGACGAGAAGATTCTTGTCATCATCGGGAGTATGTGGCAGTGTACTATGTCGGGGCGGAACTCACCCATTACCCTGATATATGCCGGGATGATGCCCGGACAGTGTCCGTTGGGGAAACCGAGCGCGAATGACTTTACTCCGGCTTTCTTAAGTGCGGCATGCAAATCTCCTTCGGGCATTGCCGAGCAGACGGCTATTTCCATGTCGTCGCGTCTGTTCAACGAAGAGGATATGGCGAGGATATGGCGGTTTATGCCGTCCATAAGTGTCGATTCGTTGGTGAGCATAAGTATTTTCATGGCTCAAGTCTCTCTTCCCTCTTGTTGTTTTTAGGCTCTTCGCTTTGTCGCTCCTCTGTCGGTATGCGTCCGTCGGACGCATGTAATTTCATTACAATATTCGCAAATTTTCCGTATATCTGCAAATGTACTTACGGCAGTGCGGACGAATGTGTTTTTGTCCGTTTTTGCCTTATTTGTCGAATATGTCGCGGTATTGTGCCTGTATGTAACTGTTGAGCGATTCGATATAGCTGCGGCATCTCTCTCTGTTTTTTTCTATTGCGTCGGGCGAGTCGATATATCGCAATATGCTGTCGGCATACTCTTCGGGAGTGGTTGCCGTTATCAACGGCGCCAGTTCGGGACGGTATATGCCTTTTGCGCTGTGCGGGTCGGCAATTGTCGTTTTTCCGTGGGCTATGGCCTCGAATGTCTTTATTTTCAACCCTGTCCCTTCATATACGGGGTTTATGGCGATATTGCCGAGGCGGTAAAAGTCGGCGGGGGAGTCGTATTTCCCGGCGAGCGTTATATTGCCGGGGAGTTCTTCTTTGTCGAGAACAGAACAAATGTCTCCGCCTATCAGCAGCCGTATCGATGCGTCCCGTTCGGCAAGTAGCGGCAATGTGGTGCGGATGAAACGGCGTATGCCGTTTATGTTGAAATTGTTCCTGCCGGAAAAAAAGAGGATGTTTTTACCTTCTGCAACAGGTTGCTCTACGAACGGGAAACTTGTATAGACTGTCCTGACTTCGCTGTCAGGGGCAAGTGTGCTGAAATACCTCCTCTCTTCATCTTGTATGGCAAGTACGTAGGGAAAACGGCGCAACGCCCTGCGCTCTTCGCGTAAGGAGTGGTGATGCCATTCTCTCCCGTCTTTGTACCGCTTTTCCCTGTCGGTAAAGACGTCGTGGGTAAATATCGCCCTTACGGGTATTTTGCAACCTGCGAGTTTCGACTGCCAGATATAGTTTACTATAATTCCCTTAAAGTTGTACTCGGCGTGGAGGGTGTTTGCGAAACCGACTATCCCGGCCGGAGGATAAAAGTCTATGTTGTCGGGGTATGCCTGCCGGGTTATCCGTTTGCTGAGGCGCATCACGAATAGCTGCCATGCGGGCAGGGGGTAGTGGAAGAAGTTTTTGCCCCAGTATTTTTCGGTTGCGGCTATCGATTCGGCGTTTGATTCTTGCGACCCTATCAGCAGGAAAAAGACTTCGAACCCTATCGAACGCAGCACCTCGGCCTGCTGCATTATGCACTGCCTGTTCCCGCTTGTGCAGGGGTGGGTTGCCGTGTCGGAGGCTATAAGTATCTTTTTCATAACAGGTTTTTTTCGGATAGACGGATTACTTTTTCTCTCTCTTTTTCTACCTGACGGGTAAGCTCGGGCAGGTGTGCCATATATTTTTCGAACCGCCCTGCGAAAGCGTCGCCGATAAATTCGTCGGGCGTAAGCAGGTATTCGGCCGGCAGGTTGAAGTGTCGGAAAAGTCCTTCGAATTTCCCCTGATATTCTGCGGCCAATACGCTTTTACCCTCTCCCAATGCTGCTACTGCAAGGTGCATGCGGCTGCTTGCCAGTCCGTCGAGCAGGCTGCACAATGCTTTTATTTGTGCGGCTCTATATACTTCGGGGGAGTAGTATGTGCGGCTGCCGAAACCTGCTTGTATGAGGCTGTCGGCTATCGTCTTCAGCATTATGTTGTCGGTGTAGCGGCAGCGGTCGTCGTGCGGGACAAGCACGAAATCAATTGCGCCGTTTCGCTGCATTATGGCGGCTATATTGCGGGCAAGCGAGCATGCGTCGTTTTGTATCTCCTCCGTATTGTCGTATCGGCGCAGCATGGGGTGGAAGTTGAACCCTATGATATGGCGTGTTCCGGCGGCGCGACGTGTTGTTATCCACTCTTTTAATTTTTCGCAGCCGTCGAAACCGTAATCTGCTTCGAGCATGAATGCTGCGTCTGCCGTGAGTTCGGCATCTGCTTTTGCGAACTTTTTGAACCGTTCGAGCGATACGGCATCGCGAAGGTAGAGGCGTGCGGACGGGGTAATGCTGTTGAATGCTTTTCGCAGCGGCCGGTACGGATGCCGGTTGAAACTGAACCCTGTAAGGTGGCTTTTTATCCCGTCCGTCCTGCTGAAAAGGTCATGCAGCGCAAGCAGCGTGAGGCTTATAAACGGCGAATAATATCCGTCCATGCAGTCGGCTCCGAGCAGTACTACATCGCTCGGCCGCAATTTCATTACGGCTTCGTATATCGTTTTTACGGGGGTGTTTCCGTTCCATACGGGCAGCGGGGTAATGCCGGGGTACGGGAGTTTCGATATATATTTGCTCCCCTCATCTCCTTCCGATATTATCGTTATCGGTGCGGCCGGGTGGTCTTTTCTGTACTTCAGGATAATTGCCGTCATCATGGCTTCGTCGCCGCGGCTGCCTCCTACCGACCACGGGTCGCACGGTATTATTGCAAGTTGTTTTTCGACGTACGGGTTATGGAGGTGTTGCACTGCCACTCTTTTCCACATTCTGTATTGTCTGCGGAATGCCAGCCATGTGCTGATTTTCTGTTTGCAATATTTAAGTCTGCCGTACATCGGTTATCTCCCTGTTTGTTTTTTCTTGCGGATTTTTTCTACTGTCGCCCTGTTTATCGCAACTCGTTCTTGCCTGTCCAGCCCTAACAGATAGATTGCCGCGAGCGATGTTATTACGCCGCTTGTTATTACTGTTGCGAAACGGGTATAGCCGTCGGGCATCGTGCAGTGGAGAATAAGCGGGAGCAGCGAACCTGCTGCTATTGCTGCGGCGGAACGCAATGCTACGTGTTTTACGAACTTTTTTATGTCGAGTTTCAGCATGTCGTGCGCTATTGCAAGTCTTGCCGCTACTGCTATTATCTCTATTGCGAGATATACGATAAATACCGATTTTGCGGGTGCGCCGCTCTTCAGCGCTATGTATGCCGCGGGTACTATTGCGAGCAGGATGGAGCTTACTGTTATCTGATAACGTTTTATGTCGCCTGTCGCCGTTATTCCTGTCATTATGGAGTTTGACATTGTTTCGAGGGCTATTACGCAAAACATTATGCGGACGAATGTTACTGTTTCCGCGGGGATTTGACCGAGCCACAGGTAGAGGATTTTTTCTGTTTCAAGCATTATGGGCAGCGCGAAGATGAAGAGCAGCAGGAGCGAGAATCGGGAACTTCGGTACATGAGGAGGTGCATCCCTGCCGTGTCGTCCTGTGCATGGCTTTTTATTATCTGCGGGTTTACTGCCGACTGGAAATTGACGACGAAGGTGCGGACGGCCTGTTCTATCTGGAACGAGATGCTCCGGGCGGCGTTTACGGCGGGCCCGAAAAAGATGTTGAGCAGTATGGTCAGTCCCTGCGTGTATCCTGCTGCGGCTATGTTTCCCAACATGCTCCACCCTGAGAAAGTGAGAAGCGGTTTGTAAAAATGTTTTTCTGTAACATTTCGATACCGCAGTTCTTTGAAACTGTATCGAACGTACAGGTAGTGGAACAGCAGTATCAGCAGTGTGGCGGCGAGCATCATGGCTGCATACCATATCAGTTTGCGGGCAGGCGCCATGTAAACGGCTGCCGCGATAGCAAGTTTTAAGAGTGTTTCTGCTATTGACAGGTATGCGAATACGTGCATCTGTTCGCGGGCTATTATTACCGAACTGAACGGTACGGTGAGAAGCGATATTGAACCTGTTGCTGCGGCTATGTGGAATACGGTTTCCGCGATGTCCCGTTTTTCTTCGGGAATAACGAGTTTGTCGGCAAGCAGCCATTGCCCTGCTGTTTCGCATAGCAGGAAGATTATGACTGCAAGTGCGGCGTGGATTGTTATGGAACAACTGTATGTCCTGTTTATCTGTTCTTTGTCGCCTGTTCCTATGGCGTGCGTTATGTAGCGGAATATGGATGCGCTGAGCGACTGGTTTATGAACCCGAATATGGTGATTACGCCTCCTAATACGCTCCAGATACCGAAGTCCTCAATGCCGAGTGCGTCGAGAACTATGCGCGAGGTGTAGAGCGCGACAAGCATCGTGATACCGGTACGCAAATAAAGGTATATCGTGTTTTTCGCTATCCGTTTGTTGGCTTCTGCTGACATGGCGTCTCTCTATCTCGGGCGGTCGGTAGTGTCGCCTGTTTGTCCGTTCTGTTTATGGTTGTTAATATTGATTGTATATGCGAACAGTTATGCAATATTCGCAAATTTTATCGATATGTGCAAGCATTGTGGGTTTCTGCCTGTTTGCCGGCGCTTTTGGCGTTATGTACGCTTTTTGCCGCATTGTCCCGTATGATGTTTTGGATTTGGTTATAAGGAAATAAGATTATAAATTTGCAACCGTTAGCCAATACATCTTTTTGTATATATGACTCCTCTGCGAGGTTTTCTCCGTTTTATATTTACAAAACGCATAATAAAGGGGGTGCTTCCTGCCGTAAGCGCTACGGCGGCGTCTGTCTGCTTTATCCTTTCCATAATTACACTTGCAGCTTTTGTCTATCGTATAGGGGTGCCCACGTCGTCGATCGAGAACTCGCTGTTTCGCCTTTTGTGCGATACGCTTTTGAAATTCTTCATATTCCTTACCGCTGTAAACGTGGTGTGTTCGCTGTTGCTGAAAAGAAGCATCGGCAAGTTCTCGGCGAAACTGGTGTATGTTTTAATGCTGTTGCGCCTCCTCCCGTCCGTGGTGCATGTTGTGCCTCCGTATTCGTGGTGGGAGACGGCGTTGAACTTTATCGACGGGTTTTATTACGGCGTCTTTCTTCTTTTGACATCTTCGGTGCTTTATATTTCGGCGGGTTTCGCCCGGGTGCTGAGTGCAAATATAAATCCGTCCAAGATTATAGCTTTCGGCTTTCTGGCTATCATATCGCTCGGTGCGGGGTTGTTGCTGCTCCCTAATTCGTCGTACCACGGGGTGTCGGTAACCGATGCTTTTTTTGTCGCGACGAGTGCCGTATGCGTCGTGGGGCTTACTCCGTTCCCGATAAACGAGGTATTTACTCCCATGGGGCAGGGTGTTCTGCTGGGGCTTATACAGATTGGCGGTGTGGGGATAATGACGCTGACGTGTTTTTTCGTCTTTTTGTTCAACGGGAATGTCTCGACATATTCTCAAATGTCGCTGCGCGATGCCGTTAGCTCGAATTTGAGGGTGTCGCTCGTGGGGATATTGAAGCGTATATTCTGGACTACCGTATCGGTAGAGCTGGCAGGGGCTTTCCTTATCTGGACTTCTATACATGGCAGCATTCCCGGCAGTACGCTTTATAAAGTGTGGATTTCGGTGTTCCATTCCATATCGGCTTTTTGCAATGCCGGATTTTCCATTTTCCCCGAAAACCTCGGTTCGCCGCTGTTGGCCGGCAACAATCCGTTTTTTATCGTCATATCTCTCCTTATCGTTTTTGGCGGTTTGGGATTCCCCGTTATGATAAACGTCTTGTCGTTTGTATGGCTTAAGGGTGTGGCGGCTATAAAAAGGAAACGGGTTTATCTGCCGTTCAACCTGAATTCGAGGCTTGTCCTCGGAATGACATTCTTGCTCGTTTTCAGCGGGGCGTTGCTTATCGCTCTTTTCGAGTGGAACAGGGCTTTCTCCGGGTTGCCGGTTACGGACAGGATTGTTCAGGCCGTTTTTACGTCGGTATCGCCGCGAACGGCAGGGTTTTCTTCTATTCCCGTTACGGGTTTTACCATTCAGACTACGTTGCTTGTTATAATTCTTATGTGGATAGGCGGCGGCGCGCAATCTACGGCGGGCGGAATAAAGGTGAATACTCTGGCTGTCCTGTTCGCCGGCTTGGCGGCAGGTGCGCGACGCAGCGACAAGATTGAACTTGCCGGACGCAGAATATCGAGCATCAGCGCAATTCATGCTCTTGCCGTGATATTGCTGTCGATAACGCTTATATTTGCATCTACAATACTTATTTTGTTTATGGAGCCCGACCTGCCTCCGCTGAACCTCTTCTACGAGGTGGTTTCGGCAATAAGTACCGTGGGGCTTTCGCTCGATACGACGCAACTGTTGGGTGTCGATTCGAAGTGGCTTGTAATGGCGCTTATGTTTGTGGGGCGTATAGGTGCCATGACCGTTATATGGGGTATGGTAAAGGAAAAGGACAGGTCGCTTTATGCTTATCCTACCGAGAATATTATTATAAATTGATATTGTTTATAGTTTAAAAGCGCGATTTTATGAAGCTGATAATAATAGGTTTGGGAAATTTCGGCCTTTCGCTGGCGGAGGAACTTCTTTCGGCCGGATATGAAGTGGTGGGGATTGACAACTCTCCGGCGAAAATCGAAGAGGCCAAGGATATGATACCGTCGGTGTTCTGCCTCGATGCCACCGACAAGTTGGCTTTGTCGGTTGTGGATATAAAGAAGGATGATGTTTTTTTAGTGGCTATCGGTAAGGATTTCGGCGATTCCATAAAGATTGTGGCGACGCTGAAGAGTTTTGCCGGAAACCCTATTTACGCGCGTGCCGTGAATAAACTGCATGAGTCTGTTCTGGAGGGACTCGATGTGGCACGTATCCTGAATCCGGAGAAGGACTCGAGCAGGGTGTTTGTCCAGTCAATGCCTACGAAAGGGATGATGGAGGTTATGAAAGCCGACGACAAGCATTCTATCGTAAAACTTACCGCAACCGAGAAACTTAACGGAATTACGGTGGGACGTAACGGTTTTGACCGTTTCTCGTTGAAAGTTCTGCTTATGTCGAAGAGGACGACAAAGAAGAATATTATAGGTCTGACTTCATATACACAGGAGGTGGTGGAGAATTTCAGCAACGACACGGTAATAAATACCGGCGATATGATTGTGGTTTACGGCGAGAATGACAATATTAAATTATATTTGGAGTATTATAGCAACTAATTTGAAGGAGGAGCCGAATTTTGACTGAAATATTGATAATCGTTCTGCTTATATTTTTAAACGGCATATTGTCGATGTCGGAAATTGCCCTTATTTCGTCGCGCAAAAGCTATCTGCAGAAAGAGACGGAGAAGGGGAACAAGAGGGCAGGAATGGCTTTTAAACTCTTTAACGACCCCGACCGTTTTCTCTCTACCGTTCAGATAGGGATAACGGCTATCGGCATCCTAACGGGTATCTATTCGGGCGACGTGTTGGCCGACAATTTCGCCGTGTTGCTCGAACGTATCGGAATGAGTCCGCATTATTCGCATATCACGGGACAGACAATTATTGTAATAGCGGTTACCTATTTTACGATAATATTCGGCGAACTTGTCCCTAAGCGTATCGGTATGAGCGCGGCCGAAAAAGTCTCTTTGGTATTGGCTGCCCCTATGAGTTTCCTTTCCGCCGTGGCGTCGCCGTTTGTAAAACTGTTGTCGGTAAGCACGGCTTTCGTGCTGCGTGTCATGGGGGTTAAGGACAGTACGGGCAAGGTTACCGAGGATGAGATTTTGTCGATGGTAAAGGAGGGGCGTATTGTGGGCGAGGTGCAGCCCGTTGAGGAGGATATTATGGAGCGGGTGTTTCTGCTCGGCGACCTTAAGGCCGAATCGCTTATGACCCACCGCAAGGATGTGGTTTTTATCAACTCCGACATGACGCGCGACGAGGTGATTCCTCTCATGGAGCGCGACGAAGTGGGTATTTTCCCCGTTTTCAGCAAGGAACGCGATGAAGTGGTTGGGGTTGTCGAACCCATGACGCTGGCGCTTTCGGTAATAGGCGATGATTTTTCCATTGACAGGATAATGCAGCCGGCAGTGTATATACATGAAAATCTTGATGTTTACAAGGCTCTGCAAATGATGCGCGAAAAACACAAGAGTCATCTGCTGGTATGCGACGAGTTCGGCTCTTTCCGCGGGATAATCACTTTACGCGATATTATGGAGGGTCTGGTAGGAGTTATGGATGAAAACCCCAACGAGCCTCTTGTTGTAAAGCGTGAGGGGAAAGACGAGTGGCTGGTTGACGGACAGATGCCGTTCTACGACTTTTTGGCGTATTTCGACAAAGAGGAACTTTTCGATGAAGCCGGTTATAATACCGTGGCCGGCCTTATCCTCGACAAGCTCGAACATATTCCGCAGGCAGGCGAAAGTTTGTCGTGGAAATGTTTTTCTATTGAAGTTGTGGATATGGACGGCGCAAGAATTGATAAAGTTGCTGTATCTTTGCCGCTGAAAGAGGAGGATGTTATAGAGGAGGATGAATAATTTTCCGCCGCGTGAGGCGCGAATGAGTGCTTGCACGACAAGAGGATTAAAGAAGGTTGGTGCGAGGTGGAATTTGCGGGGTATGTACAGGATTAAGGAAGTTTTATATAAGGCAGTTTATGCTTAAGGTGTTGAAAACGGTATCGGTGATATTCGTGGTTTATCTGTCGCTGCTCGCTGTTGCGGGTGCGGCCGAGAACGCTGTCGTTCCTGCAGACTGCGGACATGCCTGCATGTCGTTGTCCGATACCGACGACGGTAACGGCAACGATTCCGTTTCGACAATATCGCCGGCAACTCTTCCCGTAAATGCCGTTGCCATGCAACGCAACTATTCCAATCCCGATTATGCGCGAGTTGTGCAGCGCAATGTGAAATATGCCATAGGAAGCGTTATAAAAGGTGTGTCGCAGTTGGGCAGCCTCGTTTCCGAACGTATGGCGTTGTTGCTCGACGGGACACCGTGCAGTATCGCGAGGTACTGCGACGGGTATTATGTAATTGCCACACGTCATATACTAATTTAGCCGGTTCTGTTTTTTGCCCCTTTCCGGACGGGTTCGGGTATCGCATATTCCGGCGGTGCCTTTCTCACTGTTTTGTCAGCAGTTCTTGTTTTTTGTGCCGAACATTTATGCCGCGGTATAACATGGATAGTGTATTGCCGTATTCCGTATGCCCTGCGTTGCGTGTTCGCCTTATGTCCGGAGTCATTCTTTATTAATCTGAATATTTAACCGTTTAACTTATATCTTGTTTAAAATCATGAATGCAAAAAATATAACCGAAACTCTTATTTCCGATACCGACAAATTGGGCAAAACCGTAAATGTTCAGGCGTTGGTTGTCGCTCTTGTCATCATTGCTGCAGGAGTGGCATGTTTTTTCCTTATCGGGCATGACCGCTTTTCAGCTTCTGTCGATATGCTGATACTGCTTGTAGGGGTGGCATTGGTAGTGTTGGGCGCGGTGCATGCCGCCCGTAAATATAACAAGGTGGTTTATCTGCCTACGAACTCTGCCGTGGCGGTTGCGCAGTTCAGTATGGATGCCATGTCGAAGAAGCGTGTTATCGACTCGCTCGAAAAAGGGGTACTCGATGCCGATAGCGTGGTATTGCGCCATGGCGGTTCGTTGCGTCTCGACATACTCCGTTCTGCCGACGGCTCGTTTAATGCCGTGCAGGTGTTCGAGTTCGTTCCATATACCTATTCGCCTATTACCGAAGTCTTTTATATAGACGGTAAAAATGCCGATGAATTATGGGACGGGCTTGCGGCCAAATCATGACTTTTGTGTTTTTATATTAGTGTTGTGAGAGGAGAGGGAGGAGACAGGTTATGCCTGTTCTCCTCCCTGTATTTTATGCGTGTTTGTCCGTCGGGATGTGAAATAATGCGTGTGAACTATTCGGAAAGGATGAATAAGAGCCCGATTGCGTTAGCAAGAGAATACTGATTCTCTTTTGTGTGGAAAAGCGGCATGTCGAGATTTTTCTTCAACATGCCGCTTTTTTGCGCTTCAGGATGGACTTGAACCAACGACCCTCTGATTAACAGTCAGATGCTCTAACCGACTGAGCTACTGAAGCTTTTGCCTTTTTTGCTCTTCAGGTTGGACTTGAACCAACGACCCTCTGATTAACAGTCAGATGCTCTA
>JADIMW010000067.1 GCA_017694415.1 Candidatus Caccoplasma merdipullorum
AAGAACCAGCCAGATGCCTGATGTACGCCGGCTGCATATATCGTTACGCCAAATTCATTGCCGGAATCCATTGCATTAAGGAATGCCCGGTTACCGGAATAATCGACATATTTAAAGCAATACTGATTTGCTGCACAATCGGTTGAGATGCCTGTCGATGAGGACAACTGCAAATCCCATACTACGCCTGTGCCGGTCATTGTTAACGGAGTGTTAATTGCTGATGAACCGTCCTCGGCTGTTGCACCGGCCGGTACGGTTATACGCAAACCACTCTCTTTGTTTACCAGATATACATGCGACTCTGTGCCATCTCCGGCTGATTCCAGACGCCACATATAACTTCCTGAAAGTATTGCTTCAGGGATTCCTGTAGTAAACTGTTCCGTTACGAGTTTTGATCCGTCGTACTTCAGGAAGCGGTACTGTCTGTCCGTTGCTGTCAAATGCGATGACATAAGCGTGTACCATACCGGGGCTTCCGAAGTGCTTACAACCGGTACTGTACTACCCGCAATAGGTGTTACGGCTGCTTGTGTATTTCCAAATACACACACCGCAGCAAGCATAAGTCCGAGTATTTTTTTCATCATAATAAAGTTAATTGTGTTTTATAAAATAAGGGTTTTAGTTGTAAAACTATAGATATGCGAATATATACGCAAACATTATAACATTTTTAACCATCTTTTATCGTCGATTTGTGTTTTTTAACCATAAGCGGAGGCGATGTCTGTTCTTTTATTCTGTTGTTAATAATATATTATATATAATAAGTATATTATAATCTATTTGCTGTTTTATAAAATATGTATGGAAATATATTTGTACAAATATATAGTTTCTTTTTCTAAATTGTTACTATATCCGAATCTTTTTAATCTACCGGAATACTCTCTCCGCCGAGAGGCTCGTATGTAGAATTGATGCTTGCCGGATGTACTGTTTTGCTTCTGCCGAAACTTTGACTTTTGGGTTTTTCTTGACGGCCTGCATATTTGATGTAAATATTGATAATAATCCTTCCGATAGGAAAACGGGGGAATGTGTTTTGTCCTTGTTTTCTTTTATATGCTGCTACAGGGTTTCTTTTTTCAGGCTTTTTATTGCGTTTTTTTTACGGGATTGCAGGCAGATATGACACCCTTTCGTTTTGTGTCCGATTATACCGAGCCGCAACTTGTATTCGATGTAGTTATATGTAGTGGGCTTTTCATTATTAATCAGGAAAAACTTATATATCAAAAAAGGCGGAACCATTCATTGCTTATCCATATCCTGTGGTACCGCCAAGTACCTTGTCCGCAGATAAGCAGGAATGGTTCACGCCCAATTTGAGCGTGAACCTTCATATACTTACTCTCCGGACTTTCAAATTGGCGGTTTTCAGGATAGAGAATAAGTGCTAAAAGTTCAAATATTTTAGTACAAGAGGGATTGCTTCCCTTGATAATATTTAAATTGAAAGCCGACACAAAATTTCTTTTGTTGCCGGCTTCCGTAATTGTTTGTATTGAATTATTTGTTCAATGCTTGTGCTGCATCTACGGCGCATGCTACGGTGCATCCTACCATCGGGTTGTTTCCGATGCCGAGGAATCCCATCATCTCTACGTGTGCGGGTACTGATGATGAGCCTGCAAACTGTGCGTCGCTGTGCATACGTCCCATCGTGTCGGTCATACCGTACGATGCGGGTCCTGCTGCCATATTGTCGGGGTGAAGGGTACGGCCTGTTCCGCCTCCTGATGCTACCGAGAAATAGGGCTTGCCTGCGAGTACGCGCTCTTTTTTGTAGGTTCCTGCTACGGGGTGCTGGAATCGTGTGGGGTTGGTGGAGTTTCCTGTTATGGATACGTCAACGCCTTCTTTCCACATGATTGCTACGCCTTCTCTTACGTCGTCGGCGCCGTAGCATTTTACTTTTGCACGGGGGCCGTTGGAGTATGCTATCTCGCGTACTACTTTGAGTTCGCCTGTGTAGTAGTCGAATTGTGTTTGTACATAGGTGAATCCGTTGATACGGGAGATTATTTGTGCGGCGTCTTTGCCGAGTCCGTTAAGGATGCAACGCAACGGCTCTTTGCGTACTTTGTCGGCTTTGGCTGCTATTTTTATTGCTCCTTCGGCTGCTGCGAACGATTCGTGGCCTGCGAGGAAGGCGAAGCATTTGGTTTCTTCGCGCAACAGCATGGCTGCGAGGTTTCCGTGTCCGAGACCTACTTTACGGTCGTCGGCTACCGAGCCGGGGATGCAGAATGCCTGAAGGCCTATTCCTATTGCTTCGGCTGCTTCGGCTGCTGTCTTGCACCCTTTTTTCAATGCTATGGCTGTTCCTACTACGTACGCCCATTTTGCGTTTTCGAAACAGATGGGCTGTGTCTCTTCACAGGTTTTGTAGGGGTCGAGACCATATTGTTCGCATATTGCGTTTGCTTCTTCGATGTCTTTTATACCGTTTGCGTTCAGGGCTGCGAGAATCTGTTTGATTCGACGGTCCTGGCTTTCGAATTTTACTTCTCTTATCATAGTCTTTCCTCCTTCTTTTATTCCTGTCGTGGGTCAATGTATTTTACTGCACCGGCCTCTTTGGAAAAACGTCCGTATGTTCCGGTTACTTTCTTCAATGCTTCGTTGGCATCGGTTCCTTTTTTTACTTCGTCCATGAATTTGCCGAGGTGTACGAACTCGTAGCCGCATATCTCGTCGTTTTCATCGAGCGCGAGGGTTTTGATATACCCTTCGGCCATTTCCAGATAACGGGGACCTTTTGCCAATGTTCCGTAAAGGGTTCCTGTCTGGCTGCGCAAGCCTTTGCCCAAGTCTTCGAGTCCGGCGCCTATCATCAGACCGCCTTCGGAGAAGGCCGACTGTGTACGTCCGTAAACTATCTGAAGGAAGAGTTCGCGCATTGCGGTATTTATCGCATCGCATACCAAGTCGGTATTGAGCGCTTCAAGAATGGTCTTGCCCGGCAATATCTCGGATGCCATGGCTGCCGAATGTGTCATACCTGAACAACCGAGTGTCTCTACGAGAGCTTCCTGTATTACTCCGTTCTTTACGTTGAGCGTGAGCTTGCAGGCTCCTTGCTGGGGTGCACACCATCCTACTCCGTGAGTCAAACCTGAAATATCGGTTATCTCTTTGGCTTTTACCCATTTGCCCTCTTCGGGTATGGGAGCGGGCCCGTGATTGGGGCCTTTTTTTACAACACACATGTGTTCTACTTCGTGTGAATAAATCATAAGTTTTGCTCCTTTTGTGTTTAATATACTTTTCAGTGTGCGAAGTTACGGATTATTCGCGGTTATTACAAAATTTTCGGGTAACACTTTTTCGTTATGTATTTATTTTTTTATATCTTTCTTTTTGGTATTGTCCTGTTTTGCAATGTTGAAAAAAAAGACGAACTTTGTGCTGTTTTATGTAATATGGATTGGAATATTTTTTTGATTCTATAATTTTTTAGTTTAGCGTATGAAAAAAAGTGCTTTGCAGGCGGCTCGCGCCGCTTATCAACCTAAGTTGCCGAAGGCGCTGAAAGGTTCTCTGACAGTGAAAGAGGGTGCGGCTACTCAGTCGGTTGCCGACCAACAGGCTATAAAGGAGTTGTTCCCGAATACTTACGGTATGCCCGTGCTGACGTTCGAACCGTGTAATGATAAGGTTAATTATCCGGCTATAAACGTCGGCGTTATTCTTTCCGGCGGTCAGGCTCCCGGCGGCCATAATGTTATTGCCGGCCTGTTCGACGGTATTAAGGCCATGAATGCTGATTGTAAACTTTACGGTTTCCTGCTTGGCCCCGGCGGTCTTATCGACCATAAATATATGGAGCTTACTGCTGATATTATAGATGAATATCGCAACACGGGCGGTTTTGACATTATCGGTTCGGGACGTACCAAACTGGAAACGGTTGAACAGTTCGACAAAGGGCTTCAGATTCTCAACCAGCTTAATATTAAGGCTCTTGTCATAATTGGCGGCGACGACTCCAACACGAACGCATGTGTTTTGGCTGAATACTATAAACAGAAGAATACGGGTATTCAGGTTATCGGTTGCCCGAAGACTATCGACGGAGACTTGAAGAATGAGATGATTGAGACTTCGTTCGGTTTTGATACTGCCTGCAAGGTTTACTCGGAGGTTATCGGCAATATTCAGCGCGACTGCAACTCGGCCAAGAAATACTGGCATTTTATAAAGCTTATGGGGCGTTCGGCTTCGCATATTGCTTTGGAATGTGCTTTGCAGACTCAACCCAACATTTGCATAATATCGGAAGAGGTTGAGGCTAAAGGACAGACTCTTAATGATATTGTGGATTATATTGCCGGTATCGTGGCTGCTCGTGCTGCCGACGGAAACAACTTCGGTACGGTGCTGATTCCGGAGGGGCTTATAGAGTTTATCCCTGCCATGAAGAAACTTATTGCCGAGCTTAACGACTTCCTCGCTGTTAATGGCGACGAGTTTGCTAAAGTTCCGCAAAATGAACAAATCAGCTTTATAGCAAGTAAATTGTCGAAGGAGAATGCGGCTATTTATACGAGCCTTCCCGAGGGTGTTGCCCGCCAGCTTTCGCTCGACCGCGACCCGCACGGAAATGTTCAGGTTTCGCTTATCGAGACGGAGAAACTGCTCAGCGAAATGGTTGGCCGCCGTCTGGCTGAGATGAAGAAGGAGGGCAAGTATGTTGGCAAATTCTCGCCGCAACATCACTTCTTCGGTTATGAGGGGCGTTGTGCCGCTCCGTCGAACTTCGATGCCGACTACTGCTACTCGCTGGGTTACAACGCTGCAATGCTTATCGGTTCGGGCAAGACGGGTTACATGTCGTCTATCAGAAATACTACGGCTCCTGCCGATGAATGGATTGCCGGCGGTATTCCTGTTACGATGATGATGAACATGGAGCGTCGCCACGGCGAAATGAAACCGGTTATACAAAAGGCTCTGGTTAAACTCGACGGGGCTCCGTTCAAGCATTTTGCCGCTCAACGCGAGGAATGGGCCAAGAATACTTGTTATGTTTATCCGGGCCCGATCCAATACTTCGGCCCGTCGTCGGTTTGCGACCAGCCTACCGAGACTCTTAAACTGGAACATCTTTAATATTCTGGTGATTTTTATATCGGCAGGGCAGTGCGGCGTTTTAGGCCGTACTGCCCTGCTGCTTTTATCGCCTTTCGGGTTTATCGGGTGTCTCGTTTCTTTTATATTGTGGATTCGTTGAGGGGCTGTTTGCGCAATACTTTGTTTTCGTGTTTTTTTGACGGTAACGGCTCGGTGTAGCAGATGTATGTGCCGATACAGCGTGTTATGAGGATGTCGTCGTGGTGTCCGTCCATTGCGCCGTATGCTCCGTTGGGCTTGCGTTCGTAAACGTCGTGTTCGTAACAGGCGTTCATGTCGCGCTCTATGTAGCCGCCTTCGCGCAGCATCCTTATCTGATGGTTTACGAGGAGTGCTTTTGTTGAGCGGTTCATGTGGAATCCCCACCGTATGCCGGTGCTGCCGCGTATCATGTTGGCTGGTGGTCGGCTGTACAGGTTTTTATAGGTGTCGGCTATTGTTTCGAGTATGTATTCGGTGTCGCCTCCGTCGTAATTTTCGGTTTCGAGGGTGTTGCTTTCTATTACCAGCAGGGCGTTGTTGTAGTATGTTGCTATCTGGGCGGCTTTCCATGCAAGCAGGTCGTGGTCGCAATGCCCGCGCCACTGTGCTGCTATTTCGGGTACGCCACCGTGCATCATCCAGTATCGGTCGAATACGGCTATTACGGAATAGTCGGCTTTGTCGGACCGGCCGCCTATATCGACTACGGTTATATAGCGTCCTGTTATTTGGTCGCTTTTGTCGGGTTGGCTCCAGATTTTTAACCGTCCGTTTGTTTCGGCGGAAAACTTCACGTCGTCGAGGGCGGCTCTGCCCTGCTCTGCTTTTCCGTATATTTCGCCGGTCTGTTCGGGGTCGCGACACTCGCGACGCATTTTTTCGACAAGACGGGCGTCGAATACACGGTCGCCGCTGTAATTGAAGGCTTCGACGTCGTCGGACGGGTATTCGGCCATCATGTCGGCATGTTCGGCGTATTCTTTGCGCTTTTTCCGATACCATGATATGGCTTCGAGCGTCGCGCCTCTTTCCCACAGGTATTTTTCGTAACTTGTCATCGTCTCGACAAATTTTTCGTAGTCGTCTATTGGCGAGCGGTAGATTTCTATTTCGTACCACGGCACGAATACGAACTTTTTATCGCTTTCGCCGCGCTTGGCACGCTGGCATTCTTTGTGGAAATAGTTGCCTGTTCCGTTGGCTGTGCTTTCCATTACTATTACGGAATAGGGTATCAGGGCTACGGAGCCGCATACGGATCGTACCAGCGACTCGGGTGTTTTTTGCGGCGTGGCCGGCCAAAAGGCGACTTCGGAGAGGTGTGCCATGACGGCATCGTTTCCGCGTATGGATTCGGGGGTTTCGGCCGAGCCTATCGTGATTCGGCATTTGGTCTGGTCGATTATGGACGTGTTGCCCATTTTCTCGAACGGGCGGAACCGCAACGGGGCATCGGAGGAGAGCAGCCACGGGGGATAGTTTTCCAACAGTTTGGAGTACATGCCTTTTATGTTGAGGGCGGAATCCTTGAGGTGGGCGCATATTACGCTGTTCCAGTTGTGGCAGTGTACGAGTTGTATCCATGCCATATATATCTGTACGAGGGTGGAACCTCCCCACTGTCGGGCTTTTAGCAGTATTATCCTTATGGGACGTCCTTTTTCGCGCATTGCCTCGAGTTCGGAGAGGAGACGCCGCTGGGGGCGGTTGAGACGGAACGGTACGTCGCGTTCGCCGGTTTTGTCTTTTATTTTTACGAACATTACCGACCAGAACTCGAAATCGTACTTTATTCTTATTTTCAGCCACCGTTTCCATACTTCGTCGCGCAACTCTTCATCGGCTTTCTTTTTCAGCTCTTTTTCGATAAAGAGGTCGATGCTGCCGTATTTTTTCAGCAGCGATACCATTTCTACCCTGTTCATCTGTTCGGGTATGTACTGTACGGGTATCGGGGCATCGGGCATGTCGATTCGTACTCTGTTCCCGATGTTGCTTCCTTCGCCGGTTTCAGGGTGATATGGTGTCTGCTCGACGAGGTTGCGTTCTTTGTTTTTCGCAATTATCTCCTCTGCCTGCATCTTGTTTGGTTTTTTGCCGCAAGTTACGGGGTTTTGGGGATGCTCTGCGAGTAAATTTATTAAAAGTAAAAAAGCCCCGGGTTCCGGAGCTTTTTTTTGGGGGGGATGGTTATGGTTTTTACCGCCGTATTGCAACGACGGGAACGGTTCTGACTCGGTTCTTGTATATGCCAATTTGTTTTGCGCATTTTCCTGAAGGGATGGTGATTATCTGTTCGTCGTAATATGAGTTTTTGCCTTCTTCTAAAAACAGGACTTCCAATCCGGTTGGTATCGGAGTATCAAAGTCGTTCATCAATTCGCGTGCCAACGCATCGCCTGAATCCAGAACTCGAAAGATTTGAAACCTGTTTTTGCTTATGCAGTCTCTTTCTTCTTTGAATAGTGTTATTCCTTTATCGAGGGTTCGGTTTCCGACCTTCGTTCCGGCACTTGTATTTCCGTCTTCATTGTCTGTAAGGCTTCTTTGTTTTTCTACTATTTCTGTTTTTGCTTCGTCCGCGATATTTTCTTCTTCTTTTTGTTTTATGTATGATGCTATCTGGATAACGGCTGCCAAGATAAATGCTACTGTTAATCCGGCACATACGCCCATCATGAAGATAAATCCTTTTTCTTTTTTCATATTTTGATTATATTCCGTCTTTTGTTGTTGTTTGTATTGTTTTTTGATATGGTACTGCTACTGCGGCAGTTATGCTTCGGTGCGTTTTTTGAGCCGGAATATTTTGTTTACCGACGGGGGCATTTCGTGCGGGTAGTGTGTTACGTATATCAGCGTTTTGCCTTCGCGTCGGCAGAAGGCTTCGATTATGCCCGAGGCGAGGCGTTTGCTGCTTATGTCGAGCCCGTGCAGGGGTTCGTCGAGGATCAGCAGGTCGGGGTCTTTTACGAATGCGCGTGCCAGCAACGCCATACGCTGTTCGCCGGAGGAGAGTTTGAGGAACGAACGGTCGGCCAACGATTCTATGCCGAAGGTCTTCATCCACTGCTTTACGGTTTCGGCTTGTTGAGGGGTGCAGCGGCGGAAGAGTCCTATGGAGTCGAAAAAGCCTGAGGCTACGATTTGCAGCGTGGGGATGTCTTCCATATAGTAGAGGTGCATGTCGGGGGAGACGTACCCGATGCGTTCTTTTATTTCCCAGATGCTTTCGCCCGTGCCGCGTCGGCGGTCGAACAGGTATATTGTGTTGGAGTACGATTGGGGGTTGTCGGCATATACGAGGCTCAACAGGGTGCTTTTGCCTGACCCGTTGGGCCCGAGAAGCCCCCATTTTTCGCCGTTGCGTACTTCCCAGTTTATCTCTTTTATTATTTCGCGGTTGCCGTGTTTTACTTGTACGTTTTCCATGCGGAAGGTTATCTGGTGCTGCGAGGCTTTGCGTACGGGGGAGGGCAACTGCGGGGTTTGCTGCGGCATGGGGAAGAGTTTTTCTTGTAATGTGGTATCGGCCATGAACTCTTCGCGTGTCATTACGCCGAGACACTCTTTGTCATATACGGGCATTACATGGGTTACCATGTTGGGTATGTCGGCGGGGTTGGCGAGGAGGAGGATTACTTGCAGGCCTTCCAGTTCGGCCATTTCGGTAAACATTTCGTCCAAACTGCGGCGGGATTCTTCGTCGAGGCCGATATAGGGGTTATCGACTATCAGTATTTTGGGTCGGGTGAGTAATACGCGTATCAACAGGAATTTTCGCAGCTCGCCGCTGGAGAGGCTTATTATTTTCTTGTCCAGTACGGATTCTACTCCGAAGCGTCGGAACAGGGATTCGGCGTATTTTTCGTCGGAGGCGAGCATCTCTCTTACGGTGGAGATTCCTTCTTGCTCGGTGGCGTGCCACCTTTGCTGGTAGTATGTGGTGCTGCTATCGACCAGTGTATAGATGTCTTTGAAGGCTATCGATTTGACTGCCTCGGATACGGGACGGTCGAAACCGTAGTGTATGTTGCCGTCTATTTCTCTTATGGCTATGCGTCCGAGTATCATGTCGGCAAGCAGTGTCTTGCCTGAACCGTTGGGGCCTATTACGCACCATTGCTCTCCTTTGTTTATTGTCCAGTTTACGGGGGTCTTGAAACGGAACTCGGGCATCCTCGGTACGGGATTGTTCAGAGTTATTATATTGTTGCTCATGGTTTGTCGTTTTTGTTTGTTTTTGAAATACAAATGTAAAACTTATATTTTAATGTTGTTTTAGTTGCCTTGTTTTTATATCTTCGCACCTGTTTTTTTAAAGTTTGACTTATGGGCATTTTGAAAACTGGTACTCCGGTGGGATTGGCTTGCGACCATGCCGGTTTTGAGATAAAGGAGTGTGTTAAAAGGTTTTTGACGGAAATGGGTGTTGATGTGAAGGATTTCGGCACTTATTCTACCGAGAGTGTGGATTACCCCGATTTTGCGCATCCGCTTGCTGTTGCCGTGGAGAACGGGGAGTGTTACCCGGGTTTTGCTGTTTGCGGCAGCGGTAACGGTATTAGCATGACGCTTAACAAGCATCAGGGTATCAGGGCGGCTATTTGCTGGTGTACGGAAATTTCGGCTTTGGCGAGGGCTCACAATGATGCGAATGTTTGTGTTTTGCCGGGCAGATTCGTGGATGAGGATACGGCTGTTGCTATTGTAAAGGCTTTTATCGACTCGGATTTCGAAGGGGGAAGGCATCAGCGCAGAATAGACAAGATTCCTGTAACGAAATAGAGCGTGCGGACTTTTTATTGCCGCACTGTTTTTACGGCAAAGGGGATGTCCATGTTTTATGGTTCATCCCCTTTGCTTTTTGTTTGCTTGCCCTGCGGCCGAGGTTTCTGCGGTTTTTTGTTGCCGTGTTTTTTTATTCTTTATTTTTTCTTTTCGGCTTTCGGATTGTTGTGTATGTGCTATTTTATGCGTATTTCTCGTATCAACATTCCGGGATAGAATGTCCCGCCGCTTACTTTCCGGAATGTGGTGCATGTAAGTTCGGAACCTGACGAGCGTTCTTCGGTTGCCATATAGCGGTTATCCCATATTTTTCCTGTTACCGGCGCTATTACTCCTACTCGTTTGTAGCTTATTGTGCCGTCCTGGTCTTTTATCCGTTCGAGGACTTCGTACCGCGATTCCTCTGTCATTCCTTCTTTCATTCCTATTTTGGCTGTTATGTCGGGTGAGACGGAGAATATCGGGGTCTTTACCTTGAACTCGTCGTATGTGCGCTGCAGCTCTACTACTGATTTGTCGATTGCCCGCATGCAGACTTTGCGTATCATATCGACGGGTTCGAATACTCCTGCGTATGAGGTTTGTCCGCTGTCTATCCGTTTTACTCCTACGTAACGGAGCTTGAAGGTGGAGTTGTCGGTAAGAAAGGCTTGTCGTTTGGTTTCGTTTTTTGTGCCGGGGGCTATGTAGTAATCGCTGTAAAACTTGGCGGCTACGGTGTCGTTCCACTCTAACTGATAGAGATAGGAGGTTACTATTACCCGGAATCCGCGGATGTTTTCGACTATGTCGCCTACGCTGTTTGCTATGTCGGTTATGTCTGACGACCCTAAGAAGGCTCCGGCCAATATGCCTATTCCCCGAAGTATTCCCGAGGCTACGGCCGCGGTTTTCTGTTTATCGACGTAGCGTATGTCGTTTACCAACACGAACGTGTTTTTTATAAGGTCTTCGCCTGCGTCTTTAAGCATGGCTTCGCCGCGTATGGACTGGCGGGAGAGTTCGACGTCGAAGTAATCGGCATCGTACAGCCCGCGCTCGGATATGAGGTCGAGCGAACATTCGCCGGTGGACGGGTCGCGCTGAAACCAGTATCCGACGAGCCGCCGCGCTACATTGTTGTTATTCAGAAAGGCTGTTATGTTTTCGTTGTCTTCTTTCTTGTCGTTCGAGGTCAGTATCTTTATGTTCAAATCGTGATTGTTGAACTTGTCGGGTACGGGCATGTTTACGAATACATCGCTTATCTCTTTTGCATAGGTGGTGTTTTCGTGGCTTATGCAAATTGAATAGATTGAACTGCGCCGATATTTTTCCGCCTCTTCTTGCCCGTATATAACCGTCGTGAACGCTACGGTTATAATGGTCAGTATGATATATCGTTTCATCGTCTGTCGTGTTTCTTGTTTTTATGTCAATATCCCCACATGTCTTCGGCAAGTGTGTCGAAAATGGAACATTTCGTTCTGTTTTTGTATAGATTGTAGAGTTCTATGTCGCGCCTTTTCAACGGTTCTTTTTTTATGGAGTATCGGTCGGAGAGGAGTTTGGCGACATCGTCTTGGGTATCTAATTCGTATGGTACGATTACCGTACCGGTCTTGTCGATACATCCCCACTGCTTGTCGTTTTTTATTATGTAGGCTATTCCGTCATTGAACATTCCGCCGTACAGTTCTCCTCCGCTATTGGGGACGTCGAAGGCTTTGTTGCCTGATGTGTCGATATATATGTATTTCCCGTTTTTGCCGGCAAAGGCCAATCCTTCGCTGAACGACCCTACGGTGGTGTATCCGCCGTCGAAACATTCGTTTCCTTGTTTGTCTAACCAGCACCATGTGCCGTCGGATTTGTTTACGCAAAAGTACCCTCCGTATAATCCCCATACGTTTTTATAGATTTTGTCGTTTAGCAGGTGTCCTTCGCTGTCGAGCACATTGCTGTAAACCGGATTGTTTGCGTCGAAGCCGGGCCCGAACGCTACGGAGACGTATCCGTCCTGCATTATTTTGCTGAATCCTGTTATGTTGAACGGTGTGAGGGGTGTGCCGTTTTTATCGACGTACGCCCATTTTCCGCCGCTTTTTACAAACCCGTGGTTGTCATTGCAGTATATGGCGACTGATTCGTATATCGGGGGTACTACTTCGCGGCCTGTTTCGTCGATATAGCCGAACTTTTCTTCTCGTCCGTCTATTATGCCTACTGCTGCCATGCCGCCGTGGAAGTGGAATACGCTGCTGTATTTTATTTCGGTGAGGGGGAGGCCTTCGCGGGTTATGTATCCCCACAGGTTACGGTCTTTGACGTAACTGATATTCATCGAAAAGGTGTCGGCTAAATCGTCGTATATGGGGGCGACTATTTCTTTCCCGGTATTGTCGATATATCCGTACCGGCCTTTTCCTTTGCTTACCCATGATATGCCGTTGTGGAACTTGTTGCGGACATTTACATATACGGGCTGGATTACTTCTTGTCCGCTGCGGGAAAGATACCCGTATTTTCCTCCGGATACGGCTCCTTCGGCATTTTTATAGCCGCCGACATTGACCCAGCAGATGTTGTTGTCGCCGAATGTGCCGTGTGCTACGTATTTGGCGGGGGCTATGAGCATTCCCGTCGTATCGATAAGCCCGTACTTGTTGCCGGCTTGTACCCATGCGGTGTTGGTTTCGTCGAAGAAACCTATTTCGGTGTATTTGGGCGGTAGTATTTCTTCGCCGTTTTTGTTTATGTGCCCGTATTTTCCGCCTGTTACGGTTCCTATCATGATTCCTGTGGCTTCGCTTGTGCCGCCTACGTTTACTACTGCGTACCCGTATTTGTTATAGTCGCCGATAAAGGCGTATTTTACGGGTGCTATCAACTCGCCGTTTTCTCCCATCAAACCCCATTTGCTTCCTTTTCTTACTCGCGATATTCCGTCTTCGAACGGCGTGGCCATATCGTATGCGGGTTTTACGACAAAGACTCCGGCCGTATCGACATATCCGTATTTGCCTTTTTCGTTCTGCGCCGGGGTTAAATCTGCCGCGTTTGCTGCTGAAACGGTCGTCAGCAGCAGAACGGCTATTGCAGATACGATATTTTTATTCCTCATTTATATTTTGTGATTTATCTTAGTCCTAATATGTTTGTGGTGCTGGGCTGCTGTCCTTTGCCGTATGCTACGCCTATTTGCTTCATCGCTTCTATGCGCTTGGACTCGAGGTTTACGGCATCGTCGTATTTTTTCATTTCGAAACGCAAGTCTTCGTCCACGCGACTTTTGATTTCTTCGTATAGTTTTACGGCGTCTTGATAGCACCCTGCGTCGGGCAGTATCTGCGACAGATATCGGCCTGCTTCTTCAGCTCCTTCGGCACTTTGTTTGGAGAACCATGCCGTGCGGGCATTGGCGAGGTTGATGCGGCACATTTCATCGATATAGGCCTGATAGGTGTTTTTTGCCGCTTCGAACGCTTTGTCGTATCCTTTTGAGCAGACGGGTACGGACAGGAGCGTAAAGAGTGCTTGATCGTAGTTCTTGAGGGCGGCGTATCCTTCGGCTTTCTTTATTATGGCGGCGTAATTGTCGTCGTAGTATTTTACGGCTTTGGCTTTGGCGTCGTTCATAAATGTTTTGACGGCTTCGTTGTTTCCTTTTATCTGCTTCAGGGCGGCTATCTGGCTTTTGGATTCGTTCTCGCCTATTCCTCGGAGTGTGAAGGTGTGCGATGCATATATGTTGGAATTGTTCAAATCGACCATATACAGGGTGAATTCAAATTCCTGCGATACTTTTACCGGCGGCCCGGGCAATACGTTTTTGCTTATTGCTACTATCTTGGGAACGATTACGAAATTGCTCCCGTCGATTATCATAATGTCGGCATCGGAGGTCAGTTGGCCTACTCTGGATGAAAAGAGTTCGGCTGCCGAGGGCGTGAGATTGCTCTCCTGCGGTATTACTAAACTTGCTCCTACTTCGCAATTTTGCGCTTTTAATGGCATGGCCGTTATTATTACGGCGGCTGCTATTGTTAGTATATTTTTCATCGTTGTTTGTCTTTATTTGTCTCCTAATATCAGTATTGCTTCTCCTAATCCGCGCATCATTACTTTAGACGGTATGTTGTAGGGTGCCTGCCTTAGGTATCGGGCGAGGTTGCGGACGAACATTTCGGTATCCATCGAACGTCCTTTTTCGTTGTACAGGGGGATGCGTACTTGATGATAGTTTATATAGTTTTCTGTGGCGTCGCTTTTTCCGAAACGGCTGTTTACGGTATTGTCGGCCATCCACTCGTCAATTATTTCGCTCAGCAGGTAGCCGTCGTATTCGCTGTCGAGGTCGATGCCTGCGCTGTTATCGAATACGCGTACTGTTACTACTACTTCGCGCCCGTTGGCGAACAGGTCGTCGAAATAGTCCTGCAGGCGGGAGGTGAAGTTGTCCATGTTCGATACGACTGCTTCTTCGAGAAGTACGGCGGTTTCGGCCGTCAGCGAGGGATTGCCGGTGCCTTGTACGCCTGCTATTACTTTGTTGGTGTACGCGTCGAGACCTTGCAGATTGTAGGTTACGCTGCGCTTGGGCCCGTTTTCGTTTACCGTCCAGTCGAGCGACAGTATTATGTCGGCTTTGGCCGTGCGGCGTAACTGGTCGAGGGGGCTTTCGGCTATTGCCGCTCCTTGTTTGGATGTTATGAGTTCGTCTTCGGCCTGACGACGTTCGATGGAACTTATCGTGGCGGATAAATCGACTAACGGAAAGCCTCTGTCGGCCATCATGTTGGAGATTTTTCCTATCATGTTGGAGAGTTCCTTGTCGGTTTTTACGGCTTTTTTGTAGTCGGGTATCTGCTCGACGAGTCCTTGATTGTCGTATGTTTGTATGTATCCTTTGGAATTGCACCATACATCGCTCGGAACAACCATTATCTCGGGTTTGCGTGCCTGACTGAACATGCTTGCCGATATTATGGCGAATGTGATTATCAATGTCAGCTTTTTCATATTGTGCTTTTTTGTCGTTTTGTTTTACGTGTTTTTGCTTGTTGTTGTTCTGTTGTGTCGGCTTATTTTATTATACCGTCTTTTTTCAGATGTTGTTGCAGTGCGGTACGCTGTACGGTTACGACTACTCCGAAACGTCGCCCGTTGTTGTTGAAGTCTTTTACTCTGCTGCGCAACGGTGCGTCTTTTATCGAGATGTAATTGCGGTAGTATGCGCCGTTGTCGCTGAAGAACTCGTTGAAGTATTCTTCGTATTTTTCTCTGGCATTGGCTTCATATACCAGCGGTTTTACGTTACAGCCGCCGTTGCCGCCGCGTATTCCCTTGAATATCACATCGGATATGGCGTTTTTGGCTGCTTGCTGCATGGCTTGCTGCCTGTGGCGGCCTTGTCCCCATGCGCGCAGTTTTTGCGACCCGTCGAGTTCTATGCCTATGCATTCTGTTTCGTAACTTGCGTATGATGATGTGCTTGTCTGGCATCCTGTCAATATCAGCGTTATCGCTGCCAGTATCGTATATAGTTTCTTTTTCATGTCGGTATGTTTTTTAGAATCCTGTTGATAATCCGCGTATTATTCCGGCATTCTCGAGGTCGCGCCGTAACTGGTCTTTGGCTACCATAACTTTGGCTCCTATCCGGTAGCTCTTCTTTTTGAGTTTCTCGGTTTCGTAACTGCCGGAGATTATGGATGCGTAGGAGAGGTATTTTTTTTCGGTATTGAAGAATGCGTTGAAGTAATCGGCGTGTTGGTCTTCACTGGTCTGGCTGCCGGCTATCGGCCGAAGCGACTGACACCCTTCGGCGGGGGCTACGCCGCGAAAGAGTACACCGCGTACTGCTGCTTCGCGTATTGCCATATCGTCGGGGGCTTTTTTGTTTGAATGAACCCATACTTTTACCAAATAGTATCCTTCTTTTGCGGTTACGCCTCCGCATTCTATGTCGAATTGGGGAGACCCTGCTATTGCCGTGCCTATTGCGAGGCTTATCGACAATATGACTGCTGTGATTTTTCTGTTCATTGCCTTGGTTTTTATTATTGTATGATTTCGGATGTTTTCGTTTTCGTATTTTTCGGGGTTTTGTTTTGGTATGGCAAATGTTCCGCCTCGGCCGGATGACCGGGGAGAACAGCATGCTGTTGGTTTGCCGGACTGCCTGTATTGTTGTGCTTCGTCCTTTTTGCTGCAGGCGGTATTGCCGCCGTTTTTTCTTTTTGTATTATGCTGCAACTCTTTGCCGCATTTTGGATCTTTCGGATTTGCTTATCTTAACTCGTTGGCCAACTGCTGTATTATGGAATATACGGGCATGCGGTTATACAGTATGTTGTATATTGCATCGAGTATGGGCATGTTTACATGGAAGCGTTGTTCGTTTATTTCTTTCATGCATTTTGTGCCGTAATAGCCTTCGGCTATCATGTCCATCTCTATTTGCGCCGTCTTTACTGAGTAGCCTTTGCCTATCATCGTTCCGAACGTGTGGTTGCGGCTGAATCGGGAGTAGGCTGTTACCAACAGGTCGCCTACATATACCGAGTTGCAGATTTCTCTTTCCATCGGACTTGCGGCGGTAAGGAATCGGTTCAGTTCTTGTGCGGCGTTGGACATCAAAACGGCTTGGAAGTTGTCGCCGAACTTTAACCCGTTGCAGATTCCTGCGGCTATGGCATAGACGTTTTTTAGTACGGCACTGTATTCTATTCCTGCTACGTCGGGCGAGGTGCTGGCTATCAGGAACCGGTTGCTGAGCAGATGTGCTACTTTCTCGGCATTGTCGAGATTGGTGCACCCGACCGTCAGGTAGGAGAGGCGTTCGAGGGCGACTTCTTCGGCATGGCACGGACCGCTGACTACGGCCATGTGCTCGTCGGGAACTGAGTATGTGTTTTTGAGGTATTCGGTTACTATCATGTTTTCGTCCGGCACTATCCCTTTTATGGCGGATATTATGAATTTGCCGGAGAGCGACGTGCGCAGTTTCTTAAGGTGTTGCTTGAGGAATGGCGACGGGGTTACGAATATCAGCGTGTCGGAGCGTTTTATGACGTCGTTCAGATTGCTGCTGAAATAGATTCGGTTTATATCGAACTTGACACTCGACAGATATACTGGATTCCGCCCTAATCGCTTGAAGTCGGCTATGCGGTCTTTGCGACGCATGTACCAGTTTATTTCTTCTACGTTGGTTAGCACCAATTTTGCTATTGCGGTAGCCCATGTACCGCCGCCTATTATAGCTACTTTTCCCGGCATCTCCATCTCTTTCTTTTTCTTTTTTTGATATAAAAACGCCTATTTTGTTTCTGTTTCGTTGTTTTCTTCGTCTTTTTTGGCTTTTTTCTCGGGACGCATCTGCGGGAAGAATATTACTTCCTGTATGGTTGTCTGCCCCGTCATGAGCATTACCAGCCTGTCCATGCCGATTCCCATACCGGATGTGGGGGGCATGCCGTATTCTAATGCCCTTAGGAAATCGTTGTCGATGAACATGGCTTCGTCATCGCCTTTTTCGGAGAGGCGCAACTGTTCTTCGAAACGCAACCGCTGGTCTATCGGGTCGTTCAACTCGGAGTATGCGTTGCATAGTTCTTTTCCGTTTACCATGAGTTCGAACCGCTCGGTCAGCTCGGGATTGTTCCGATGCCGCTTTGTGAGCGGAGACATCTCTATCGGATAGTCGGTTATGAACGTGGGCTGGATATATGTTCCTTCGCATTTTTCTCCGAATATCTCGTCGATGAGCTTTCCTTTTCCCATGGAACTGTCGGTGGGGATGCCCAGACTTGCGCAGGCTTTGCGCAGGGCGTCTTCGTCCATGCCGGTTATGTCGATGCCTGTGTGCTCTTTTATTGCTTCGGTCATCGTTATGCGACGGAACGGGGCTTTGAAACTTATCGTGTTGTCGCCTACTTTCAACTCGGTGGTGCCGTTTACGTCGAGGGCTATCTTTTCGAGCATCTTTTCGGTAAATTCCATCATCCAGTTGTAGTCCTTGTAGGAGACGTATATCTCCATGCAGGTAAATTCGGGATTGTGGTTGCGGTCCATTCCTTCGTTGCGGAAATTCTTGGAGAATTCATATACTCCTTCGAAACCTCCTACGATAAGGCGTTTCAGATAGAGCTCGTCGGCTATGCGCAAATACAGTGGTATGTCAAGTGCGTTGTGGTGGGTTATGAAGGGACGGGCGGCTGCTCCTCCGGGAATGCTTTGCAGTATGGGGGTTTCGACTTCCATGTACCCTTTGCTGTTGAAATATTCGCGCATCGATTCATAAACTTTGTTGCGTTTTATGAATATCTCTTTTACGCCTTCGTTTACTACCAAATCGACATACCGCCTGCGGTAACGGAGTTCGGGGTCGTCGAATGCATCGTATGCTACTCCGTCTTTCATTTTTACTATGGGTAACGGCCGCAATGATTTGGAGAGCAGCGTCAGGGTTTTGGCATGTACGGTTATCTCGCCCATCTGGGTTCGGAACACGAATCCTGTTATGCCTATGAAATCGCCTATGTCCAACAGTTTTTTGAATATTATGTTGTAGAGGTCTTTGTTTTCTCCGGGGCATATATCGTCGCGCGATATGTATATCTGGATTCTGCCTGTCGAATCTTTTAGTTCGATAAATGATGCTTTTCCCATTATTCGGCGACTCATTATCCTGCCGGCTACCGATACGTTGCGGACTTCGGCGGCTTCGTCCGAGAAATTTTCTTTTATCTCTTTTGCGTATGCATCTACTTTATATTCTTGTGCCGGATATGGGTTTACTCCTATACGTCTCAGTTCCTCGAGGGAGTTGCGACGTACTATTTCCTGCTCGCTTAATTCCATGTTGCTCATTCTGTTTTTGTTTATGGGGTGCGTTTATACGCAATTCCGCATTTTAATCCCCCAAAATTACATATTTTATTCCGAATTTTATGTTTACGGGGTTAAAAAATGGGGGTGTTTCTCGTGTTTCTTGTCTTTTTGCCTTATGCTTGCTGCTTGTGCATTTGTTGGTGATGCAATGTGGCTCGGACACCACGACACTTGACGCCTGCGTCTTGTCGGTTTGACGCTGTTGCGGCTGTGTCTTTTTTGTGTATTTCCTGTCGTGGTTGTTTGCTGCCTGTCTTTTACTGTTTGCGGTAGTATTCGCTCAGCATTCTGCTGACATTGAAGTAGTATCCTTCTTCTTTTTTGCCTGCGACGGGTTTTATGTCGATAAAGTCGTACATGGGTTCTACGAACGTATACCCTGTAGGAAGGAGACCGAGGCAATATATTATGTCGTATTCGTGTACGGACGATATTACATACCATGCTGTTTCGGGTTTTATCCCGTCGCCGGTATGGAGTATTACGTTCAACAGCCGACGCATGCGGTTATTCCAGAATGCTGAAGTTTGCGTGTCGCCTTTTTGTGCATACGCGTATGCCAGCATGTTCATCTGCCTGAACTCGAAAGGGAAATCGTCGAGCACGAGTTGCGCATATTTTATTATGGTATCGCACTCGGCTGCGGTATGACTCTCTTTGTTGTAGAGGTCGTCTATGTCAACGGTATGATATTTTATATCGCGGTAGGGGTCGTAATCTTCCTGATAGGTGTATCCGTAGTAGAGGTATGTGAGTTCTTTGTCGGTAAATGCCGTATCGCCTTGCAGATATCGGTTCATCAACCGCGGATAGTAGTATTGAGAGTCGAAATCCCTGACGGATTTTTCTATTTCGTCGAAATCGGGGGCTGAGTATGTAACGTCTTGGGCATGGGATACTGTCGCAACGATTATCAGCAGGAGGGGTATGATTTTTTTCAACGGATACATTATGCTTTCCTGTTTTCTAACTTCTTGTTGCGAAGATACGGGTTTTTGTTTCCGACTCAAAGTTCGTCTCCGTTTTTTAACTTTTTATAAACTCCGTCGCATGCGTCTTCGAGCAGGTTTAGCACGTTTTCGAAACCTGACGCTCCGCCGTAGTACGGATCGGGGATGCAGTCGGAGAGGTAGTGTTGCAGGTAATCGGACATGCGACGGACTTTCATGGTATCTTCTACCGTCGGCGCCATCTTGCGTAGTGCATCGTAGTTCGAATCGTCCATGGCAAAGATGTAGTCGAATGTTTCGAAATCGCGTTCTTGTATCTTGCGGGATTTGTGTTCGAGCAGATAGCCGCGCCGTGCTGCATGTGCACGCATCCGCGCATCGGGAAGCGAGCCGGCATGTCCGCCGTACAGTCCTGCGGAGTCGAGGGTATAGTCCGCCTCTTTACCGTCTTGGCTTATTATCCTGCGCATTATCTCTTCGGCTGCCGGAGAGCGGCATATATTGCCCAGACAGACAAACAGCAACTTGTATTTTTTATCGGATTTTTCTTTTTCCTTATTGTTCGACATGTGGTCTTGTGTATATTGGCTGTATAAAAACAGAAGCAAGGCCGTGAATGTTGCGACCTTGCTTGCTTGTATTAGGTTTAGTTCTTCTCTTCCCTCCTTTCCTTTTTTGTATTCTGCGGCCGCAATGCAGCTTTTCAGACTACCGGGGAAGGAACAGGACGAGGGTTTTTTAGTTCTGTTCTGCTTCTACGGGCTGAACGGATACGTATGAGCGGTCTTCTTTCTTTTTGCTGAAGACTACCGTTCCGTCAACGAGAGCGAAAAGGGTATGGTCTTTGCCCATCCCTACGTTTTCTCCCGGATGGTGTACCGTTCCTCTCTGGCGTACTATTATATTGCCGGCTTTGGCAAACTGTCCGCCGAAAACTTTTACTCCAAGTCGTTTGCTTTCTGATTCACGGCCGTTCTTTGAACTACCGACACCTTTCTTATGAGCCATCTCTCTATTGTTTTAATGGTTAGGCAACAATTTCTTTAATTAACACTTGCGAAAAACACTGACGGTGTCCGTTGCGTTTGCGATACCCTTTTCTGCGTTTTTTCTTGAAAACGATTATTCTCTCGCCTTTTACATGGTCGAGGACTTCGCATACCACTTTGGCTCCGCTTACGGTGGGCTCGCCAATCTTAACGTCTCCGTCGTTGTCTATCAACAACACTTTGTCCATCTCTACTACCGAACCTTTATCGGCATTGAGGCGGTGCACATACAGCTTTTTGCCTGCTTCGGCACGGAACTGCTGTCCTTGAATTTCTACAATTGCGTACATTAGTTATGTTTGTTTTAACTGTACCTCCTGCGGGTGAACGGGCTCCGCCCCGTTTCTTGTCTGACCCGACATGGAATCGAGGGTGCAAATGTAATACTTTTTCGCGATTGAACAAAATATTGTTTTGCTGTTTTTTTACGAATTTATTTTTTGCGTTGTTGTACCATAGTGTCGTTATTGTTTTAATGTGGTTCGTTTCTTCGTTTTACGGCGTATCGGAGGTATAATCCGTTACGTCTGCCGCAACCTGATTCTGCTTGCTTTTGCGGCTGCTATTGCATAGGTGTTGCTGTTTGCCCGACTTGTTGTTGCTGTTGCTGTGCGTTTTCCTGCTTGTTTTTTTCTATGCTTTGAAGCAGTTTGTCGGAGAACGGGAAGGCTCCGTTTTCGAGCAGCATTTCGAGGGTTATCTGCCCCATTCTGAAGAGTTCGAGCAGGAACTCGTTGGATACGGTCCGATATACTTGCGACGAGGTCGATTCGGTTATTGATATGTCGAAATCGGCGTTGCAGACTTCTTGCTGTGTTATGTTTTCCAACCGTTCTTCATCGCTGCTTCCTACTATTTGCAGATATTTTTCCTTGTCGAAGAACTGCTGTATGGTCTTCATCAGTTTGGTATCTCTGTCCTGCCTGAAGTTTTTATAGCTTTCGAATATATCGACAAGATTTAACGACGAGTTTTGTATCTGCTGTGCGTACAGGGCGTACGATGTGCCGGGCGCGGTTCCTTTGCCTTGCATGGCTCCGTGTACTCCGGAGATGTCTTCGAAGAGTTTCATCTGCAAGTTGAGCAGCTCGTATGCGCCTACATTGGTGGCGTTTACGGCTATCTGCTGCGGCAACGGCGAACCGGGCTTGGGACGGAACAGTATTACGCCGTTATATCGCGTCCACTCGTCGGCTATGTCTTCTATCGTCATGCCGTCGGGTATCTGGTCCTCGGGGAAGAGCAATACGCCTTTGGCACTCGACCCCATTATGAAATCGACCATGGTTATCAGCCTGTTTATATACCGCTGCTGGTCGATTACGTCTTCGACGAACGAGTGTATTTCGCCGTCGATAAGGGGATAGAGCTTGAACGCGTACGGGTGCGAACCGTGCCAATAGGGTGTTTCTCCTTCGGCGAGGATGTGCCCCAACGGCGACAGGAAACGGTAATACCATACCATGTCGATAAACCACTCGGTTTTTATCAATGGTACCTGTGATGGTTTTATCCCGCTTTTGGCGGCTTCTCTTATCCGCTTGCGGTTTTCTTTTTCTATTGCTTCGGCGGCGGATATTTCGGCTTTGTAACTGATTCCTTTTAATGTGTCGTGGCACTGCAGCCGCTCGCGGCTTTCGTATCGCCATACTTCTATTACGCGGCACATGTTTCCGTCGGCGGGTCGGAAGAAGTCGAGATTGTCTATCCGTTCGTCGGTTATCGTGTCGTACTGCTGCGCGAAGTCTGTTTCGCGAACGTCGGAATAGATGTTGCGCAATTCTACTGCACGGTTACGGTCGCCGCCGGAGAAGCGGGAGAGTAGCGTGGATATGGGTACGTCGTGTATTTCTCCTATCAGCGTACAGTCCCAATGTCGGGAGTCTTCCATAACATTGAAAAATACTCTTGCGGGGTTTACTTCGTCTATCCATACGTCGGTTTTTTCTCCTCGTGTTCCGTAAAGGACTTTGTGGAAACAGCTGCCGGATATGAGGAACTCTTCGAGCGTCCGACCGTCGAGTTCCCACACTCGGTTGTGCTGATAGACGTACTCCATAGCACTGCTGAGGATTTCTCCGAGCGACTGTTCTTTCCTGTCGCGCGCCACGCATACGGGTTGTGTCTGGGTGCTGCGGAACTGTCCTACCACGTTTTTTACCAACTGCCGTATCAGGTTGTTCTTAAGCGGTACTTTTCCTTGTTCCTTAAGGTATTGTTCTTCGGTAATGGTGCGCCCATCGGCAAGAGTGATGCTGTCGTTCCACTGACGCCCGAAGGTGTAGTCTCTGTTGCGCGTCCGCTCCCTGCGGTGGGAGTCGAGTTCTTCCCATGCGCGTCGTGCCATGTCTAATGTTCCGGTATTGTCAATGGCGTATTTTTCACTCTCTTTCTTTTTGTTTTTGCGCTTCCGACCGGGGAGCAACGTGGTGTTATTGAACCAGCGATAATCGGTCTCTGTCTTTTTTTTCATAATTGTTTCGGTTTTGCTTTGCTGCAAATGAAACTCTTTCTTTTTGTAGGGGTGTGGTATATTTATATAATCTGCCATCAGCCTCGGCTGTTTCTATATTTTTACCCGCCGGCCTGCTGTTTCTTAAAATATCTTCGCTCCGTATTGTTTAACTATTTAATGTTTTTTATGGGCAAGGAAATTAAAGAGATAAAACTGGCGGGCATATCTGCGGCTTTACCTCCGGGTGCATCGCCCGACGGGGAGTGCTGCGACATGGTGAATATGCGTAACGAAAACGGTGTCTGGCATATTACGGGTGCACCGGAAAAGATAATCGAGACGGACAGCGACAAATTGCAGCTTACCGTTATCCACTCAAACATGGGATACAAGCATATAATATGTTATGACGGGACATCTGTTTTTTGGGAAGCTGATGAGAAGGACGGCGTAATTGCAAGTGTCGGGAAAAAGATTGCCGATATAGACAATGTAAAATCGATGGCTACCAACGGGAATTTTATCGTCGCCGTTACGGGGTGCGAATGTAAATACATGCTGTTTATGGATAATGACTATATTTATCTGGGCGGTATGTTTATGCCTGAACTGATGTTCAACTTGAAATATGAGGGGGATGTGAAGTACAACAACGGTTTGTTTTATTTTCCGGAAAGGGTTTACAGGGATGATTTGGCTCTTTCGACAAACAACAACACGTTCCTTACAAGCATAATAAAGTCGATGGTTGATCAGGCAAAAAGCGATTTTCGAAATGACAACTGCTTTTTGCATCCTTTTCTTGTGCGTTATGCGGTAAGACTGTTCGACGGTACGCATATCTTTCCGTCTCCGGCTATACTGATGATGCCTATCAACAACTATGTAATAGGTTACTATGAAGCTAAATTGTCATATTCCGACAATAATACTTATGGTTCGCTTTTAATGGGTATGGATAAATACTCGTTTCAATTTTCATGTTCTAATATTCCGCTTGAGGAATGGGATGAAATAATCGACGGCGTGGATATTTTCATTTCGGACCAGAAAAATTTTCTGCGGGATACGTCCACTTTTACTTATTGGCTCGAATTGGCGGAGGGCGACAGCAACAAGTTTACAAAAAACATATATTTCGGCTACGATTTTTTATCGACCGAGGAAAAAATAGACTGGATAAAGGAAGAGTCGCTGTTTTTTAAAGTTGCGTCTTATTCGCTTGCCGAATTGAGAGAAATGGAGAAGAGCAACGGCAACACTCCTGTTAATATCAGAATAGATACCGACCTTGAATATCTTGTTCAGCAGGAACATCTCGAGATCGATAACTTCACGCTTTTCGACAATGGGGCGGATACGTCGTTCATATACAATTCGCATCTTCATCTCGGTGGTGTTTACCAATATTTTCCAAAACCGTTCTCGTTATATGTATATGGGATAAGGCAGGCTCTTTTCGGCGGCAATACGGGGGATGTTGTTCCTGAAGGGTATTCTTGTTTTATTGATGTTACGCTTAAATGTAATGACGGTTTTAAAACTGTTTCGTCGGAGGTTAATGTGCCTGCGGGGTTCATGTTGTCGCCTTTTATTTCTTATCCCGACAGCAGGGCTACCGAGATGTCTATCCGTCTGGTTCGAGACGGGAAGGAGTTTTGCCTGACTATCCCTCTGGCTGCTTCGGATGTGGAAAATTCGGCTATTTATGTCGATGCGGCGTTAAAGCCTCTTGTTTTCGGGGTGGAGACTGACAGCGACTATATTTTTGAAGAGAAACGTGCATACGAATATTTTCCCAACAGGATAAAGGTTTCCGAAACGGATAATGTAATATTTTTTCCTCAGGAACAGACTTATATGGTTTCGGAGGGGAAGATTCTGAAAATGGCGGCTGCCACGAAAGAGTTGTCGCAGGGGCAATACGGGGAGTTCCCGTTATATGTTTTTACCGACGAGGGGATATGGGCAATGCAACATGGCAGCGGGGATATTTTGTATGCTTCTCAACACCCCATAAACAGGGATGTGCCTTTGTCGAAGGATGTTATTTGCGGTATAGACAACGGGGTGGCTTATGTATCGGAGCACGGTCTTACTGTTTTGTCGGGTTCGGTGAGCAGGGTTATCTGTGTCTCGCACGACGGCAAAATGGAAGGATTCGACGAGGTGCGCGTGAAGGGTACGGATTTTGATGTAGTTTGCAACAGCGATATTGCGGGGAACTTCAAGAGGTATCTGTCGGATTCTTCTGCGGGGTATGATTATGTGAATAATGAGTTGCTGTTCCTTTGCTCGGGGAAAGAGTATTATTATGCTTATAACATGATGTCCAATACGTGGGGCAGAAGGGTTATCGGTTCTTCGCCGCTAAAGTGCTTTATCAATTCGTATCCCAACTTGTGGATATGTGATGAATCGGGGCAGGTTTTTAATCTTTCATACGAGGATAAAGACTCGATAACGCCTTTTGCATTTGTTACCAGAGCGGTTAAGGGGATTCCTTTTTACAGCAAGCAACTCAACGAGTTTATCTTGAACCTGTCGGATTTTACCGATTCGTCATGTGAAATGCACATTGCCTTATCGGCATCGGAACTTCCGGACAGGGGATTCCGTAATATTTTGCAGGCCGATATTGCTCCGTCGCCGCGCGATACCGTAAGGTTTCCTCTGCATACCCGACCGTTCAAGTTCTTCAGGTTGTCCATATCCGGAAACGGCAAACAGGATTCTTGCTTGAACTGTATGATTTTGGCTCTTACCCCGAAATATACAGGTAAATTCCGTTAGTTCCGGCGGGACGGTGGTTATCAGCGTCGCAGCATATCCACGCTCTTTTTGAGTGCGGATATGCAGGCGTCGCATTCTTGTATGGTGTTGTACATGCCGAATGAGATGCGTACCACTCCGGGAACGCCGAGTATGTCCATAAGCGGCTGGGCGCAAAGGTGTCCGGTGCGTACGGCAACGCCCTGCTTGTCGAGCAGCATCCCTACGTCGTACGGATGTGTTCCTTCTACCACAAATGATATTACGCCTCCTTTGCCGGGTGCCTCGCCGAATATCTTCATGCCTTGTATGGCTTTCATCTTTTCGGTGGTGTATTTCATCAATTCTTCTTCGTGGCGGCGGATGTTGTCCATTCCCACGGCATCGGCATAGTCGAGTGCGGCTATTGTGGCTATTACTCCGATATAATCGGGCGTACCGGCCTCGAATTTGAACGGAAGCTCGTTGAAGGTGGTTTTTTGAAAGGTTACGTGTCCTATCATCTCGCCTCCGCCCTGATACGGGGGGATTGCGTCGAGCAGTTTTTCTTTGCCGTAAAGGACGCCTATTCCTGTAGGACCGTATATTTTATGCGCGGAGAAGGCATAGAAATCGGCATCCATATCCTGCACGTCGATTTTCTGGTGGGGTACTCCCTGCGCTCCGTCTATCAATACCGGTATATTGCGGGAATGGGCTTCTGCTATTATCTCTTTTACGGGGTTTACCGTCCCGAGAACGTTGGAGACGTGGGCTACCGACACGAGTTTAGTCTTTTCGTCCATCATCGTCCTGAATGCCTCCATATTCATCTCTCCGAGGGGGGTGAGGGGGACTACTCTTATCTCTATCTTTTTCCGCATGGAGAGCAGCTGCCACGGTACTATGTTGGCGTGGTGCTCCATGGCGGTAATTACTATGTTGTCGCCTTCGTTTATGAACGCTTCGCCGAATGATGAGGCTACGAGGTTTATCGATTCGGTGGTTCCTCGGGTGAATATTATTTCGCGGCTTTTGTCTGCGTTTATGAATTTGCGTACGCGTTCGCGCCCTGCTTCGTGTCCTTCGGTGGAGAGCTGGCTTAAACGGTGGACTCCGCGATGTACGTTTGCGTTTATCTTTTTGTACGATTCGGATATTGTGTCTATGACCGACAACGGCTTTTGTGTTGTTGCGGCATTGTCGAAGTAAATCAACTCTTTTCCGTATATCTTGGAATCGAGTATGGGAAAGTCTTTTCGTATCGAATCGGTGTCTATCTGCTGCATGGTTCGGTTATTTACACATTGCACACCCTTCGCATCGGTCTATTCCTCCGCGAAGGCGGTTGTCGATTAGATAGGTGAGGCGTTCTTTGAGCGGCGCCAACCGGACTTTTTCTATTATGTCGCCCGTAAATGCGAGCATCAGCATCATTCGCGCTTCGGCTTCGGGGATACCTCGCTGACGGAGATAGAAGAGCGCGGATTCGTCCAGTTGTCCTACGGTGGCTCCGTGCCCGCACTTTACATCGTCGGCATAGATTTCGAGCTGCGGCTCGGTATATACGTGTGCCGAGGGGGAGAGGCTTATGTTCTTGTTTGTCTGCCGCGCCACGCTTTTGTCGGCTCTGTTTTCTACTATTATGCTTCCTTTGAATATGGCTGTTGCTTCTTCGTCGAGGATGTATTTGAAGAGTTCATTGCTGGTACAGCGCGGGGCTATGTGCCTTATGCGGGTGTAATTGTCTATCTTCTGCGTCTTGTCGGCGATTCCCATGCCTACGAGTTCTATCTCTGCTCCTTCGCCTGCCAGCGATATGTCGTAGTTGTTTCGCGTAATGCCGTTATGCAGGGTTATGGTGTCGAGCAGGAGGCGCGACATGGCTTGTTGCTCGGCAAAGAGCGAGGCTACCCGCGAGGCTTTAAGCGTTGTTTCTTCTACTTCGTAATATTGCAACGATGCTCCTTCTTCGGCGTATATCTCGGTTACTTGCGTTGAGAGTGTGCCGGCGGCCGAGAAGTTATGGTCGCATACGAGTATCTCGCCTTCTGCTCCGCGACCGGCAACTATCAGCAAGCGACGGTTGGTCATAAGCGGTTCGGGGCTTTGCATGATATTGACTATCTGCAACGGCATTGTCATTTTTACGCCGTCGGGTATATGGATGAATAGCCCGTCTTGTGCCAGTGCGGTATTAAGGGCGACTGTGCCGTCGGCGGATTTCGACGAGAGACGCCCGTAATATTTCGATATGATTTCGGGGTATGCCGAGCATGCTTCGCGAATAGTTGTTATGATTGCCCCGCTTTTGTTCTCGGTGATATGAACCGACGGGACATCGCCTATGACGTATGCGGTAAGGGGTTTCATCCCGGGCACGCTGCACCGGTACATTTCGCCTGAAACGCGCAATCCGAGGCGTTTGAAGTTCAGCCCGTAATCGGGTGCGTACAACGACTGCATGTCGATGTGTCTGTAATCTTCATGCTTGCCTGTGGGGATGCCGTTCTGCTTCAGGGTTTCGACGGCGGCACTTCTCATGGCATTTATCTGCCCGGCCGAGTTTTCGTCTATGAGGGTTCGGTGTGCAGACAGCAGCTCTATGTATTGTTTTTCGGCTCCCATTTATTTTTCTTTTTCGTCTATTTCGCGTTTTATCCAGTCGTATCCTTTTTCTTCCAGTTCGAGTGCGAGCTCGGGCCCTCCTGATTTTACGATGCGCCCTTTGTACAGGACGTGTACGTAGTCGGGGGCTATGTAGTCGAGCAACCTCTGGTAGTGTGTTATTACTATCGTGGCGTTTTTATCGGTGCGCAACTTGTTTACTCCGCCCGATACGATTCGCAGGGCGTCTATGTCCAACCCGCTGTCGGTTTCATCCAGTATGGAGAGACGGGGCTGCAACATGGCCATCTGGAATATTTCATTGCGTTTCTTTTCTCCGCCGGAGAATCCTTCGTTTACGGAACGGCCGGCAAGTTTGTTGTCGAGCTCTACATATTCGCGTTTTTCGCGCATGATTCTGAGGAAGTCGGTTGCGGACAACGGTTCTTCTCCGCGGTATTTGCGCTGTTCGTTTAATGCGGCGCGCATAAAATTAACCATGCTGACGCCGGGTATTTCTACCGGATACTGGAAACTGAGGAAGAGCCCTTCGTGTGAACGGTCTTCGGGCGAGAGGGAAAGGAGGTCTTTACCGCAAAATTTTACTTCGCCTCCTGTGGGGGTGTATAAGGGATTGCCTGCGAGGACTGATGCGAAGGTGCTTTTTCCGGAACCGTTCGGCCCCATTATTGCATGTACTTCTCCTTCGTTTACTGTAAGATTTATTCCTTTCAGTATTTCCTTGTCTCCTATTTTGGCTCGCAGATTTTTTACTTCTAACAACATGGTTCTTTTATTGTTTTTCTTTTTTGTTTTTTCTCCGTATTGGGATTGTCGTTTTTTTGTCTTTCGGACGGCCGTCGTGCCGCTATCGTCCCGACCGGCCTACCCTACTCCTCCTTCGAGCGATATTTGCAACAGCTTCTGGGCTTCTACGGCGAACTCCATCGGAAGTTTGTTCATGACTTCTTTGGCGTACCCGTTTACTATAAGGGCTATGGCTTCTTCGGTGGGTATGCCGCGCTGGTTGCAGTAGAATATCTGTTCTTCGTTTATCTTCGACGTGGTGGCTTCGTGCTCGACTACCGCCGTTTTGTTCTTTATGTCGATGTACGGGAACGTGTGCGCTCCGCAGTCGGGCGACAACAGCAGGCTGTCGCACTGGGTGTAGTTGCGGGCGTTCTCGGCGGTGGGCGCTACGCGTATGAGTCCGCGATAGCTGTTCTGGCTGCGCCCCGACGATATCCCTTTTGATACTACCGTGCTGCGGGTGTTGCGCCCTATATGTATCATCTTGGTACCGGTATCGGCCTGCTGGTAGTTGTTGGTTACTGCCACGGAATAGAATTCGCCTACGGCGTTGTCGCCGGCGAGTATGCAGCTCGGGTACTTCCATGTTATGGCTGAACCTGTCTCTACTTGCGTCCACGAGAGTTTTGCGTTGTCGCGGCATATTCCGCGCTTGGTTACGAAGTTATATACGCCGCCTTTTCCGTCTTTGTCGCCGGGAAACCAGTTTTGTACGGTGGAATATTTTACTTCGGCCCGGTCGTTTACCACTATCTCTACTATTGCTGCGTGCAGCTGGTTTTCGTCGCGCATCGGTGCGGTGCACCCTTCGAGATAGCTTACATAACTCTCTTCATCGGCTACGATTAGGGTGCGTTCGAACTGGCCTGTTCCCATGGCGTTTATGCGGAAATAGGTGGAGAGTTCCATCGGACACCGTACGCCTTTGGGTATATATACGAATGATCCGTCGCTGAATACGGCCGAGTTGAGCGCGGCAAAGAAATTGTCGCGATAGGGTACGACGCTTCCCAGATAGCGTTTTACCAAATCGGGGTATTCTTTTACGGCTTCGTTGAAGGAGCAGAATATTACGCCCAGTTCGGCGAGTTTTTCGCGGTATGTGGTGCGTACCGATACGCTGTCCATTACGGCATCGACGGCTACTCCGGTAAGTTTTAACCTCTCTTCGAGGGGTATTCCCAGTTTGTCGAACGTCTTTATTATTTCGGGATCGACTTCATCGAGGCTTTTGGGGGCGTTCTTGGTTTTGGGAGCAGCATAGTAGCTTATCGCCTGATAGTCTATTTCGGGTATGTCGAGGTGTGCCCATCGGGGCATTTCCATACTTTTCCAATATTGGTAGGCTTTCAGACGGAATTCGAGCAACCACTCGGGTTCTCCTTTTTTTCGGGAGATTTCTTCTATTACTTTTTCGTTGAGTCCTACGGGTAGAATGTCGGTGTCTATCTCCGTGGTGAATCCGTACCGGTATTCGCCCGTGGTAACATCGTTTATTATATCTTTTTCTTTGTTCTCCTTTTCCATAAACGTATTGGCATTTATCAATGCCGGATATTTAGAAACAGTCGGCCGCAGAGTTTGGTTCTTCGTCTTATTCGATTAGCTGTGTTCCGGTTTCTTCGGCATATCCGATGACGAGCGGCGCGAATCTTATGACTTTATCGTATGTTACGCCTGTCGGTGCCGGAGCAGCATTTCCGCTGATAAATTCGTATCCTATCTTGTATATGTTCAGCAGGAGGCTTATCACCAGCAGGTATTTGACTGTTCCGAACAGTGCGCCGCACAATCTGTCGAGCCACCCGACTTTAAATGTTGTCGCTGTCTTGTGTATCAGGTGTCCGGCTATATATGTAAGCAGGAATATCAGCACAAATGCCAATATCGTGGCGGAACGCAGTCCCAAATGCCAATTGTCTCCGGATATGAACGCAAGAAATTCTATCAGCAACGGGGCTGTCATCGACGAGAATACTATCCCGAGTATTACGCCCAGCAATACTCCCAACTGCCGTACCAGCCCTGTTATGTAGCCTCGCACTAATGCAAACAGCAGTATTGCCACTATTACTATGTCGAATACGCTCATTTTCTGTTCGGAAGCCGTACTTGCTCCTTTTTTGCCGGGTTTATTCTTGCCGACCGTGTGTTTACAATGTCTGCTTTACTTCTACTTCTTCGTACGATTCGATTATGTCGCCTACTTTTATGTCGTTGTAGTTGGCTATGCTCAAACCGCATTCATACCCGGTGGAGACTTCTTTTACATCGTCTTTCATTCTCTTGAGCGATGCCAGCTCGCCGGTGTATATTACTATTCCGTCGCGTATCAGACGTACTTTGTTGCCTCGTTTTATCTTTCCTTCTTTTACCGCACATCCTGCTACTGTTCCGACTTTGGATATGTGGAATGTTTCGCGGACTTCTACGGTTGAGGTTATCTCTTCTTTTATTTCGGGCGACAACATTCCTTCCATTGCGGCCTTGACTTCTTCTATTGCATCGTATATGACTGAATAGAGCCTTATATCGACGCCTTCGCGCTCGGCTTCTTTGCGTGCGGCCATGGACGGACGTACCTGAAACCCTATTATTATGGCGTCGGATGCGGCGGCAAGGGTTACGTCGGATTCGGATATTTGTCCTACGCCTTGATGTATTACGTTTACTTGTATGTGTTCGGTGGAGAGACGTATGAGTGAATCGCTCAATGCTTCTACCGAGCCGTCCACGTCGGCTTTTACAACTACGTTCAACTGCTGGAAATTGCCTATTGCTATGCGGCGGCCTATGTCGTCGAGGGTTAGACGCTTGTGGGTTCGGAGTCCCAACTCGCGCTGCAACTGCTCGCGCTTGTTGGCCAGCTCGCGGGCTTCCTGCTCGGTGTCGAGTACGTTGAACTCGTCGCCTGCCTGCGGTGCGCCGTTGAATCCGAGTATCAGCGCCGGGGCTGCCGGTCCTGCTTCGGTTATCTTGGTGTTGCGCTCGTTGAACATGGCTCTTACTCTTCCGTAATGACGGCCTGCGAGGACTATGTCGCCGACGTGCAATGTTCCGTTTTCAACGAGTACGGTGGCTACGTATCCGCGCCCTTTGTCGAGGGTGGATTCTATTATGGAGCCGCGTGCCCGTGCATCGGGGTTTGCTTTTAAATCGAGCATCTCGGCTTCGAGCAGGACTTTTTCCATCAATTCGTTTACGCCTGTTCCTTTTTTTGCCGATATGTCTTGCGACTGGTATTTTCCGCCCCAATCTTCTACGAGGTAGTTCATGTTGGCCAATTCTTCTTTTATCTTCTCGGGATTGGCGTTGGGCTTGTCTATCTTGTTTATGGCAAAGACTATGGGTACGCCTGCTGCGGCGGCATGGTTTATGGCTTCTACCGTCTGCGGCATGACGTTGTCGTCGGCTGCCACTATGATGATTGCTATGTCGGTTACTTTTGCTCCGCGGGCTCGCATAGCGGTAAATGCTTCGTGTCCGGGGGTATCGAGGAAGGTTATGCGGCGACCGTCCTCGAGTACTACATTGTACGCGCCTATGTGCTGGGTTATTCCGCCGGCTTCGCCTGCTATGACGTTGGAGTTGCGGATGTAGTCGAGCAGCGAGGTTTTTCCGTGATCGACGTGTCCCATGACGGTTACAATGGGCGGACGGGGCCGGAGGTCTTCTTCGTTGTCTTCGGAGCGTTCTATGGACGATACGACATCGGCGCTTACGTATTCGGTCTTGAACCCGAACTCGTCGGCTACGATGTTTATCGTCTCGGCGTCGAGACGCTGGTTTATCGAAACCATCATGCCGATACTCATGCAGGTTGAGATTACCTTGTTTACTTCTACTCCCATCATAACGGCCAGATCGTTGGCGGTTACGAACTCGGTTATCTTAAGTATCTTGCTTTCGAGACGCTCTTGTTCGGCCAGTTCCTGTTCTCTTATGTTGTAGGCTTCGCGTTTTTCCTTGCGCCATTTTGCGCTTTTTTTCTGCGCGCTCCCTTTTGACGTGAGGCGTGCGAGGGTTTCTTTTACCTGCCGCTGTACGTCTTCTTCGGAGACTTCGACTTTCAGCGGGCGTTGGGGTTTTCCTTTCTGCTGTTTGGAGAAACGCTGCCGTCCGTCGCCTGATACGATATTGGGACTTGTTATGTCGATTTTGTCTTTTTGTATTCTTTTGCGCTTTTTACGTTCGCCGTCGGGCGCAGTGTTTATTCCTGCGGGACGTTTGAACATTTCGCTGCGCTGTTTTTCTTTTTCTTCGCGCTCTTTCTGGCGTTCTTCTTTGCTCTTCTTTTGGGGGCGCGTCTTTTGGTTTATCGAATCGAGGTCAATCTTGCCTACGATATTGAACGATGTGGTTGGTGCGGGATGACCTAAATTGAAAACTTCTTCTTTTGTGTTTTTGGTTTCTTCTTTTTCGGAAGGTTCGTTTTCTTCGGGTTTATTTCCGCTTTCTTTTGTTTCCGGCTCATCGTCCGCCTTGGTGTCCGCTACGGCATCGGGTTCGTCCTGCTCGGGTATTGCCGATACGGGTTCTTCTTCCTCTTCGGTGTCGGCGATTTTTTCTTCGGGCGCTTCTTCTGCCGGTTTGGACGGTTTGCGGTTCTCCAACGCATCGAGGTCGATTTTGCCTACGGTCTTGAACTGTAATTTTACGGTATCGCCTGCCGTTACTACTTTATCGGAGGCTTCGGCCTTAGGTTGCTCTTTTGCCTGCGTCTCTTTTGGTGCGTGTTCGCGGGCGGCTGATGCTCCTTTGTCCTTGTTGTGCCGGTCCTGGAATATCTTTTCCGATTCGAGTTTCAGGTTTTTGTCTGTGCTGAACTCGGTTACTAAAAGGTTGTACTGTTCTTCCGTAATTTTGGTGTTGGGGCCGAAATCGTCGGTGTTGTATCCTTTTTTCTGCAAGAATGCAACCAGTGTCTGTATCCCTACGTTTAAATCGCGTGTTACTTTATTTAGTCTTATCATACTTTATTGTTTTTTATTGAGGAAGTGAAAGGGGGCGTCCGATGTTTGCCTTCGGCTTTATTCGAACTCGGACGACAGTATCCGTATTACTTCGTCCACGGTATCCTCTTCCAAATCCGTCTTTTCGAGCAGCTCTTCGCGCGACATGGCCAATACTTCTTTTGCCGTATTGCACCCTATCTCCTTGAGAGCGTCTATTATCCATGTTTCTATTTCGTCATCGAACTCGTCGAGATATATGTCTTCTTCGCCGGCTTCTTCCGTATCGCGGAATACGTCGATGTTGTATCCGGTAAGCATGTTGGCCAGACGGATATTGAATCCTTCTTTTCCTATGGCCAGCGACATTTCTTCGGGACGCAGCAATACTTCGACGCGTTTTTCTTCTTCGTCGATGCGGATTGCCGATGCTGATACTTTGGCCGGACTCAATGCGCGCTGTATGAAGAGTATCGTGTTGTTGGTATAGCTTATTACGTCGATGTTTTCATTGCACAACTCGCGTACTACTCCGTGTATGCGCGAACCTTTTACGCCTACGCATGCTCCTACCGGGTCGATTCTTTCATCGTACGATTCTACGGCTATCTTGGCGCGTTCGCCCGGGATGCGTGCTACACGGCGTATGGTTATAAGCCCGTCGTGTATTTCGGGTACTTCGAGTTCGAAAAGGCGTTTGAGGAACTCTTCGGATGTGCGCGATACGATTATCTTCGGAGTATTGTTTATGTTTTCCACACGTGCTACTACGGCTCTTACGGTATCGCCTTTGTGGAAACGGTCGTTTGGTATCTGCTCTTCGCGCGGGAGGATGAGCTCTGTTCCTTCGTCGTCTATCAGAAGTATCTCCTTTTTCCACTTCTGATATACTTCGCCGCTTACTATATCGCCTATTTTGTCTTTGTAAAGGTTGTATATTGCGTCTTTTTGCAGTTCAAGTATCTTGGACGACAGAGTCTGCCGCAGGTTGAGTATCGTCCGTCGGTCGAAATCGGAAAAGAGGACTTCTTCGGCCACTTCTTCGCCTACTTCGTAGTCGCCGTCTATCTTCTTTGCGTCGGAAAGGGATATTTGGAGACTCGGGTCGGTTACTTCTCCGTCGGCTACAACTTCCCGGTTACGCCATATTTCGCAGTCGCCTTTGTCGGGATTGACTATGACATCCAGATTTTCGTCGGTTCCATACATCTTAGCCAGCACATTGCGAAACGACTCTTCGAGTACGCTTACAAGAGTTGTACGGTCTATGTTCTTCAACTCCTTAAACTCGGAGAAGGTTTCAATCATGCTGTTTATTGACTCTTTTTTTGCCATTGCTACTTGAATATTATTGATTTTTTTACATATTTTACCTGACTGTATTTGTACGGTATCTCTTCTGTTACCTCTATTTTGCGCTTTGCGCCTTCGGGTTTTTCTTTTCGGGTTACCGATACGGTAAACCCTTCGTCGGATACCGAAACGAGCTCGCCGCGGAATTTCTTTCCGTCGGCCGTTAAGACTTCTACTTCCTCTCCTATGTTTTTACGGTATTGTCGGGGCATTACAAAGGGCGCGGTTATTCCGGCCGAACCGACTTCGAGGGAGTAATCTTCTTCTTCCCTGTCGAAACGGGACTCGATATGGCGGTGCAATCTTTCGCACATCTCCACGTCCACGTATTCGTCATCATCTACCGTTACCACTATGTCGTTGCCGGGCGTTACGGTTACATCGACGAGATATGTGCTCCCCTGCCCGAGAAACTCCTCCACTACTTCTTTTACTTTCGCCGTTTCTATCATTGTCCTGCTTTTCGGAGATATAATTTTTTCATGTTTTTAAAACTCGGGGCGTGCTTTGTTGTTATGCCTCCGCAGTTTGTCCCGAGAAAAAGCGAGGGGGCTGCCCGCCCCCTCCTCCATAAATCTATCTGCAAAGATACGGTTTTATGTCTATATATACAATATGTAACGCTCTTTTTTATTGCTTATCTTCGATTACTTTGTTTTATCGGTTTCTGTTCATGCGGTATTTGCGGCTCGATATCTCCTGTAAATAAAACAGAGTTATTACTTTTGCTTATTGTTATAACAAAAAGTTATAGCAGATAATAATTATTTTATCGGGAATTCGGATATTTAGTTGTTCCTTTGCAAAAAATTTAAAACAATTTATTAAAAAGCATCATGAGATTAAGTGAGAAAAGGGGGAGCATGCTTCACGGGGTACTCCTTATTACATTGTTTTCGTGCGCCGCATTTTATATCGGCGACACGGCTATTATGAAAAAGCTGTCGCTAAGTCCGCTTATTATCGGAGTATTTCTCGGCATGTTGTATGCCAACAGTCTGCGCAACCGACTTCCCGAGACGTGGGTGCCGGGCATAAAGTTCTGTACTAAGCAGATTTTAAGGGCTGGTATTGTCCTGTACGGGTTCAGACTGACTCTTACCGAAGTGGCCGAGGTCGGTACTCCGGCCGTCATGGTGGATGCGATTATTGTTGCCGGCACGATATTCCTCGGCGTCTGGCTGGGTAAACTGCTTAAGATGGACGGCGATACTGCCTTGATGACTTCGACTGGTAGCGCCATTTGCGGTGCGGCGGCTGTTCTCGGAGCAGAACCTGTGGTTAAGTGCGAAGGACACAAAACGGCTATTGCGGTATCGACGGTTGTCATTTTCGGTACGTTGTCGATGTTCCTCTACCCTATAATGTACCGTCTGGGATTGTTGGACGAGCTTGGCAATACGGGCGTTGCGATATACACGGGCAGTACCTTGCATGAGGTTGCTCACGTGGCAGGTGCGGGGAACGCCATGGACCCTACGGATGCTCTCGGTATTGCGGGGAAAGCCACGATAACGAAAATGATAAGGGTTATGATGCTCGCTCCGGTTTTGGTGATAATGAGTTTCGCACTGACAAAGAGCAAAGGGAAAGGGAAATCCGGCGGAAAGGGGAAGATTACGATTCCGTGGTTCGCTTTCGGGTTTATCGGTATAATATGCCTCAATTCTCTGCTGCAATATCTGCTTGGCGTGGATAGCGTGAAGGAGATTCCGCTTAACGGGACTATAGAATATATCGATACTTTCATGCTGACAATGGCCATGACGGCTCTGGGTGCGGACACGAGCATAGAAAAATTCAAGCAGGTCGGGGCGAAGCCTTTCGTTCTTGCAGGTTTGTTGTATATTTGGCTCATTGTCGGCGGATATATGATTACTGATTATTTTACTGCCTGACATAATAACTGAAAAGGGATTGCGGTATGACTGTGCTGTATGATTTCAGACTTAAGGTTTTTCAGTGTGTTGCGTGGAATTTGAGTTTTACTAAAGCTGCGCGCGAACTGAACATATCGCAACCTGCCATTACCCGCCATATTAAAGAGCTGGAAGCTGCATACGAAACGAAACTTTTCGAGCGCACGGGGAACGGAATTTCGCTTACCGCCGCCGGCAGGACACTGCTTGGCGAGTGCGATTCGCTGCTGGAAGGGTACGAAAGGATGAACTACAAGATGAACCTGCTCAACGACAAGCGTGTGGGGCATATCAGAATCGGTGCGAGCCTGACTATCGCCCAATATATTCTTCCGGAACTTCTGGCCTGTTTTTGCAAAGAGTACCCGGACATTTCTACTGAACTGATAATGCACAACACGGTGGAGATTGAAGAGATGCTGCAGGCGCAAAAGATAAATATTGCTCTTGTGGAGGGGGTATCGAGGAAACCGGAACTTAAATATACGCCGTTCCTAAAGGATGAAATCGTGGCTGTCGCACGCCCCGGCACGGTTACCGAGGAGGGGACGCTTGCCATAGACAGGATTAAGGGGTATAACTTGATATTGCGGGAACATACATCTGGTACAACGCAGTTCGTGCTCGAAGCCTTGAAGAGGGCGGGGATAGATTATTCCGATTTGAGGGTAAAGATGCAGATGGGTTCGACAGAAGGGATAAAGTCGTTTGTAAAGCATTCCGATACAATAGGGCTGCTTTCGGTATATTCCGTGGGACGCGAATTGCTCGACGGGGAACTGGAAATAGTTGAATTCGCCGATTTTTCAATCGACCGGGATTTCTGCCTGTTACAGAGTCAAGGGGACACGTCGGAGATAAACAGGTTGTTCCACAACTTCATAGTCAGAAAATCGGCCGAGAAATACGGGGTAAACGCATACGGGACGAAACAGTCCGCGAATCCGAAATAGCAGACAACTTTTATCGGAGGGCTTACAGCGGCAGGGGGAAATGACGCAATCGTTTGCGCAGTTCATTCTCCCTGCCGCTGCAATATTTGTTGCAGAGTTCATGGAATGCCGCTCCGTGATTCATGACGGTAAGGTGCGCCAACTCGTGGTATATGACGTAATCTATCAGTTCTTCGGGATAAAACAGCAGATAGCACGACAATTTTATATTGCGGCGCGAATCGCATCTCCCCAATATCCTGCGGCCTGAGGCGACTGCAAACGTATTGTATTTTAAACGTAACCGAGCGGCTGCCGCATCTAAACGCGCTTTCAGGTATGTTGCCGCGCTTTGTTTTACGAACCGCATTATCCCCCTTTTTATCTTCTCCGACAGCAGCGGCTCGCCAATGTCGGCATCGTGCGGCAGCAGTACTATGAGGCTGCCGTCGCGCATTGTATATAGGATTTTTTCTCCTCTGTATGTTTCGATGTTTATATTGAAGCAGCGGGTCTCTATTATGTTACCGACGGAAAGTGTATTGCCGGACACTCGGACAAGAAGCCTGCGCAACGCTTCGCGTTTTTTTTCCAATATCGGCCGCAACTCTTTTTCGGAGACTCCGAACGGCAGTGTTGCATGGAGGCGTCCGGATTTTGCATGGAACGTGTAACGTACCGCCCGTATGTCGTACCGCAATTGTATTTCGCCGAACTCGTCGTCGTATATTGCTTCTTTGTGCATTTCAGTTCCTCTTGTCGGCTCCCCACATAAGTTTGTTCCGCAACGTGTCGAGGAAATTGTGCGTATGTCTTTTCAGCAATATTGTGGTGAAGGGGGCTTTGCGCAGCTTTATCGCGGTATTGCACGGCATTACCGCTGAACGGCCGTCGAGACTCAACAGGTATTTGCCGGTTCGGCTGTTTACGGTAAGTTCTATTTCATCGTTGTCGGAGACTACCAACGGCCGTACGTTCAACGAATGGGGAGCTACCGGGGATATTACGAAATTGGAGGTTTGGGGCATCAGCACGGGACCGCCTACGCTTAGGGAATAGCCCGTGGAGCCTGTCGGAGTGGAGATTATCAGCCCGTCGGCCTGATAGGAATTCAGAAACTCTTCTCCGAGCCGCGTGTTTATGGTTATCATGGAGGAACTCTCCTGCTTCAGTACGGCTACTTCGTTGAGTGCGTATGGCCAATAATCTTCGGGGAGCGGGGCTTCTACGACTTCGAGCATGGAACGGGTCTCGGTTCGGTAATTTCCGGAAAAGAGTTCTTCTGCGAGACCGTCGAGTTCGTCTTCGGATATGTCGGCGAGAAAGCCCAACCGACCGGCGTTTATTCCGACTATGGGAATATTGCGGCCGTTTACCCGTTCGGCCGTCTTGAGGAATGTTCCGTCGCCGCCTATGCTTACGGCTATGTCGGCCTCAAAGTCGTTGCCGCTGATTCGGTGGACGCCCTCGGGCAATACATGCTGTGCCTGAAGGAAATCCATAAACTCGGCATCGATGTACAACTCTGCTCCGTGCCGACTTATTACATCAAAGAACCTCCCGGCCGATACGCTTTTGCTGCTTTGGTATATATTGCCGAATATCGCTATCTTCATTATATTTGTTTTTTTAATGCAAATATCAATTGTTTAATCTTCAAAATCCCGCAAAAGTATTATTTTTGCATCCGGATTCACGGACGTTTTTTTACCCGTGTTATTGTTATTTGTTTCGGATTTCAGTCTCAAAACTACGTCTGTTATTTTTAATCCCGTACGTCTTGCGACAGGGGCAAAGATACTTATTTTCCTTAATATATCCGTTAAACATAAACCTTTCAACAGTTACGACAGACTTAATCTTTTTACCAGATATGACAAAATTAAGCGTAAACATAAACAAGGTAGCCACTATCCGAAATGCCCGCGGCGGCAATCGTCCCGACATTCTAAAAGTGGCATTGGATTGTGAATCGTTCGGCGCGGACGGCATTACCGTCCACCCGAGGCCGGATGAAAGACATATCCGATATGCCGACCTCGATATATTGCGTCCGCAACTTAAAACTGAATTCAACATAGAGGGAAATCCTTCTCCCAAATTCATCGAGAAAGTTTTGCAAATACGGCCTACGCAGGTTACTTTGGTTCCCGATGCTCCCGATGCGATAACTTCGAATGCCGGGTGGGACACTAAAGAAAACGTGGAGTTCCTGACCGAAATAGTAAACAGGTTCAAAGAGGCCGGTATCAGAACCTCTATTTTTGTGGATGCCGACCCGGAAAAGGTGGAATGGGCTGCAAAATGCGGGACCGACCGCGTGGAACTTTACACCGAACCGTATGCTTCGGGATACGGCAAAGACAGGGAAAAGGCCATTGCTCCGTTCGTAACGGCGGCACAAAAGGCTCGTTCGCTGGGTCTCGGCCTTAACGCCGGGCACGACCTGAGTCTGGAAAACCTGAAATATTTCATAGAGACAATTCCGTGGGTGAATGAAGTGTCGATAGGACACGCTCTTATCTGCGACGCGCTTTATTTCGGTCTCAGAAATACGATAGAGAAATATAAAGAGTGCTTGAAACATAAATAAATTAGATTCTGCCATGTATTTGTTATCGACTATTCTCGCCGACGCTTCGATGGTGGCACCTGCAAATGCGACCGTGTCTGCTGCCGCTTCGCAAACGTCCAACGAAATGGATTTGCTCAGCCTTACCTTAAAAGGGGGCATAATAATGATACCGCTCTTATTGTTGTCGGTTATAGCCGTTTATGTGTTTATTGAAAGGTATTTGGCTATTCGCAGGGCTGCAAGGGAGGACGATACGTTCATGTTGAGAATAAAAGATTATATACATGAGGGGGATATTGATTCGGCAAAGTCGCTTTGCAAAAAGAGCAATACTCCGTACGCCCGCCTTATTGAGAAAGGGATTTCGCGTCTCGGACGTCCGATGAACGATGTTCTTGTGGCAATAGAAAATACCGGCAACCTCGAAGTTGCTAAACTTGAGCGCGGATTCCCGTGGCTGGCAACGACGGCCGCGGGCGCTCCGATGCTGGGATTCCTCGGCACGGTAACCGGTATGGTACGGGCGTTTTACAATATGGCCGAGGCCGGAAGCAGTGCAAACATAACGGTTTTGTCGGCCGGTATATATGAGGCTCTTGTTACGACTGTTGCCGGACTTGTTGTGGGGATTATCGCTCTGTTCGCTTATAACTATCTTGTTGCAAGGGTGGACGGCGTGGTGAATAACCTCGAGGCGAAAACGATGGAATTCATGGATTTGTTGAACGAACCTGCCGGATAATCATCATGTCGCTGAAAAGAAAAACCGGAATCAATGCTTCGTTCAGCATGGCATCGATGACCGATGTCATTTTTCTGCTGCTGATTTTCTTCATGGTTACTTCGACGTTGGTCTTTCCGAATGCGATAAAGGTTCTGTTGCCGCAAAGCAGCAATCAGGTCGCCGAAACGCCGACTGCACGGATAACCATAGACGCTTCGCTGAACTATTTTATCTCTTATTCCGACGGCAAAGCCGTTCCCGTAAATATTGAGGAACTTAATGCTGCCGTGCGAGCCATTGCCGCCGAAAACGAAATGCCTTTTGTCGCATTGTATGCCGACGAGACTATTCCGTACGGCGAAGTGGTAAAGGTATTGAACATCGGTGTCGAGAACAATATAAGAATGGTTCTTGCCACAAGACCTGTAAATAATTAAAGCAATTTCTCCTGCAATGTCCGCGCCCCGACAGTCTTCTGATAAACGCAGCAAAGTTTACGGCATAATGGGAACCGTTATGCTGCATGTGGCTGTTCTGGCTCTTCTCTGGGCTGTGAAGATTAATGCGACGGAAACGCCTGACGATGATGAGGGCGGCGGCATATATGTAATGGCCGGCATGGGGGGCTCGGAGTGGAACTATACCGAAACTGTTCCTGCAAATGAGTTGGAGAGCGGTATCGAAGAGAATATTACGCAAGACTTGGAGGAGAGTATCAACATAGACAACTCGGACAAGGAAAGACAACAACAGGAAGAGGCTCGTAAGGCCGCTGAAAGGGAACAGGCTGAGGAACGCCGCAAAATAGACGATTTGATAAGCGGCGCATTGAATAAGAACAACGGCGGGAACGGAAACGGAGGCAGTCAGGAAGGCGGAGCGGGAAATTCGGATAACGGTGCGGCTGCCGGACACCCCGGATACGGAAGTTTCGACTTGGGCGGCAGAGGCCTTAAACAGGGTGAACGGCTGCCTGTTCCGCAATACGACAACAGTAACGATGAAGGGGTGATTGTCGTTGCCATAACGGTAGATTCGTACGGAAAGGTGATACAGGCTCAGGCTTCGCCGGTTGGGAGCAGCGGTGCGGCTTATTCGAACAGTACCCTCAGGAAACGCGCCGTGGAGAGTGCGAAAAAGGCGTTGTTTGAAAAATCGGCCGGCAAAAGCAACCAACAGGGGACTATTACATACCGGTTTGTACAAAAGAATTGAAACATTCGTATAACCTGAAAAGTCCGGTATCGTAACCGAAAAGAACAAAAGGCACTAAAAAAAACGGTCTTCGACCGTTTTTTTTCATAAACGGCGTACAACAACCGATTTAAATACATAATTTTGCATCATCGTATTTTTGATGTAAAAGTACCGTTTACCGATATACCTAACGTCGCCCAACTACCACACGAGGTTCAACAGGTATTGCACGGCATCGATACTCCGTTCGATATGACAATAGACAAAACGCACGGCAACTGTCGTGTGCTGTCCGCATCGAAGGGGCGAGCTGGCGGCGACGCGAGACGGCGGTCTTGCGTCTTTTTTATATCGGATAACCTGTAACTGCTTTGATTTCTGCGGGCAGGGGGAGGATGCTTCCGAAGTAGATTCCATACAACATACTTATCCCTTGTTTGCAGAAATGATATGTGGAACGGCCGGGCTGAAAAGAATACTGTTCTTAGAGTGGTCTTTGCCTGACTCAATCCCATATTACGGATATACTGGAACAGAGAAAAGAAGAGGATGACATGGATGGGAATAAATACAAGAAAAGCCGCTTATGCAAACGGGAGGAACTGATGTCCGATATTGCGCTAATGAGCCTTATCGAGTTCATGGAATCGTATGAGTGTTCTGAAAAGGAATACTGGATGATATTCCGTCGTTTCAGCACTCAAGACCTCGTTACGTGTCTGCGTGAAAACATAAGACAAATAATCTCCTGCCGCGACTCGATTTCGGACGAACTGTACGACTTTACGGTTTCGAGATTTAAGAAAAGGATAATAACACTGCTAATGCTCGATATGGGGTACGACGAGGATATGTGTATTTATCTGAACGACAGTGCAGTATGTTAGATTTTAATGCTACATGCAAAATTATCGGAATAAAAGGAAAAGATATATTTTTATTTTTTGCATTTATTCTGCATTTTATCTATTTTTGCAACGTATTCGCAAGTATTTGATATAGGTATGAAACACGACACTTTCAGATTCTTTTTCTTTTTTGCATTCTTCTTTTGCAACGGGAGGAACGGAGTTTCGTATTCGTATTGAAAATATATATGACGTATTATAGCGAATCCCGTTCCGGAAATAACCGAAACGGGATTCTTCATTTTTAACGACAATTATCGAGATGAAAAAAGTTACTATTCAGGGCGTAACCGGATGTTTCCACGAAGCCGCCGCCAGAAACTACTTCAAAGGTGAAGAGATAGAGACTGTTCCTTGCATGAGTTTTCCGGAGCTTTTCAGTGCTATGGCCAAAGAGAGCGACCTGTACGGGATAATGGCTATCGAAAACACCATAGCAGGTTCTCTGCTCCAGAATCACGAACTGCTCCGCTCAAGCGACTTGCAGATAATAGGTGAATATAAGCTGCGTATTTCGCATGTGCTTGCCGTATTGCCGGGACAAACGATAGATGATATAACGGAAGTAAACTCGCACCCGATAGCTCTCATGCAGTGCGGCGATTTTCTGAAACAGCATCCGTCGCTCAAAGTCGTGGAGAAAGACGACACGGCAGGTTCGGCCAAAGAGATAGCCGAGAACTCGCTCAAAGGACACGCCGCCATTTGCGGAGAACTTGCGGCAAAACTTTACGGGCTCGACATTTTATACAAAGGGATAGAGACCAACAAACGTAACTCTACGAGGTTTCTCGTCCTTTGCGACGGCAACAGGATAGATACGGGGAATCATACGAAAGACGTGAACAAAGCGTCTCTGGTATTAAGCCTGCCTCATACGCACGGCAGCCTGTCAAAGATTCTGACCATATTTTCGTTCTACGACATAAACCTTACAAAAATACAATCCATGCCCATTATAGGGTGCGAATGGGAATATCGGTTCTATATAGATGTTACTTTCGACGATTATGTAAGGTATAAACAGTCGCTTACGGCAATCATGCCGCTTACGAAGTCGTTCAAGATTCTTGGGGAGTACAAAGAGTATATACCTGAAGAGAAATAACATTCCCTGATAACAGCAAACGAAGCGGCTTGCGGGAAACTGTGTAGTTTAAAAAGCATAGTGTGCCGTAATGAAATTTGCGGCACACTATGCTTATTATTCAGCCATGCGGGTTGCATATGACAGAAACACAACGGCAATACCTGTTTTTTCGGAATGTCGCCGCAATTCAGATAATCTTTGAAAGGTATATCCGTTTTGCCATATATGCGGCAAGCAGCAACATCAACGAGGTTATAGCCCCGGCAAGAAACCACTTCCAGCGGGAGAAACCCGGCTTAGTAATTTCTTCTTCACGTTCCGCCTGCATTTCGAGGGTTTCTGCCGCCGAAACTTTTTCGATTCCCGCTTCTGCTGAATGACGCACGGCGACCTCCTTTTCTTCGGAGATACTGCGACGGGAAGGAATCCAGTTACCTGTCGTATCGGGATAATACTCCGTTACCACCCTCTCTATAACCAGAGTGTCGCGGCTGTATTTGTCCACATGAGCCGTGCGTTCGATATATACCGTGTCTTTTACGGCAACGGAAACATTCTGTTCCGTCCGTTTTTTTACGGCACACGAAGCGACGGTTATTGTAATGAGTATAAATTGGAGAATGACAAATGGTTTCATCTTGCTGTTTCGTTGAATCGCGTTTATAGCTCCCTCGTGTGTCATGCTCCGAACAGCGTTACCTTGTTGCCGTTTCCGCTGTCATATACGTCGAGGTGTACCCAACTGACTCCTTTTTCCAACCGTATCGGCCACGGCAGAAGAACCTGTGCCTTTATTATCTCGCTGCGCACCTCGTCGGCAGTCATTCCCGCCGCATTGAAATCTACTCCCTTGCCGAGGATATGCGCCGAGAGATACGGGGAGGTCTTTTCGCGGACTATCTGACAGCGGTTGCAGCGCAGCCCACGCTGGGAATACCCTCCCCCGTCCTTCCACGTGTTGATTATCATCGGTACGCCGAGGATTTTTTCACGCAACAGGTTAAGTGTTTCGATAAGGCGGTCGTCGATGAACATCCACGCCTTGTCGCCGAACTTTTCGTAAACATGCCGGCAGACCAGTTCTTCTATTTTGAAATATTTACTTTTCATCGTGTCTCTCCTCCTTATTTGTATTCGGGTAATATGAACTGTATGTTCATCGCGGCTTCGTGCAGTATCTTGTGAGCTTCTTCTTCGCTGCTTTTTATCGGGCGGGTAAACTCGCAGAAGATACTCCCCACCCAATCGTAGCGGTTATCGTTGAGCCGTTTTATTACGGCCTGTTCGCATCCGCACGACGAGAGTATGGCTTTTGCGTATTTGTCATCGACCTGCTTGTCGATATCGGTAATGTACAGGAAAAGGTTTTTGCTGAGCATGGAGGCGAAGTTGGCCACTTCGGACATACGCAGGTTGTGTATCCTCTCCCTCATTCCCTCTACGCCTTTGCGCTTCACTTCGTAGAAAACCGAAAGCATGCAGGCGTCGCCGAGCGGGTGCGGCTGCACGATATACACCCTGTCGGCCTTCAACTGGTACAGCACATTCCACAGTTCACCGAACACCACGGCGGAGTTGTAGTTCCGCCGGGTGTTTTTTGCCGTCTCTTCCTGTCTGAAACGTTCTATCTTCAAGTCGGTAAGTTTGTTCTTACTGTACTGGTTGTAGGCAAACCACGCCGCTATTATAGTCCCTATCGCACTTATTATCGCAGGTATGTATTCCATGTCTTTCGAATGTCTTATGGTTAGTATTTTGGAATAAGTATCAGCTCTATCGTCTTAGCATCGTAGTCGATTTGCAGATAAAGTTCGAAACATGTCAAGTCGCCCCTTATAATGTCTCTACTGGTATTTATGTTATTATTCCTTAATGTTGAGGTGATTGTAACAGCCGAACCCTCGGATGTGGAATATTCGGTTATAAAGGTAAGTTTAGCGCTAAATTCGAATGTAATTCCGTCAAAGATTACCGAACCGGAATCATATGGGCCTTTAAATAATAGATCTCCATTAATTATTACGTTCTTTTTTATTAAAGCTACACCACTTTCGGCTTGCGGTATTTTCCCTATTTTCCAATATGGAGTTTTATTTACCGTACCAAAAGAAATAGTATCGAAGTTCGCCGTAAAATCTATTGCAAAACAGCTATCCGATTCATAACTTGCATCGGTTATGTTCAAAGTCTTTCCTTGCTGGCTGCCGCCCGTACCTACCTGCTTCAACTCGCCCCATGCTATCGTGCTTCCCCCTATTCCAGTACGCATATAAACAACTCCGTCGTTCTGCTGTCCGTCGGTAGATAACGGCACGGTAATAATTGTTTGTGTTACCTGCCTCCAGTCGGACGGCACTCCCATTACCGATGCTGCTGCCGTGGCGGCATAGTTGTTCACGACTACCATGGTAAAGGTGCTGTACGCAGGCAGTATGCCGCTTTCGGAGGCAACGCCGGAATATATCCCGTTGTCGATTGCGGCATCTATCTCGGCATCGGTGCATAGTCCTCCGTTGCCGAGCAGCGTTTGGGTTACGGTTTCGCGCCATACGCCCCATGTATAGGTTGTTTCTCCGTCTATCGTATCGACTATCGCGTGGCGCATGTACTGTTTGTTTTCGCTGCCGATGCGGTTGGCGAGGGTAAGCTGCTGCCCTACTATCGCACGCAGACGTCCGTCGTCCATCGTAATAGGCTTGGATACGGAAACAAGCAGCGTAAAGGCTACGTTTATCGTTTCGCCCGTATTGGTTATCGGCAGGTTTGCCGCATTGTCGTTCGTCCCTTTTACAAAGAATATTCCCTCGTTGGTATATCCGTTCAAATCGGTTATCTCTTCTGAGAACTTAACGGGCTTGTTCGAAAGGTCGTTGTAATCAGAGACTCCGAAATCAACCGTTTGCCATCCGTTCCACGACGGGGAGCTACCCCCCATGTAAGACCCGCTCCTGCTCTTTATCGTTCCGTCCTGCAAAAGGTATTGCATAAGACCGCCGTTGCCTGCTGTGGCAAAGGACAACAGACCTTGTGTCAGTCCGCCGTCTGTTACTATGTAAACTCCGTTTTGATAGGATTGGCATAAGCTGTCGGCTGCATCGAACGATATGCTCCCTTGCAACGGCTTGTTCGACAGACTTTCGTAGTTGCCCGATGTTGCCACGGAACTAAGCGAGGGGCGATTTTTAAGGTCATTGTAACTTCCTGATGTTGCAACTGCAGCCAATCCGTCGCTAAAATCGGCCAATACTTTCCATTCGCTCCAACCGGCGGCATCGCGGGTGCGATACTTCAGAGTATTTTCCATATATAGGGTTTGCCGCTGCGCATTGTTCCCTGTATTTTCAAACAGCAGTATTCCCCTTTTAGAGCCGTCATTTATGATATATGTTCCTGAAACAGACGTGTTGCCGAGCGAATCTATTTCTGAAATATCCATATCGGATATGGACGGTATGGACGACGATACGGCATTTATACTGCTGCGCAATACTTCTTCGGCAGCCTCGGCACGCGAAGCCTCGGTCTCTATGGCTTCGGCATTTGTTTGCTCGGCTGCCGTGGCACGAGAGGTTTCGGCGGAGATGGCTTCGGCATTTGCTTGTTCGGCTGCCGTGGCGCGGGAGGTTTCGGCAGTAATCTGCCCTTCAAGAGAGATCTTCTGCTCCTCCAGCAATCCGTCTATCGAAGCAATCTTCTCTTTTTCGGCTGCCGTAAAGTTTTCATCGGGCAACACCCCTTTTTTCTCCCAGATATATGTTTCACCACTCTTAGTACATTGATATATACCCGGGGGATATGTACCGTCGGCGGGGTTGGTCGAAACAAACAGCATATCGGAGTACTTCTCCGCCGCTGTCGGGAGAGTGTATGTTACGGCAACTTTCCCAGTATCGGCTTTCCATATCTGCCAGCCGGATGCCGTGAATTCATACGGTGTTCCTCCATGATACACTACATCATTTACAGTGTTGGTGTTTATCGGAAAGAGAACAGTACCTGTCGGCAACCCGCTGCCGGCGGTTTTTATCGAATCTGCTATGACGTAACCGTAAAGAGGCTCCCAACGGTAACCGCCGTCGTACGGACGGCAAACATATTTGTTACCGGGATAAAAAGTTCCGCCGCTATCGGATGTACCGGTATAAAGGTATACTTTCCCTTCATTTTCCGCTGTGGCGGTCGGCATTGTTGAGATGAAGGTCTCTACTTTTGCGGCCGTTATACTGCTGTCCGACAAGTTGCCCGAACTATCAAACGCTGCCAGATTACCATTGGCGGCATCGGTTACCTTGTCGGCTTTTCCGTCTTTCAACTGTTGTTCGACCGCTTTAGCCCTCGATACTTCCGTTTCTATCGAACGGGTGTTTGCAGTTACGGATGTCTGCAAGTCGTTTTCGGCTTTAGTTGCACGCGCCGTTTCTTCCCCGATAGCGTCGTTCAACCGCGTCTCCTGCTCGTACAGTAACCCGGTAAGCGTATCGGTATCGGTAATGCCGGCTAAAAAGTTTTCAAGTTCTTTCCATTTGTTTATTGCCGTATCCGTCGCATCGACGGAAGTCAAGAAGTCATTCAGCCGGGACACTGCATCATTCCATTTTTCTTTTTCCTCCGGCGTAACGGTATACGTTTTGGGCGTATCTTCCCATTCCCAGCGGGAGAATTCGGCATTCCATTTCCAATGCAGCATGTAATCGGCATTGTGCGGATAGATTGTTGCCTGAAACCACCCCTGTATCAGAAACCCGACAATCATAGAGCCTCTAACAAGCCATACTCCTGCACCGTCCGCTTCTTTCAGGTCGTATTCCTGTGTCATAAGCGCGTCCTTATATATTCTCGTACTGTCGGACGAGAGGTAAAGCGTACCTCTTAACAATTGTGGATTTAATGCCGCTATGGCGGCAATCCTGTCGGCGACCTCGGCGGCAATCCTGTCGGCATTTGCCTGCTCGGCAGCCGTGGCTCGGTTTTGTTCGACCAATATGGCTTCGGCATTTGCCTGTTCGGCCGCGGTAGCGCGCACCTTCTCCGCCTGCAAATCGGCATCTTTGGCATAGAGCGACAAATCGACATTCATCGGCACGACGCTCGTCTCCCAGTAGTCGCCGTTCCAGTACAATATAACCATAGAGGTTTTGCGTACCTCGACGCTGACGGAACTGTTGCCGTTTTTGAAATAAGTGAATGTTATCTCGCGCGGCGAAGCTGATTCGTCCTCGTCGCAATCGGCATTTTCCGCCACATAGAAGTATGCCTCTTTTATCCCCACCGACGGCGACGGCACATAGTCGGACGGCGAGTTTCCCTCTTCGTCCGTAAGCATCTGCTGCAACCCGCTGTCCACCCTGTTGGTGTCTATCCATGTTGCGGACGCGGCATCCCACATCCACAACGAACAGGTTTCTCCGTTAAGGAAATAATCTCCGGCATCTCCTTCGGGGTATTTCGACAATACCGGCGATACTCCGTAGTAATATCCTATAAATCTCCCGATATTGTGATAATAATTGTGTTTCATATTATAATATCTGTTTTTTCGTTAGTAATCTTATCCTACCACTACTCGCTGGTTCATGATGGCTGCACGGGCTGCCTCTCCTGTTATTTCATATACCATGGCTGCCGCCAAATATGTAACCGACGGAAGCAGAACCTCGTTTATCTCTACCGGATGCGATAAATCGGGCAGCTTGACATATAATGCTTCTTCTATTTTGTGTATTCTTGTTTCGGGTGGTAACGAATAGTATCGCAATACGCGGTTGCCTTCGCCGTTATGAGTGATAACTGCTACGGGTTTCGCCGTTCCGCCTCTGGAATATATGTTGTTTTGCAGCTCTGCCACGGGATGTGTATCATGGAGAAAATCCGTTACCGGGCGTTTCCAGCCATGCATGCGGAACAGCGTCATTTTCAACATGTCGTCGGGCAGAACCACTTCGCCGCTGCCGTCCTGATACGGTTTCGGGACAAGCTGCTCCCGCATGTCGGTTTGTTCGAGCAGGTAGGAGGGTGCTGCCGCAAAGACTTTTACAACTGCTTCGGGTATTTTTTCTTTTATATAATGGTCTATTCCAACAGAGTCGATTTCGGGTAACGGGAGTGTCCCGTATCCGTCCTGACTCTCCTCCATGTTTATCTTGACCAGTTCGACAAGTGTATCTATACTGTATTTCATATCAAAACCGCTATTCTGCAATACATGGAAATTTCAACCCTTTGGTTTGCGCCGCCTTTCTGATTTTTTCGGGTGTGGCGAGGGAACGCAACGGTATGCTGTACGGCCGGGAGTGTAAAAACTCTTTTGCCTGCTGCCACGTGGTTACCGATGTTATTTCGGTATATTGTGGCTGCCGGTCTTCTGCCATATCGACGGTTGCATTCGCGAGCAGGTATTTTATGCCAAAGTCCTTGTCTTCCTCCAATGCTTTTTGCAACGCCGCGTCGGATGTGATAAAGAACCCTTCCTTGTTGTCGCGCGACACGAATTTTACCCGTACTACCTTGTCGCCTACCGATACGAAAGTGTTGAGATTCCCTCTTGCCGTCCTGTATTTTTTTATTGTTCTGTTTTTATTTTCCATATCTCTATTCTTTGTTTTTTAGAAATATGGGCGGCAGCGGCGCCGCTGCCGCCCGAATGTTCCCTTATTTAACTGCCGTGCGCTACTGCTTGGGAACTATTCGCATGTGCGCCGCCGGATAACGGAGCGTAAGACAGCTCGCTTCGGTCATTACAACCGCGTCGGTGTTTCGGATACCGGCACTCTTCAAGTCGAGTTTCTGGTGTCCGAACGGAACATGCGCCCAACGCGTTACGAACTCGGGGTCGAATACGAACCCGTAGTCGCTCATGCCGCAGTCGTCGAACACTTCCGAGTAAAGGACATAGAATTTCCCGAATTTCGAACGTATCTCCGAGAAGTCTATTCCCCATTTTACATACTCGTCATCGGCCGCAATCACTTTTGTTACTTCCAGTTTGTTGATACGTCCGATAAAGTCGCTGCCGCCTATGAGAACTTTACGTTTATTGCCTCCGTTTCCGGTAAATGCCTCTTTCATTATATCGATAAGGTCGTCCTGTGTCAGTTCCTTAGAGGGGTCGAACTCGTACTCCTTTCCTGCCTGCCACCATATTCCGCCGGTAAGCGAAACATTCTCCTTTTTGCGCGAATCGTACAGCGTGCGTTTTACGCCGAACATAAAGGTCTTCTCCATTCCGAGGCGCATGTCGTATATGGCGGCTTCTTCCGAATCGGAAAAGTCCCACTGTACCTCTTTTGCCGCAATCTTCTGGAATGTGGACTGTTCTACCTGTATTTTGAATATCTGGCAGTTGTTCTGCTCTTTTACGGGCAATGCCTCGAACTGTGCGGTCTGGACATCGAGCTCGGTTGCCGCGCGCCCCATTCTGATAAGGGTTGTGGAAGCGGGTATCGACGGTACGCAGTTTTCTATGCTTCCTATCTTCTTGCCGTTTATTGCATATACGTTAAGCGTGCCGTTCTCCTCTTTGCTCGTGATATAGAGGACGAGGTCGGACTTTGACCGGGTAGTCCCGTCGCTTTCGTACCCTTTTACTCCCTGAACCATGATTGTTTCGGATACTTCGAATATATCATTGTTCGAGGTGTCGATTGTAACTTTCTGCGCTGCCGATGTGGCGCTGCCCGACTCCGGCTCGGTATATGCCTTGCTCATAGTCGCCTTTGTGGGTTTTATATCTACCGAGTAATAATCGACCACCATAGAACTGGCTTTCCTCGCTCCCGCCCATCGCGACAACTGGTCGATTGGCGTTGACATGGGGCGTATCTTGGTTATTCGGTCGTCTATTTCGTTTTTTATCAGACCGTCGCTTTCGCGCAGCGTCAGATCGCGCGTAAGGGGTTCACCCGATATGATTTTACCGCCGCCGACCGTAGGTATTACCGCTGCCAGAACGCACGAGGCTTCTCCCGATACGAAACTCAACAGCAATGCTATCGCTACTAATGACAATACCACCCAAATCGGGTTTTCTTTTACATATTTAAAAACTTTGTTCATAATTCAATTTTCTTTTTTTTTCTGGTAATTAATCTGTTTTGTTTGGTGCTGATGTGATGACTGTTGTGATGAATATGTCGTTACATATCCCAGACGCTTTTACGACGACGCAGACCGAATATGGGCGTAAGGTTGCCGGCTTCCGAATCGCCACGCGACGCCGCGCCTTTCAAACCGGGAACGTTATCCCCTTCTTCCATCTCCTTGTCGAACATTATCCGCATGTTGCGTCCCTTTACTTCGCCTGCCTCTTGTGCGGAATCGATGTCTTCGTCGTAATTTATCCCTTTGTACAACGTATCGAGGAGTTCGTATGTAAACTCGCTCATGAAGACTTGTTCGCAGATACGGCATATCTTGCTGAGGAACATCTCGAAATCTCCTTCGCTCATTCCTTTGCTCTCTTTGAAGCGTTCAATGGCTCTTTCGCTGCGTTTCCAGTTTTCAGTTATCTCCTTCTCGGTTTCGCGTACCTGATTCATACGGGCAAGATAATCATCGTTCTCCTTGCGTATTTCAGCCATACGTCTTTCATCGCCTGCACATTCGAGCATGTCTTTCCCGAAGTAGCGGACACATGCTATAAGGGGGTCTTCCCCTTCTACGACTTCCGATATGAAACTTCCCATCTTGGGATTGGAAATAAACAGGTTTGCAAGCGAACTCTGGTCTTTGCGCAACTTGTCGTACTTCTCGTCGAGTTTGGTGTCGTATTCGGCCAGAATATCGAACAACTCCTCGTCGGTATCGAACGTCCTTTCGGGAAAGAGCCGGCTCAACCTCTTAATGACTATCTGACGCGAAGGCAACCCGTAACGTCTGTTTTCACTCTCATAATACCCTTTCATAAATAAAAAATTTAAATTAAACATATAACCATACCGTATGGTGTTTTTACACCACAAAGAAAATACGGCTTTAAGGGCACTTCGTGTTATATTTATAAAAAGAGAAGAATACGGAATAAATAAATTTACTACCTTTGTAGGATATAGGATGTGTCCGTCATAATCTGCTTGGCCTAATCGGATTTACGTTCGCTTGTTTTATTGTTTTACAGCATTTTAGAACGCGGTTTACCGGGCTTGCGTCGGATAGTCGGACTCAAGAATTGGCATATTAACAATTAACCATCAAAAAAAATAAAAGCTATGGCTACAAAACCTTTTAAATATCAGGAACCGTTTCCTTTGGAAGGGGACAACACCGAATATTACCTGCTTACAAAAGAGCATGTATCGGTAAAGGAGTGCGACGGCGAAAAGTTTGTACGCGTAACTCCCGAAGGGCTTACGCTGCTTGCCCGTACTGCAATGCGCGACGTATCGTTCTTGCTCCGCCGCGAGCACAATCTCATGGTAGCGAAAATACTCAGCGACCCTGAAGCAAGCGAAAACGACAAATATGTAGCTTTGACAATGCTGCGCAACGCCGAAGTTGCCGCCAAAGGACAACTTCCGTTCTGCCAGGATACAGGTACGGCAATCGTCATAGGCAAGAAGGGGCAGAACATCTATACCGGCGGAGGTGATGCCGAGGCTCTCTCGAAAGGGGTATATCTTACTTATACCGAGGAGAACCTGCGATACTCGCAGAATGCACCGCTGGACATGTACAACGAGGTTAATACCGGGTGCAACCTCCCTGCCCAGATAGACCTTTATGCTACCGACGGGGATGAATACAAGTTCCTGTTTATCGCTAAAGGTGGAGGTTCGGCAAACAAGACTTATCTCTATCAGGAGACGAAAGCCCTGTTGAATCCTGCAACTCTTGTAAAATTCCTCGTAGAGAAAATGAAGACTCTCGGTACGGCTGCCTGCCCTCCGTATCATATAGCTTTTGTAATCGGCGGCACATCGGCCGAAGCGAATCTTAAGGCCGTTAAACTTGCATCAGCCAAATATTACGACAACCTGCCTACGACGGGTAATGAGTACGGCCGCTCGTTCCGCGATATTGAACTGGAGAAGGAGGTTTTGAAAGCCGCTCAGGAATCGGGTATAGGTGCGCAGTTCGGAGGCAAGTATTTTGCTCACGACATACGCATTATCAGAATGTCGCGCCACGGTGCATCCTGTCCTGTGGGACTGGGTGTTTCCTGCTCGGCAGACCGAAACATAAAGGCTAAAATAAACAAGGACGGTATCTGGATTGAAAAGATGGACGACAATCCCGGCGAACTTATTCCGGAAGAATTGAGGAATGCAGGCGAAGGGAATGCCGTAAAAATCGACCTCAACCGCCCGATGAACGAGATTCTCGCGGAATTGACGAAATACCCCGTAGCTACCCGCTTGTCGCTTAACGGAACGATTATTGTCGGCCGCGATATTGCTCATGCAAAACTGAAGGAGAGAATCGACCGCGGCGAGGGACTGCCCGAATATATAAAGAAACACCCGATTTATTATGCCGGACCGGCAAAGACCCCGGCAGGAATGCCGTCGGGTTCGTTCGGGCCGACAACGGCAGGGCGTATGGACTCGTATGTGGATCTCTTCCAGGAGAACGG